>JAILFA010000052.1 GCA_024687125.1 Lachnospiraceae bacterium
CATCACTTCATTTTTCCTGTTGCGGTCGGGCTAAATTCAGGCTCTTTGTCCGATTTAACCCAAGCCACTTCCCCGTCCCAGCTGCTTGTAGGCTAAATCGGCGCTCTGGGGCCGTTTCCGCCCAGCCTGGATGAAAAAGAGTCAGAGCGGCGGGTTTTGACGGATCTGGCTCCCTGCACGAGAGAAAAGTCAGATGAAAAAGAGCCAGAGCGGCGGGTTTTGCCGATCAGGCTCCCTGTGCAAGAGAAAAGTCAGATGAAAAAGAGCCAGAGCGGCGGGTTTTGCCGATCTGGCTCCTTGTGCTAGAGAAAACTCGATCTGCGGTCAGGCAATATGGATTTCAGAATAGATCTCCCGCCCTTACTCGTACTGCGGCTGTCTCGGCATGACATACTTGTCATAGATGTCGGAGAGATAGGTCTTGACCATCTCGATGTTTGCCATCTGGCGCAGAGCGTCGTTGCCCATGGCGAGGGCGATCTCATCCGCGAGAAGAAGCATGTTGTAGATCCGGAGCTTGAAGCTGTCACGGTCGTAATCGTTGATGTGGATCCGGATGAGCGGCGCGCCGAGCTTGACTGTCAGGTTGTCATCCATGATACCGGTCTCGAGAAGCTGCGTCTCGGGATCAAACGTCACGCCCAGGACGAGATTCTCCTTTTCGTGCTTCTTGAGTTTGAGCTGCGTCTGGTGGCTGATCTCCATCCAGTCATAGAAATCCATGGTGTCGGGATTCATCAGATACTGGGTCAGATCCTCGCGGTGCTTTTCGATGAACGAAAGATACTGGCTGGCGTTGGGGCCCGTATAGTTGCACTCGATCTTGAGGCCGCTGTCCGTGCTCACCAGCTTGCACTTCTGCGCGACATCGCGCATCTTGATCGTGCTTTCAATGGTTCCTACAACCTTCAGAGAACTGGTCTCCGCTACCTGCTTAAATTCCATGGATCATTCCTTTCCTGCAGGTTCAAAGATTCTTGCCTGCAAACAACGTTCCGACGATCTTGTGATCGACGATATCATAGAGCTTCTCCGGATTCTTCCCGTTGGTGATGAACATGTCCACACCGTGATCCATCGCGTACTCAGCCGCGTCCAGCTTGGAGATCATCCCGCCGGTCCCGCGGTTGGTCGCGGTACCGCTGGCAATGGCGCGGATCCCGTCATCGATCCTCTCCACACGGGAGATGAGCCGTGCCCCCGGATCCGTCTGCGGGTTGGCGTCATAGAGTCCGTTGATGTCCGTCAGCACCACCAGCGTCGCGGCGTTGCAGAAGACCGCCACGATCGCGGAGAGCATATCATTGTCCGAAAACAGCATCTTCTCCGACTGGATCTCCGTATGGCTCACCGAGTCATTCTCATTGACGATCGGAATGATCCCGTTTTCGAGCAGCGCGTCAAAAGTGTTTGTCAGGTTCTGACGGCTGGACTCCGACTTGATATCATCGCCGGTCACCAGGATCTGCCCGGAGATCTTGCCGTACTCGGCAAAGAAGCGGTCATAGAGATGGATCAGTTCGCACTGCCCCACCGCGGCAGCCGCCTGCTTCATCCGGACATCCTTCGGCTTTTCCGCGAGCCGCATCTTGTTTGCCCCGACCGCGATCGCGCCCGAGGATACCAGGATCACATCGTAGCCCAGGTTCTGCACCCCGCTGATCGCGCGGCAAAGAAGATCGAGCTGTCTGAGATTCGCTTCTCCTTTTTCATTGGTGATCGAGGAGGTACCGACCTTGACCACGATCCGTTTCTTATTGAGCGCCATGCGCGTCCATCCTCCCGGCCTTATGCCGTCTTACGCAAAAATCGATTCCGCCTCTTACGCAGAGATCCATTCCGTCTTACGCAGAAACCTGCGCCATTCTGTCTTACTTCGAAAGCTGTGCCGCAAGAACCCCTTCGCAGGCTGCGACTGCCTCGTCGATACCGGCGGGATTCTTGCCGCCCGCCTGTGCCATATTGGGGCGTCCGCCGCCACCGCCGCCGACCCTGGGAGCGATCTCTTTGATCAGATTGCCCGCGTGGGCACCGCGGCCGACCGCGTCATCCGTTGCCATGACGACCAGGCTGACCTTGCCGCCGGCCTCGGAGAACAGCGCCACAACACCGCTTCCGATCTTTCCCTTGAGGTCGTCACCCAGATCGCGCAGACCGTTCATGTCGACGCCCGGCACCTTTGCGGCGAGCAGCTTCATGCCGGCCACCTCTTTGACCTGCGACATGACATCGCCCAGCGCCTCCTTCGCCTGCTTTGACTTCAGGCTCTCGTTCTCGGAGCGAGCCGCCTTCAGCTCCTCCTGGAGCTTTCTGATGGCATCCAGCACGCCGTCCTGCGCGGACTTCAGGAGCGAAGCCGCCTCCTGGAGCTTCTTATCCCTGTCCTCGTAATACTCGAATACATGATCTCCCGTGATCGCCTCGATCCTGCGCACACCGGCAGCGACACCGCTCTCGGAGAGGATCTTGAAGCGCCCGATCCGGCCCGTGGACGACACATGCGTACCGCCGCAGAGCTCGACGGACCAGCCGCCCATGTCGACAACACGCACCTCGTCGCCGTACTTTTCACCGAACAGCGCCATCGCGCCCGTCTTTTTCGCCTCCTCGAGGGACATGACCTTTGTATTGACCGGCATATCCTCGCCGATCCGTTCATTGACGATCTTTTCCACCCGGGCGATCTCCTCGCCTGTCATGGCCTGCGTATGGCTGAAGTCAAAGCGGGTGCGCTCCGCGTCCTGATAGGAGCCGGCCTGCTCCACGTGGTCGCCGAGCACCTCACGCAGCGCCTTCTGCATCAGGTGCGTCGCGCTGTGGTTCCTGCAGATGGACTGACGCCTTGCGGAGTCTACCGCAAGATGTACCGACGCGCCGGTATCAAAGGAACCGCTTTCTACTTTTCCGCAGTGCGCCGTTCTGCCGCCTGCCACATGGATCGTATCGGTCACGGTAAAGACCGCCTCTGCCCCGTTTTCACCGGCGATGACGATCCGCCCGGTATCACCGGTCTGACCGCCCATCGTGCCGTAAAAAGGAGTCACATCCGTGATGATCCTGCCGCTCTGCCCCTGGCTGAGCGTCTGCACCAGCGTCTCGCCGTCCTCGCCCGCAAGGCTCATCGCGGCGATCCTGCCGTCCGCTTCGGTGGCGCCATAGCCGACAAACTCGCTCGTTACGGACGCGTCCAGCGCATCAAAGGCACTCTCCCCTTTGGAAAGCTTTGCCGAAAAGCTCTGATTGTCCCTGGCCTTCTGCTTCTGCTCTTCCATGGCAGCCGCGAAGCCCTCTTCGTCGACCGTGAGCTTTTCCTCCTCGGCGAGCTCCACCGTGAGCTCCAGCGGGAAGCCGTAGGTGTCATAGAGGAAAAAGGCGGATCTGCCGCTGATCGAGCCGCTTGCACGCTCGGTCTCCAGGATCTTCTGGAACTCCTTCATGCCGTTTTCCAGCGTGGAGGCGAACCGGTCGATCTCGCGGGAAAGCTCCGTCAGGATGAAGCCCCTGTTATGATCCAGCAGCGGATAGCTATCCTTATATCTGTCGATGTAGATCTCAGCGACTTTGACGATGTTCTCCTTGTCCAGGCCGATCGTGCGCGCATGACGTACCGCACGGCGGATCAGACGCCTGAGCACATAGCCCGCGCCCGCGTTGGAGGGCAGGAGCCGTTTTTCATCGCCGATCAGCATCACGGCCGTCCGGATGTGATCCGCCAGGATCCGCATGGATCTTGTGCTCTTTTCCTCCGCGTCATATTTCAGGCCGCTCGCACGCTCGATCTCGGCGATCGCCGCCGTGTGCAGATCGGTCTTATAGACATCATCCAGCCCGTTCAGGAAGGCGAGCACGCGCTCCAGCCCCCAGCCGGTGTCGACATTTTTCTGCGCGAGGGGCGTGAGGGAACCGTCCTGATGCTTTTCATACTGCATGAACACATCGTTTCCCAGCTCCGTGTACTTGCCGCAGTGGCAGCCGGGCCTGCAGTCCGGGCCGCAGGGCTCCCTGTCATCCACATAGAACATCTCGCTGTCCGGGCCGCAGGGACCGTACTCCAGTCCCCACCAGTTGTCCTCGGCAGGCAGATAAAAGATGTTTTCCTTTTTGAATCCGGAAGCGATACGGAACTGCGCTCCCTCCTCGTCGCGGGGCGCGTTCTCATCGCCTGCGAAAACAGTGGCCGCCAGGTGATCCGCGTCAAAGCCGAACACCTGCGTGAGCAGCTCATAGCTCCACTGGCAGCGCTCCTTTTTGAAATAATCCCCGAGGCTCCAGCTTCCCATCATCTCAAAGAAGGTCGCATGGCTCTTGTCGCCGACGGAATCGATATCGTTGGTGCGCACGCAGCCCTGCACGTTGCACAGCCGCGTCCCCTTGGGATGCTTCTTGCCGAGCAGATACGGCATCAGCGGCTGCATGCCCGCGACATTGAACATGACGCCGGTTGAGCCGTCGGAGATCAGCGACACCGCACCGCAGTCCACATGACCCCGGTCGATGTAGAATTGCTTCCAGGTTTTGCGCAGTTCATCGGATGTAAACTTCTTCATAACGATTCACCCCAGGATGGTCAAAAATCAAACTTCTCACTGAAATACGCTTCCAGCTCATCGATCGCGACACGCTCCTGCTCCATCGAGTCGCGGAAGCGGACCGTCACCTTGTGATCCTCCTCGGAATCAAAGTCATAGGTCACGCAGAACGGCGTGCCGATCTCATCCTGCCTGCGGTAGCGCTTGCCGATGTTGCCGCGGTCATCGAATTCGCAGTTCCATTTTTTCGAAAGCTGCGCGTAGATCTTTTCCGCGCCCTCATTGACCTTTTTCGAAAGAGGCAGAACACCGATCTTGACCGGTGCCAGCGCCGGATGGAAACGGAGCACGGTGCGCATGTCCGGCTTGTCCTCGGTGCCGAGGTTCTCCTCGTCGTAGGCGGCGCACAGGAACGCGAGCACCACGCGGTCGGCGCCCAGCGAAGGCTCGATGACATACGGGATGTAGCGCTCGTTCGTCTCATCGTCGAAATAGGTCAGATCCTCGCCCGAGGTGTTCTGATGCTGCGACAGATCGTAGTCCGTGCGGTCGGCGATGCCCCACAGCTCGCCCCAGCCGAACGGGAACAGGAATTCGATGTCCGTGGTTCCCTTGGAATAGAAGGCAAGCTCCGCCGGATCATGATCCCTGAGCCTGAGCTCCTCCTCGTTAAGGCCGAGCGTCAGCAGGAAATCGCGGCAGAAACCGCGCCAGTAGGAGAACCACTCGAGATCCGTTCCGGGCTTGCAGAAGAATTCCAGCTCCATCTGCTCAAACTCCCTCGTGCGGAAGGTGAAATTGCCGGGCGTGATCTCATTGCGGAAGGACTTGCCGATCTGTCCGATACCGAAGGGCAGCTTTTTACGCGATGTACGCTGCACGTTCTTGAAGTTGACAAAGATGCCCTGCGCCGTCTCCGGACGCAGATAGACCGTGTTCTTGGCGTCCTCCGTGACACCCTGGAAGGTCTTGAACATCAGATTGAACTGCCGGATGTCCGTGAAATTGTGCTTGCCGCAGGACGGGCAGGGAACATTGTTGTCGTCGATGAACTTCTTCATCTCCTCCTGGCTCCAGCCGTCGACGCTCGAGGACAGTTCCAGGCCCTTGTCCTTGGCGAAGTTCTCGATGATCTGGTCCGCGCGGAAGCGCTCATGGCACTCCCTGCAGTCCATCAGCGGATCGGAAAAGCCGCCCAGATGGCCGCTGGCCTCCCAGGTCTTGGGATTCATCAGGATCGCGCAGTCCACGCCGACATTGTGCGGAGATTCCTGCACGAACTTCTGCCACCAGGCGCGCTTGACATTGTTCTTGAGCTCCACGCCGAGATGACCGTAATCCCAGGTATTTGCCAGTCCCCCGTAGATCTCGGATCCGGGGAAGATAAACCCGCGCCCCTTGCTGAGCGCGATGATCTTTTCCATGCTCTTGTCCTGTGCTTTCATAGTCCTGTCTCCTTTTCAGCCTGTTTCAGGCAAATCTTACTTTGCAAGCAGAACGGCCGACCGTCCCTCGGTTCCCGTAAAATCCGCCTCCTTATCCGAAACGATCTTTACGCCCTCCGTGCACGCGATGATCTTGTACGGTGTCACGATGTGATCATGTCCGTCCGTAAAAATGACGTGCAGCTCATCGTCTTTTTCGCTGATCAGATACTCCCCGCCGCCGGCCGCACGGATCTTCTGCGAGATCTCAAACCCGCGGAGCCTGGCCTGCCGGAGCGTCCCGTAGTACAGCGGTTCCTTCGTAAAGGAAGTGTAGTCGCTCACCGACAGGTAATCGCTGCAGCTGCGCACAACACTGCCCACCTGCTTGAGCTCTTTGAGCGTGATGCGCTTATCTCCGCCGGCCGCGGAATTGTATGCATCGATCTCCTCCTCGAACTGCTTTCTGAGATCGTCGATATTATAGTAGCTTTCCGCGAACTCCTCGACGATGATCTCCCGGACCTTGCCGTCCTTATTGATCCCGAGCGTCGTAACCTGCGCATCATCGCCGGTCCACTCGCTCTCTCCGCACGCCGTGAGAGCAAGCACCAGCATAAGGACGGGCAGGATGCGCGTCCATCGCCTTGCTCTATGCGGTTTTCTGTTAGTCCTGTCTAAAGCACGCATGGAAAAAATTATAATGCGGGGACATGAAAAATGCAACAGAATACAGGGCTTATAAAAAAGAAAGTGACTTCAGCTCCCTGTCGATGAAACGGCGGCGAAAGTTCGAGGCGATCCGTTCGAGCTCCTCCAGCACGGAGTCACTGACGGTAAAGGTGTACAGCCGCTCCACCGGCGTATCAACGATAAAGCCCATTGCGTACCGCGTGGACTCCTCCCAGCTGCCCTCGGGGATCCCCGGATACTGGCCGTCGATCGCCAGCGCCCTGATCTCAAACACCGTCCGCACAAGCCGCGGCTCCGGACGCCCCTTGTCGAGCGCCTTTAAGGACTGGTACAAAAGCCCCAGCAGCGCCCGGTTGTCGTCATTTTCTCTCCCGTAGTAATCCGAAAGCTCCAGGAGCAGCATCCCCGCGAAGGACCTGTCGAGGTCTGACCGCAGCGTTTCAAAATGCTGCAGGATCTCCGCGCTCTCCACTGTATAGGAATCGCGGCCCTCATAGACCTGGAAGTTCCCGAAATGAAAGGGCTGCAGAGCCGCCGACAGATGGTTCCTCGGCCGCTTTGCCCCGCGGGCGAACGCACGTATCTTGCCCCGCTCCAGCGTGAGGATCGTCACCAGCTTGTCATATTCGCCCACACCGCGCTCCGAGAGCACGATCCCGGTCAGAACGGTCTTGTTATCCATCCCCCGCTCCTACTGCTTCAGAAACCGCTCGTAAGCGGCAGCCGTCGACTTGGTCCCCGCGTGGAACACATTGTTGGCAAACAGCACGTCCGTGATGCCGTTTTCCTGCACATACTGCACGATGTTCCTCGTGAAATACCGCGCATCCAGCACGTGCACCTCCTCAAATCCGTAAAAAAGGAACTCCGGAAGCGCGTTGCCGAAGCTGTCCTTGAGGATCACGAGACGCCTGCCGTTTTGAACCCCCGTCTGCACCCTGGTGATCTTGGCGTCGCCGCCCATAAAGACACAGTAGGCATTGCTGTTGCCGTCGTTCATGGGCTGGAAGAACGGCCCCGAGAACGGCGGATTCTCTGCCGCCACCCTGCCGTCACTCAGCGTGTAGTTGATATAGGTCGTCTCCAGCGTCAGATCCCGCGGGACATAGTAGACGAAATCCTCCGGATTGTCCCGGACCGCCGTATCCTGGGAATACATGTACATCGTGCCGCAGTAGTTGTGGACCACTCGTTCCTCATAGGAAGAAAGATCCGGAAAAGGTACCCCGGCGGCTTTCGCGAATTCTCCTGCCGCGTAGTAGGCCCCGAGCGGCGCCCAGTGATGATCGGTCCGCAGATAGATCGGCTCCTCCGTGTGCTCCCCCAGCACCGAGTAGACATTGATCCCGGTCACGGCGGGAGAAAGAGATTCCATGATGTTGCGGATCTGATCCAGCTGGCTGCCCGTGTACGAGAGCGCCTGCACCGGACAGTAGTAGCTGACCGCGGTCGGGATCACCATGCAGTAGACCCGCACGCCCGGAAGCGCCTCCGGATACATGCTGACGACCTCCGCGTAGTGCTTCGCGACCGAGGCACTTCCGCCGTACATCATGATCGCGCGCGTATTGCTCCCGCTGCCGGAGACGATGATGCCGTTCGATCCGACCGTGAACGCTTCCTCGGGAAGCGCGTCATACGCTTCCTCAGGCACGGCGGACGCCGTTTCCGTGGTCTCGGGCTCCGCCGGAGCCTCTGTCTGAGCGGTCTCCGCATCCGCGGTATCGTTCTGTCCCGCAGCCGCCGCGGCCGGAGCATTTTCCGCGCCGGCAGACGCCCCGGCATTCGCCGCCGGCCCATTTTCGGGCGTCTTCTCCGGCTCCTTTTCCGGCTGTTTTTCCGGCTCTCCCGCCGGTGCCGCCGTCACCTGTGCTGTTTCCTCCGGCTCCGTGCGCAGCTCTTTCACGTTGTGGAAGCGGATCGTCTCCTCGCCTGTATCCCGGATCCCCCTGACATTGCGCACATCCATCGCCATGTTCAGCACGCGGTCCCTCTTCGGAACCGTATCGGCATACCACTCGGAGACCGCGGGACCCGCCTCGCCCCGGATCAGGGACGGCGCGGTGATTTCCGGAAACTCCGCGAGTTCCCGCCGCTCCAGCTCCGACTGCGTGCTCCGCTTTCCAAGGAGCAGGATGAAAACGATCGCCATGAATGCGAGACCGGTGATCGCGATATAGATCAGGTTTTCTCTGCTATCCTTCATACGGCCCTAAAACCTCGTATACAGGAACGGATGGTTCGTCGCGCCGACCAGCAGGAGCGTCGCGATGATGAGCAGCGCCGATGCGGCCGCTCCGCGCAGGATCCCGCGGCACCAGAACGGGAGGCGTGCGGCGATCTTATCCCTGATCAGCGCACAGATGCGCTCCGTCGGGACAAAGCACAGCACGAGCCCGATGATCAGCAGGAACGCGTTCTGTGTCAGCTGTGACACAAACAGCAGATCCGAAGCCACGATGCCGCCGGTAAAGAGCACCACAAAGAAGCCAGCCATCCTGCCGAAATCGTCGAAGTAGAAGATCCCCCAGCCGAGGATGACCAGCACCGCCGTCAGGATCCGCCACAGAACACGCCCGGCCCTATGCGCCGGCACGCGGTCGTGGGAATCCTTCCAGAGCGCCCTCTCCAGAAGCAGCAGAATGCCGAAATAGAGCCCCCAGAGCAGGAAGTTCCACGAAGCGCCGTGCCAGAAACCGGTCAGCATCCAGGTGATGAGGATGTTCCTGATGACAGCAGGGCGCCCTGCTCTCCCGCCGCCCAGCGGGATATAGACATAATCCCGGAAAAACCTTCCCAGCGTCATGTGCCACCTGCGCCAGAAATCCGTCACGGAGCAGCACTGATACGGCGCATTGAAATTCTCCGGAAACGTGAATCCCAGACACCGCCCCATGCCGATCGCCATATCGGAGTAGCCGGAAAAGTCAAAGTAGATCTGCATCGAAAAGCATACCAGACCGAGGACCGCCTGCGGCGTGGTCCCGGGGAGCTGCTCTCCAATCAGGTGCGTGACGATCTCGGAGAGCTGGTCGGCGAGGATCACCTTTTTGGCGAGGCCCCTGATGATCCGTGAGATCCCTTCCGCGATGTCCGAGTCTGTGACCGTGCGCTCCTCCATCATCTTTTCGATCTCCTGGTAGCGCACGATGGGGCCCGCGATCAGCTGCGGGAACATCGTGATGTAGAGAAGCAGGCGGGACAGCTTCGGCTGCGCTTCGCACCTGCAGCTCCGCACGTCCGCCAGATAGGAGATCGACTGAAAGGTGTAGAAACTGATCCCGATCGGCAGATGGATCGACAGAGCACTGCCGGGAGCCGCCATGGTCAGGAGCGGTCCGAACAGGAGATTGCCGTACTTGAACACGACCAGCATCACAAGATGGTAGACGATCCCGACGCGGCAGGCTCCTTTTTTCGCGAGGGCCCAGGTAACAACCACGCTGAGAAGAAGCAGCAGGATAAAAACAGGCTCGCCCCAGGCGTAAAACAGGAGGGAAAAGAAAATGAGCACGGCGTTCTGAACACCCATGCCCTGCCTCCGGGAATCGATATACCGCGCCGCGAGACAGGCGATCAGGAGCAGGGGCAGAAATACATATAAAAACAGAAGATCAGCAAAGATCATGTTTCATCCATCCAGAGGCCGAAGTTTTTGAGCTGGCGCACATCATCGCGCCACCCGGCGCGCACCTTGACGAACAGCTGCAGGTTCACGTGCGCGTCCAGAAGCTTTTCGATATCGATCCGGGCATCCGACCCGATCTTTTTGAGCATCCTGCCGTTCTTTCCGATCACGATGCCCTTGTGGGAATCCTTTTCGCAGATGATGTCCGCGTGGATATCGATGATCCCGTTGTCGCGTTCCCGCATCTTTTCCGTCACGACGGCGATCCCGTGGGGGACCTCATCGGTCAGCAGGCGCAGTGCCTTTTCCCGGATGATCTCCGCGACCACCTCGCGCTCCGGCATGTCCGTCAGCGCATCCTCCTCATAGAGGGCCGGTCCGTACGGCAGCCGGCTGATGAGCATCTCCCTGAGGCCGTCGATCTGCAGCCCCTTGAGGGCAGAGACACGCGCGCATTCCGCGTATGGAAAAAGTTCCCTCAGCTCCGCCTCGAGCGCGCCGCATTTTTCCTCTCCCGCCAGGTCGGCCTTGTTCAGGACGATGATCACGCTCTGCCGGACATGGCTGAGGTCGTCTCCGATCTGGCGCTCCTTATCCCCGATCTTATTCTGCGCGTCGAGCACCCAGAGAATGACATCCGCGTCCTTTTTCACATCGCCCGCCACGCGCATCATCCGCTCGCCCAGCCTGTTCGCCGGCTCGATGATCCCCGGCGAATCCAGGAAGATCATCTGGCACCGCTCATCCGTCACGACCGTGCGGATCCTGGTGCGCGTTGTCTGCGGCTTGTTCGATGTGATAGCGACCTTCATGCCGATCAGGCGGTTCATCAATGTGGATTTCCCCACATTGGGCCGCCCGATCAGTGCGATAAAACCTGTTCTGAACTGTTCCTGATCCATCAGTCCGCTGTATCCTGCATTGTGTGCGCGGCACCGGCATCAACGATGCCCTGCGCTTCCTGCTCCTTCTTTGCCTTCTTCAGTGCCTTGCGTCTCCTGATCCTGCGGACGATCAGGCAGATCACGAAGATCACGACACCCCAGATCACCAGCTGCGGCAGATGGATGACGACCCAGACAAAGAAGTCGCGGATGCCTCTGCCGACGGAGAGCAGATTCCTGCCGAAGCCCTCGCGGATCTCATCCCATACGGAGGCGGGCTCCTCGGTCACCGTAAACTCCTGAACCTCTGTGATATCCAGGTAGACCGAGCTGTAGTCGATCAGGTTGTCATAAGTGCGCAGCTGGGATTCCATGCTGTCCAGCTGATACTGCACTTCGGTGAGGCGCTGCTCGACAGCGATCATGTCCTCGACGGTCTCCGCCTTTTCCATGAACTCCAGGAGCCGTTGTTCCTCGGCCTTGAGCATGCGCTTGTGGGATTCAAGATCCGTATAGGAAAGCGTGACGTCTTCGACGTTCTGCGATTTCTGCGTAATGTTGGAGTGCTCCTGGACATCGCTCAGGAAATCATCCAGTTTGTCCGCCGGCACACGGATCGTGAGATGGGCGCGACGGTACTGCCTGGTCCTGTCCTGATTTGTCTGATAGCTGCCGTTGGAGATGTCGCTGTTCTCGATATAGCCGCCGAGCGAAGACACCTTATGCTCAACCTGGGCAAGGAGTTCATCCATGTTGCCGGTCTCCGCCGAGATGCTTAAGGTAGTGATCAGCTTGCGCGAGCTCTGCTGGGCTGCCGTGTTTACTGTGCCGCCGCTCTCCGTGGTTTCGGCGTATCCCACATCCGCCATCTCTTCGTAGGCCGCAGCTTCGTACAGGCCGTCCGCCCCATAGGCCGGTTCCGGTGCATAGGCCATCTTTGCCTCAGTCGAAGCGCTGTCGGATGACCCGCAGCCCGTGACCGCCATGAGCAACGCCGCCGCGATCGCGGCCGCTCTCACCGCCAGACTCTTTTTTCCATTCAAATGCTTTTTCATCTCATTCTTCCTCCCGTTTTTAAACGTCCGGCGGTGATCCGCCGCGGCAGAACCTCTCTGCTCTGCATCAATAGACGGCGGATTTTCCTCTCCGTTGCAGTGACGCTTAAAAAAACGGAAAAATTATCTGGAAAGCGGCTCGATCCTGGCGAAGAGATCCTCGTGGGCCTTGATCTTTTCCGCGCTCCCCACGACGCAGATCTGACCGTCGGAGACAAACGCCTCAACGATGTCCGCAAGAGCGCGGATATCATCTCCCGTGACCGCCAGGAGCTCGTCCCTCGCCTGCTGGATCATCTCCTGCGTGATCCCGGTCAGATACGCGATCATCGAGGCGGCACCCTTGGCCATCGGTGTCTTGGGCGTATCCAGCTCGCTCACCGCGCCGATGATGTACTGTGTCAGCGCACGCTCATCGGCGTCAAAGCCGCGGATATACGCCGCCGCTTCGCGGAAAACATCCAGGCTCCTCTTCAGATGCGGATCCCGATAGGTCACAAAGAACGCGTCGCCGTTCCTGCGGTAGTTGCCCATGCAGCCGTAGGCGCCGCCCTTGACGCGGATGTTCTGCCACAGATAATCGTAGCCCATCATGACCCTGAGGGCCCGGAGCGCGCCCGTAAACGCAAAGCCGTGCTTCTTGAAATTGCCGGCGACCGCGACATACTGCACCTGTCCGGGCGTGGTAAAGGCTTCTTTCCCCCTGTACGCGGGGTCCCCCTTGACCTCGTGTCCGCGGACCAGCTCCTGTGCCTCCGCGAGCAGTGCTTCATACGGCTCGGAGAAGAGCGCGTCCGTCAGTTTTTCCACCTCGGTGCGGATCACGTCCTCCGCTTCCCCTTTGGTGGCCGTCACATCAAAGAACAGATTCTCTTTACGGAAGATCGCCTTCGTAAGGATCGTAAACACACGCGCGAGCTCAGCCGCCCGCTTTCCGTCCCGGACTTCCTCGCAGAGTTTTTCTACAAGCCGGAGGGCGTCCACACCGACGAGTTCCTCGCTGAGCGCGGAAGTCTCTGAGATCGCGGAGAGAGCGCGCATGGAAGCCGTCGAACTGCCGCTCGCGGCCAGCTGTGCCTGCCCGCGGGCACGGAGTTCCTCAAAGATCTCCTTGAGCCTTGCCGGATCGGAAAACTTTGTTGTCAGGAGCACCTCGCGGATCAGCGAGAAAGCATCCGCCAGGTTCTCGGTGAGCATCTTGGCGTTGACCTCGAAGATCCTCAGGACCCCGCCGTCCTCCATAGAGCAGGCGTTGAGCGTCGTTCCGATGCCTCCCGTACGGATATTGATCTCATTGGCGAGATCACCGTAGGAATAATGCTCGGTGTCCATCATCACGAGCAGACTCCTGAGCATTCCGAGATACGGCCAGAGCGCATCCGGGATCTTCTTCGCGTCAAACACCAGGTCCAGATAGACGATCCCGTTGGTGAACACGTCATGGCGGAGCGCTTTTACACCGGCGACCGTAAACGGGGCGTTGATCAGCTGTTCCGCCTCTTTTTTCATATCCTCGCGCTTCAGGAGCGGGATCTTGGCAAGATCCTCCGGAGCGTCCGGCTCCTCCTGATAATCGGCCAGCGCTTTCGTCTCGTCGACGATGCCCTTGATCTGATCGTCTGAAAGCGTCTCCTTGTACGCGGCCAGTTTTTCCCTCAGTGCCTCGTCCTTTTCCTCGGTCAGGCCCTTTTTCGGACGGAGCATCAGGATCGTGCGGTGCGGGTTGTCCAGGAGCCATTTCTGCGCCAGCTCCTCAAAATAGCTGCCCTGCGCTTCCTTTTTCAGTTCCTTGTAGATCTCGCCGGATTCGATGTGGATCCAGGGCTTTGAATCGTCATAGAGCCAGCTGTCCAGGATCTGCAGGCCGTAGAGGAGGCCCTTGGGGTAGCGTCCGAAATCCGCTTCGCGGTATTTGAACTCGTCGTTGTTGATCGCGGCGAGCAGCGCCTTTTTATCAAAGCCGTTTTTCACCTGCTGTGCGATCGTCTCCTCGATGATCCTGCAGAACTCCTCCTTCTGCTCCGGATCGGCGTTCTTTGCACAGATGGAAAAAAGAGGCTGCCGGATGCCGCTGTCATAATTGCTTGAGATCTCCTGGCCGATCCCCGCGTCGATCAGCGCCTTCTTGACCACGGCGCCGGACGACGAACACAGCGCGTAATCCAGCACGTCAAAGGCGATCGTGAGCTTGGGATCCAGGGTCGTCCCGATCGAAGTGTTCCAGGTGAGATAGGTCTTGTTCTTCTCGTCGTCCTCGGGCAGGATCGGATAGTATTTCTCCACCTCCCTGGCCCTGTCAAAGGGCTTCTGCAGCGGAACCTCGGAGTCGACGGACAGCGCGTCGAAATGCGACAGATACGCCTCGTCGAGGAATGTGAGCCGCTCTTCCACATCCATGTTGCCGTACAGATAGATATAGCTGTTGGAAGGATGATAATAGCGGCGGTGGAAGTCCAGATACGCCTCATAGGTGAGCTCCGGAATGACCTCCGGATCCCCGCCCGACTCGATCGCGTAGGTCGTCTCCGGATACAGGGAATTGAGCACCTGTCTGTCCAGGACCTCGTCCGGGGAGGAGAACGCTCCCTTCATCTCGTTGTAGACGACGCCGTTGATCTTCAGCTCGTCATCCGCGCTCTCCATCTCATAGTGCCATCCCTCCTGCTCGAAGATCTTCTTTTCCTTATAGATATTCGGGTAAAAGACGGCATCCAGATAGACATGCATCAGATTCCGGAAGTCCGTGTCATTGCAGCTCGCTACCGGATAGACAGTCTTGTCCGGATAGGTCATCGCGTTAAGAAAAGTATTCAAGGATCCCTTTGCCAGTTCGATAAAAGGATCCTTGACCGGAAAATCTCTTGATCCGCAGAGCACCGTGTGTTCGATGATATGCGCCACACCTGTGGAATCCGCGGGAGGTGTTCGAAAGCCTATGTAGAACACTTTATTCTCATCATCATTTGTGAGGACCGCGATACGTGCTCCCGTCCTGATATGCCTGAGCAGCAGGCTGTCGGAATTCAGATCCGCGATCCTGCGCTGCTCCAGGACCTCATAGCTCTTAGGAATCTTCATGAAACACTCCTGTTCTGTATGAATTTTCTTATTTATACATCAAAATCGTCCGTATCATTGATATCAAAATCGAAATCGTCATCATCGCCGTCCGTTTTGAACGCGGAAGCCGTATTCCGAATGAGCGTAGGCTGCGAGGTCTGCGGCGCTCTTCCCATGAAAGGTGAGGACGCAAGGGAGATCGGTCCGGGTGCAGGCTTCTCTGCCGGTGCGGGCGCTGCCTGAGCAGGTGCCGCCGGTGCGGGTGCAGGTGCTGCAGGGGTTACAGGAGCTGCAGGCGGTACGTTCTGATCCGCCGCGGTCTGCGCTGCCACCTCCTCGTACTCATACTCATCGTCGTCATCATCTTCGTCTTCCAGCATACGGAGACGTTCCTTTTCCGCTCTTTTCGCCGCTCTGGCTGCCTCCCTGGCTGCTTTTGCATCCGCCTTGGCCTGTGCCTTTCTGGCTTTGGCGAGCGCCTTCTGCGCTGCCTTATCCAACTGCTGCTCCTGAACCTGACCTTGCTGTGCTGCCATGCTCATCTCCTCCTCTCCCCGGTCGATTCCAAGCGGTACTGCAGGTGCAGCCGCCATCGGGTTCATACGTGCCTCTCCGCCGTCGGCTTCGCTCTCCGCGGGCAGGACCATGCCGTCCGGAACCTGAAGCGATTCCCAGACGACTCCCTGCTGTTTCGGCACATTTTCAACGATCTCTTTTCTGACCTTTCTTTCTCTTTTTTCTGTTTTCGCCGTACTCGCAGCGATGCATCCGATCCCGGCGGAAGCTGCCGCCGCATAGCAGAAGCAGAGCATCGCCTCGGTGTTGACACAGCTTTCACCGAACAGGGGCGCAAGAAGCACCGCCTCAAAGAGAACCAGGAACCAGAAAGACATCCGGTCCCGCGCCCTGTCCCGGAAGGTTGCCACCACACCGGTCACCATCAGGGTCACCAGCACCATGGCGAAGGGATAGAAATCATTCTGCAGATGGAAGATGCGGATCTGCGTCGGCGCCCCGAAGGTTTTCGAAGCAAGCTCCGCAAGACCGCTTCCGATCCCGCCGATCCCGTGTCCGATGATCAGCAGGACAAAGAACATGACGACCGCGATCATGAGCATCAGGAAAAACCGCACCAGCTCTTTCGCCGCCTGCGTATCCGGCAGGCAGACAGTCAGGACCAGAGGCAGAAGCAGCAGGACCGACCCGAGATCGATATAGATGAGAAACCCTGTCACGATCCCGACCGCAATGATCAGGATCAGCTGCAGCATCGTCGTGAGCGCCCCGCGCGCATCCATATGCAGATACAGGGCGACCAGCAGGAACCCGAGTGAAAACAGCAGATAGAAAATCTCTTTCTCGCTCACGGTCAGCAGGTTCTCCAGAAATACAGGAAGAAATCCCGAAAGCACTGCCGAAGCGAATCCGGCTGCCCGTCCGGCAAGCAGGCGGACCGCCATGGTCGCATTGACGATCGCGATCACCTGAACAACAGCCAGCACCGTGCAGGCCACCGTCAGACGGTTTCCGGCGATCCTGAGGAACACGCCCAGCAGGACCGCGGTGATCCTGGATAACAGTCCGCCGGAGCCGGCCGTATCACCGCTCACGATCATGGCGCCGGCAAATACACCGTTTTCATCGGAGAGACGCTCCGCGTTGACCGTCAGATACCGGATGCGCACCAGAAGCATTACCAGGTACAGGATCGACATGACGACGATATAGAGGATCGTCAGCACCGCCGGATCAAGCTTTACACGGCGATGCAGAAAATCCGAAAGCCTGCCGGCGGCATGCGTCACAAGGCCCACGGCCACCATCGTCAGCGCGGCGAGGATCGCGGCCAGAAGCGCCTTGGATTCATCCGGAAGAAAATGCGAAAAGTACCAGAAGAGCGTCGTCATCACGGCGAGCAGGATGACAAAAGCGCCCCAGAGAAAATCTGAAAAAGCGGTACGTTTAATCAGCATCAGGTTCGTCCCAGTTGTGGTACACGGCCTGGACGTCATCATCGTCATCGAGCATGTCCAGGATCCTCTGCAGCCCCTTGACTGCAGTTTCATCCGTCACAGAGACATAGTTCTGCGGGATCATGGTCACCTCGGCGGAAACCGTCTGGATCCCGGCGTCGCCGATCGCCTTCATCACCGCCTCAAAATCCTCAGGCGATGTCAGGATCTCGAAGCTGTCCTCTTCCTCCTTGAGATCTTCGGCGCCCGCATCCAGGACCAGCATCATCATGTCGTCGCCGCTCATCTCACATTCTTCACGGTCGACGATGATCTGTCCCTTGCGGTCAAACATGAACGAGACGCAGCCGGGCGTACCCACATTGCCGCCGCCCTTGGAGAAAGCGGCACGGACATTGGCCGCCGTGCGGTTGGCGTTATCGGTCAGCGTCTCGACGATGATCGCCGTGCCTCCGGGGCCGTATCCCTCATAGGTGTTCTGGATATAGGTGACGTCGCCGCCTTCGCCCGCGGCCTTCTTGATGCCTCTTTCGATCGTATCATTGGGCATGTTGTTGGCCTTGGCTTTGGCGATGACCGTTGCCAGCTTGAAGTTGTTGGCCGGATCCGGGCCGCCCTCCTTGACCGCTACGGCGATCTCACGGCCGATGATCGTAAAGATCTTGCCCTTGGCGGCGTCGTTCTTTTCCTTTTTGTGCTTGATGTTTGCAAATTTGCTGTGTCCGGACATTTCTGCGTTACTCCTTTTCTTTTTTCTCTTCCGTGGGAGCCTCGGGCTCCGGAAGTTTTTTCACCAGTACGCTCTCTACGCGGTGCCCATGCACCTTTTTGATCCTGAACTCCAGGCCCTCCACCGTGACGGAAAAATCGATCTCCTCGCCGTCCTCCGGGATCCTGTTCAGTTTTGAGATCATGAACCCGTTGAGTGTTTCAAAATTCGTCTCGCCGAAGGTGATCCGAAAACGCTTTTCCAGCTCCTCCAGCTTGGTCCTGCCGTCGATCAGGAACTCACCGGAATTTCCCGTCGGCTCGATGTAGATCTCATCCTCGTCATACTCATCCTGAATATTGCCGACGATCTCTTCGAGGATATCCTCCATGGACAGCAGTCCCGCCGTCTGGCCGTACTCGTCGATGACGATGACCATCTGCGTCTTGGTCTGCTGCATGCTGCGGAACAGCTTATCTATGTGCCTTGTCTCCGGCACGAAACGCGGTGTGCGCAGCAGCCCCTTGGTCTTTCTGAGCGGTACGTCATCCGAGCCGCCTTCATACAGGCTCTTCATGGCGTCCCGTATATTCAGGATCCCAATGATATGATCGATATTCTCAAGATAGACGGGAAAACGGCTGTTGTTGCCCTCCAGCATGAACCTGACCGCATCCCGCAGCGGCATGTTGCCGTCAACAGCGACGATCTCTACCCGGTGGGTCATGATATCCTGTGCTTCCTTGTCGGAAAACTCAAAGATATTGGAGATCATATCCGCTTCGGAGGCCTTGAGAACGCCCTGTTCCTGACCCTCCGTAACAATGGACCGGATATCCTCCTGGGTCACATCGCCCGCACCTGTAAACAGCGACCGAAACCGGTCCCAGGCACTCCTGTGCTGCCGGTCCGGTATGGGATGTTCCGACTCCTCTGATTGTCTGGTACTGTCGTCGGCGCCTTTACTGCCGTCTTCCATTCAAACTCCTCTCAAAACAACAGAACATACAGAGACAGAATACCAAAACTTCCCTATAGCGTCAATCCCTTCTGAACTCGTCGCGCTCAAGACGCATGGCGTACATACGCGCATCCGCGGTCTCGATATAGGCATCGAGATCGGTCATGTCCGGCTGCATCGGAAGAAAGACATAGCCGTAGCTGACACCGACCGTGAACGGATGCTGCATTTCACGGTTGTAGGCGTCCATTCCGGCGTCGATCTTGGCCCCCATCTCCTCCGGTTCTTTGCTGTCCGCCAGAAGCGCAGCCATCAGCAAGAACTCGTCGCCGCCGGTCCGCACGATCCTCGAACCCTGCGGCGCAGAGCGCAGCAGCTCCTTTGACACGGCAGCGATCGCTTCATCTCCCGCCGCGTGTCCGTAGGTATCATTGAGATGCTTGAGGCCGTTGAGATCCGCGACGCAGACAAACAGGTGATTACCGGTCCTGCGGGCATTGTCCAGGATGATATCGGTGTAGTACTTCAGCCCCTTGCGGTTGTAGCACCCCGTCTGCTCATCCCGCATGTTCTCCTCAAAGAGTTTTTCATAGCGGTCCTGCAGATCCCTGAGCGCCATGCGCTGCTCCAGTTCCTCCCGCAGTTCGCGCATCCGGGTATCATGGATATCCTGCACCATAAAGACATACTTGTGTCCGACCGTCGCATCCACCTGCGAAGCATGGCAGTAAATGAGCGAGGACCAGAAGTAGCCGCCGCCGGCGTGGCGGATCCGGCAGGAGTACGAAACAAAGACCTGCTCGGTGAGCTCCCTCGGAAAACAGTCAGGCCCGAAAAAAGAAAGGAACCCCTCTCTGTCGGCCGGATGGATGTTCCGGTAAAGGGATTCGCAGAAATCATCATAGACGGTTGTGGTGACCAGCTCCTGCAGCTCCGTGTTGCGGTCGATCACCCGGCAGGTGCGGTCCCCCGCGTCAACGGTCATGATGAGCTGGTAAAGACTTTTTATCGCGGTTTCGATCTCAGTGTTCAAGTGATGCCTCCCCGTAGGATCCGGCAGCCGGATCCCGTTTTTGTTACCGAGTATTTTATCATTCTTTCAAAGGGGACGCAATCAACGCCAGTCAGACCGCCAGGATCGTGAACGTTTCGTTGGAGAGCACATTGTAGAGGCCGCCGCGGTGCTTGCCGTGCGCCGGGCAGAATTCACCGTAAATGTAGACACCCTGCACATTGAGACCGTCCGGCAGGCAGCCTTCATAAGCCCGTCCTTCGGCGTTCTTATCCGCTACGAGCAGACAGTATCTCGCCGCGCAGGAGGAACAGAAAATGCTGCTGTACTGATAGTCTCCGGATTCCCTGATCCTTGTCAGGATCTCCTCAAAGGCGGCTTTGACCGATTTTTCGATATCCTCCTTGGAGATCAGCACCATATTGAGTTCCGAGCCCTCTTCGATCTTACCGATGTATCCGCAGGACTTGTTCTCATGGTCGATCACCCCCAGGCACCGGAGCGTATCGATCTCATCGCCGTCCCTTGTCTTTTGGGTCGCAAGAAACGGCGTCCCGAGAAAGTCCAGAATGACAGAGGTCTTATCCGTGATGAGTCCCATTTCCTCGATGAAATCCGTTACCGGCTTGCCATCCAGTTCATAAACGACCGTGCCCTCGGCCTTCGTGACCACCTTGTGCAGATTTGTAGTAAGCGTTGTGGAATGCTCGATCGTAAAGATCGGACGGATATTGCCTCCCAGGACCATCATGACCCCTCTGCTCTGCGAAATCCCCTGATCCGTAAACACCCAGGTGGAATCAAAGGTCCAGCCGTCGGAAGCGATCCCTCCGTATACAGGGACCTGATGGGATTCCTCGTCCAAAAGACGGACGATATCATCGAACATGATATTGGTCAGCCACGGTACATAGGTAAAGATGAGCCTGTCATCGCAGGAAAGCCTGCTCCTGCATTCTTTATAGGTGTCCGCAAAACGTGGAATGTCTTCGGGGCCTGCGATCTCTTCGGTCATCCCGATCGAAAACTCCACATCATCCGCCGTCAGGACCAGCAGGGAGATACTGCTCTGCGAATACCCGCCGGTGGAAAAGATCCCGATGCCCGTACAGCCGAAAAACGGAAAATCGAAAGCTTCCCTGAGAGCCTTGACCAGCGCATCCATGTCCGGCTCAAATCCGCAGAAGACAATGCCGCAGGTGTTCTTCATAAAGCATGAAGGATCGATCCCTGCTTTCAGTTCATTGACTGCCAGAGCGATGTCATCCACTTCGTTGGTAAATGCCTGCAGAGACCTCATCATAACGCCCCTCCGTCTTTGATGATGAATTCGACCTTGTGCCTGGACAGATACTTTCCGGCCTGCTGTTCATCTTTGACAAAAACGCCCTTGAACCGGTCGCCCAGCAGTTCCCTTACATCCCTCAGGCGTTCCGCGGAATCGTTGATGACCAGTACGACAGGCTTTTCCCGCCTGGCCTCCTCCTCTTCGATCTGTTCTCTGGTATAGATGTGCTCCGGATCGATATACTTAAGAAGAATGTTTTCCAGATCCTCATACATCACGGGTTTGGAAAGGTAATCCGCAAAGCCTTCCCGGAGGTAGACTTCCCTGGCTCCCACGATGGCGTCGGCCGTCAGTGCGATCACCGGCGTATCATCCGCAAGGTGCGTATCCCTGATGACCGCAAGGGCCTCCGTCCCGGACATACCGGGCATCATCTGGTCCAGCAGGATCACATCATAGCGCTCCTTCCCGGCATACTCGACCGCCTCCCTGCCGGATGACACGCAGGTGACATTGATCCTGGTATCCTTAAGAAGCCCTGTGATCACTTCCAGATTCATATCATTATCATCGGCAATGAGGATCCTGGCGTCCGGCGCCACAAGAATGGGCCTGTATTCCTCCACCTGCTCCTGTGCTCTGGCGAGGTTGTCCGCAAAGTCCCCGATCGGCGTATCGTCCACGACCTTCTGCACCATCTCGGCGGTAAAGGTGCTCCCTTTGCCATACTCACTTTCTACATCGATAAAGCCGTCCATCAGTTCCACCAGCTGCCTGGTGATGTTCAGCCCCAGTCCGGTGCCTTCGATGTTCCTGTTTCTGGTCTCCTCCAGCCGCTGAAACGATTCGTACAGTTTTTCCATATCCTCGGGCCGGATCCCGATACCGGTATCGCTCACGACGACACGGAGCCTGCTCGTGACGCGATCATACGAAACATGGATCCTGACGCCGCCCTCCGTGGTATACTTGATGGCATTATTGATGATGTTCAGCATGATCTGCCGGATGCGGATCTCATCGCCCAGAAGGACCGCAGGGATCTCTTTGTCCACAACGAGCTCATAGGTCAGACCTTTTTCCTCGGCCTTTTTTCTGGTCATATTTGCGATATCGTTGAACACGGACATCGTCGGATATTCCACGGGAATGATCTCCATCTTGCCGGATTCGATCTTGGAAAGATCCAGGATATCGTTGATGATGGACAAAAGCGTCTTGCTTGCGCTGCGGATATCCATGGCGTACTTACTGATCCTCATATCCTGTGATTCCCGCAGGATCATCTCATCCATTCCGATGATCGCATTCATCGGTGTGCGAATCTCATGAGACATATTGGCCAGGAAATTGCTCTTAGCCCGGTTCGCCGCCACCACCCGTTCTTCGTTGAATTTCCGGAGCCTGGATGCGTAATCGTTGAGATTCGACAGCATCGACAGATCCTGCTGGAGCCTCGCGTATTCGCGTTTCAGGATGCGGTTTTCCTTTTCCAGCTGTTCCGTTCTACTGTTCCTGTTTTCCATAGGATCCCCCCGTGTTCAGCGGTTTGTCCGAGATCTGCATCACTCCGGCCGGCGTGTGTTTTTCCAGATACTTTTCCATCGCCTTTCTCCCTGTGACGCAGACGCATTTATAGACGCCGTCGAGCCTGTCCTTTTCCATCCGCAGCCGCTCGGGATCATCTCCCCAGATCAGCATCACGGGAAGTTCATCGTCCACCTCGCGGATGAGCTGTTTCTCCCGGGGCAGATACTCCTTGAGGAGCTTCTCCAGCGCTTCATATTTGACAGGCTTGGAAAGATAATCCGTGAACCCTTTGGCGATGTAGTTCTCCTTGGCGCCGATGATGGCGTCGGCTGTGAGCGCGATGACCGGCGTCGCATGCAGAAGCTCGCGGTTTCTTAATTCATTCAGCGTCTCCTCTCCGTTCATGCCGGGCATCATCTGATCCAGGAGCACGACATCGTAGCGGTTCTCTTTTATCCGCTCGATACAGGCCGCTCCGGAATCCACAAGATCCGTACGTATCTTTGTATCCCTGAGAAGTCCCTCCATGACTTCGAGGTTCATCTCATTGTCATCGACAACGAGGAGTCTGGCATCCGGTGCATACAGCCCCACCTCTTCCATCTCGATGTTGTCCAGATAATTCTTCACAGCCCTGCTGAAGTCTCCGATGGGCGTGGACAGCACCACCTTCTGCGGTACAGTGATCGCAAACGTGCTTCCCTTGCCATACTCGCTTTCGACATCGATCCTGCCGTCCATCATGCTGGCCAGGAGCCAGGTGATGTGCAGGCCCAGGCCAGTGCCCTCGATATTGCGGTTCTTTCTCTCCTCCAGACGCTGGAAGCTCTTGAACAGCTTATCCTTGTCCTCGGGCCGTATCCCCATGCCCGTATCGGTCACACGCACGGTCAGATCCACGTAATTGCCCATCATGGTCGGTCTTGCGGAGACATCGATATCCACGGATCCCTCCTGCGTGTATTTGATGGCGTTTCCTATGATGTTCAGCATCATCTGCCGGATCCGGATCTCATCGCCGCACAGTCTGGCAGGGATATCCTCCGCGACATGCATCCGATAGTCCAGGCCCTTTTTCACCGCCCTGTGACGGGTCATGTTAAGCACGTCGTTGAGCACGGAGGCCAGATCGTATTCCACCGGGAGGACCTCAAAATTGCCGGACTCGATCTTGGAAAGATCCAGGATATCGTTGATGATGGAAAGCAGCGTATTCCCGGCGCTCCTGATCTCCAGCGCATACTGCTTCACCTTGTGCTCTCTGGTATCGCGCAGGATCATCTCATCCATGCCCAGGATCCCGTTGAGCGGTGTGCGGATCTCATGGGACATGTTCGCAAGGAAATCATCCTTGGCCTTGTTGATATGGAGCAGTTCATTGGCCTCCAGGCGGATGCCGATCAGCTGTTTGATGGTATGGACGATCGCGCAGATCATAAAGCCGAAGAGACCGATTGCCATGAACAGACCGGAGAACACACCGTTATGGGCGAACTGGTAGGCCATGATCTGTACGATGGCGGCGGCCGCCAGGACCAGAAAACCGACCGCGACCACACGGTAGCTCCCCAGCAGGCCTTTCCGGAAATCCAGAGCGATCGTCACGAAGAGGATCACGATACTGACGAGTGCACACAGTGCCGAGGACAAAAAGCTGTTCAGCAGCGACATCGTGCCCGTCACAAAGAGCGCGCCGCAGATCACAAAATTGGCGATATCCAGGCAGCTGACCGCCATCAGCGCTTTCCGGTACCTGCTCTTCTGCAGGGAGTCGACAAACACGAGGAACGGCAGCGGCATGACCATGACCATCAGGAACGGGATGTTGGACATGACGGACAGGTTCCTGGTGTAGAGCTGCCGGAAAATAGAATTCGACAGGACCCAGCAGGCGCCGATGATGACGCCGATCGAGAGATGCTCCAGCTCCAGATACTTTTTGTGGATATACTTGTAGATCACCGAAGAGACCAGACAGATGAGACCGAGCAGCAGGATCGCGAGCCCCACGAACAGTTCCATGCCGAACTGGGTGAACAGGTGTGCCAGGATCCCGAGCCTCGTACCGATATAGACCTCGTAGACCATCCCGGAATTGTATTCATAATGTACCCGGAGGGTCTTCCCCGCATCCTGCGGATAGACGGAGGCCATGACATAGCACTCGCCGGACTGGTCACCAAACAGACCGAAATCTTCCGTGTGAAGCTGTGTCCGCAGTTCATCGCCCACATAGATCTCCATATCCATGCCGCGGAAGCACAGCACGCAGTAGTCCCTGTCAAACACCGCAGGAAGCGTGGTCTCGAGCGTGATGTCGCTGCGCGCGCTGCCGGGTACCGCAAAAGGAACACGGGAGCCGTCGAGCCTGACCTCGACCCACTGATCTCCGGGCAGCTCATCACACAGATTTCCGTTCATGGGAGTATTGGCGGGCAATACGATCTCGCCGATAAAAATGTAGCCGAACACTAATATGAGAATGGCCGAAAGAACATACCTGATCTTATTCAATGGAATCCTCCGCGGGAGTCCCTGCGCATCATTCTATCGCGGGACTGATCTCCCGGATGATATCCGCGGCTTCGTCGTACATGAAATCATCGATATAGGCTTCCGCTTCCTTAAGCTTATCCTTCTGCGTGATCCTGAAGGGATAACCGGAGAGCTTTCTCACAAGCTCCTTGGACAGATCGTCATCAAACTCATCGAGTGCGTCCAGGAGCTGTTCCGCGGTCTGCCTGGCAACCTCGGCGGAGATCTCGTCGGCGGCATGCACCTCGCCCAGCTCCGCGACAGGCTTCAGTTTTTCTACAAGCTCCGCATAGGCGGTCATCGCCGGCGCGTGCTTTTCCCGGACAAATGTGAGATCCTTTTCCCGGACGGCCATCTCCAGTTTTTCGAACAGACCGCTCAGTTCCAAAGCGCCGATCATCTTGGCGTTGCTTTTGAGCGCATGGACGGTGATCATGTAGTCCTCAAAATCATCTGTGGAGAAGGAGGCTGCAGCTCTGGTTCTCGTCTTTTCATGATTTTTATAAAAACGCTGCAGCGCGGAGAGATACTTCTCCTCTCCCCCCGTGTAATCCAGTCCCGTCTGTGTATCCAGCCCGATCTCCGCGAGCCATGTCATATCGTATCCCATCTCACTCACCCCAGTATATCAATGATCTTGGCAACAAGGCTTGATTTCTTCGCCGGTTTGATGATATATCCCTGTGGTCTGAGCTCTGAAAGTGTCTTCAGGATCAGCTTCTTTTCGGTCACACCGGTCAGGAACACCACAGGGATCTTAGCATAGTCATCGATCGTCCGCATCTGCCTGAGGACCTGCGGTCCGTCCTTGTCCGGCATCACATAGTCCAGAAGGATCAGATCCGGGATCTGCCTGAGCAGGAACTTGAACGCCGCGTCGCCGGACTTGACGAGCGTGACATCATAGAATTCCTCCAGCTGCTCCTTGATATGAACGAGCTGCTCCGAATCGTCATCGACGACCAGGATCTTCTTTTCCCCGCTTTTCCCCTCATCCTCATTAACAAACTCGCGGAAAGCGGAAAGGTTGCTGTCCTTGTTGTTTTCCAGATCCTCCTCGATCTCGGAGAGCTTTTCATACAATGCGAACAGAGAGACCGGCCTGGACAGGAAGAGGACTTTTTTCAGCTCCGTGTATTTCACAAAGAGCTTTTCATCCTCCTCGTTCGCGATCACGATGGTCGTGCAGAAACCCTGTTTCGCGGTGTTCTTGAAAACATTGTAGGCCTCGATCGTATCGGCGTCCTCGTCTCCCATGCAGATGATGATGACCTTGGGCAGTTCCGCCAGGATCACGTCAAACAGTGCCCCTTTGGCCGGTGCGCATTTGACCGTCAGATAGCCTCTGTCGTTCTCCAGATGGTCGCAGATATCCCGGGCCACCTTTTTGTTTTTTCCCGTTACTAGAATCTTCAGTTTCATCCTGTTCCCCCGTGATCACGAATCCGTGCCCTCTTTCATCCGGCACCGGACATATAATATCCCTTCAAGATTGTATCATATAAAAAACCCGAAACATACTGTTTCGGGCTAAACGGTCGAGAAATTATCCGAACGGTCAGCTGCCTGTCTGCTTTGACCCCCAGAGTGTCAGCTGGTTTTTCTCTCCCAGCGCGGTAAAGACCACCGTCGTGACATCGGTATCGTCGATCGTCATCTCGAGCGCCACGCCCTGATAGGTATCCGTTTCCTTGTCATGCGCTGCTTCCAGATGCAGGTTGATATACGGCGTTCCGGGCTCGGCGTCCCACGTGCCGCCGAAGGCGCCCGTGACCGTGCCGTCCGCCTGCAGGGTCAGCGTCTCCGGCAGGTTCAGCTGCTGGTTTGCGTAGTCCAGATCCAGCCGGTGCAGGATCACGTCGTAACTGCCGGCGATCTGATCCGGATCCAGACCTTTGTCCGGCAGGCGCTCTCCGGTCGTCCTGTAGGGAGCAGCCAGAAGCCAGCCGTTTTTGTTCAGGAACAGCTGATGCACGCGCACATAGTGATATTCCGAGCCGTTCGTCGTCCGCGTGTGGTAAACGATATAGTACCGCCCGTCCCGGTCGGCCAGCACCGAATTGTGCCCCTGGGAGACCATCCCGACATCGGCGGTATTCCAGCGGTAGGCGCCGAAAAGGCGCTCCCCGGTCGGGAAATTGTAGTTCTGCGCATAGGAATCATAGAAAGGAGAATTGCCCCGCTCGTCGACATACGGCCCCTCCGGCCTGTCGGAGCGGAACACGCGGATGTTGTAGCCGCCGCGCGCCTCCAGATTGCCGTAGGAGATGAACAGCCAGTAGTGATCGCCGATGTGCTGGATATACGAGCCCTCGCCGGACACATAGGAACCGCCGGCGATCAGCGTGCCGAAGTACTCATCCGAATGCCTGGCCGTCTCATAGGAAACGCTGTAGTCGCGGAGTCCGGTCGCCGGATCGAGCGAGAGCAGAAAGATGCCGCCCGACCAGGAGCCGTAGCTCATCCAGAGCTTTCCGTCCGCATCGTAAAAGGTGCAGGGGTCGATACAGTTCGGGAACTCCTCTCCCCAGTGATCGTTTTTGACGCCGTTTAAGATATACCGCTGCGGCAGCTCATCCTTAGCCGGATCAAGGCCCAGCACACGGGCCACATCGGTCTCCTGCCAGTTTTCTTCCGTGAAGCCGCCGTAGACGACGCTCCCCGCATAGGTAAAAGGTCCCTCGACGGAATCTCCCGTCAACAGCACGATATTGGACTGCCAGTGGTCCCCGTTCGCGGAAAGGTAGACGCAGTACTTCCCCATCGTCTCGTTGTAGACGATATCCGGTGCCCAGAGATAGCCGACCGGACTTCCGGCCTTGAAATCATCGTTGTAGGCGCGGATCTCTTTCATCGTATCGGCGTCAAGCGCCTCGCGAAAGGTCTGATCTGTCTGCGTCCAGTTTAAAAGATCGTCGGAACGGGCACTTGTGATGTGTGTTCCGACGATGTAGTATTTGCCGTCCTTGTCCTGAAAGATGGACGGATCGTGGACCGTCACATTGGACGGTTCCATGTGATGTGCCGCATAGTCCAAAGGAGCTGTCTGCGCGCTCATTTCCGCCTCCTGCTGTGTCTGCGGCTGCGCTGCCGCGGTCTGTCCGGCCCCGGATACCGCAGTTTCGGCTGCCTTGTCCCCGCAGGCGCAGAGCGTAAGGAGCAGCGCCGTCACCAGGATCCTTGCCGCTTTTCTACGCATGCAGCACGTTCTCATAGTCAAATACCGGACAGCCCTGATCGTCCCACCTGACCTCCATGAGCATCGTGTGGCGGTTGGGATCATAGAGCGGGTCGCCCTCGATCTCGGCATAGGTTCTTGCATGGAACACGCAGACATCGCGCCCGTCGGGGAGCTTCGTGAAGCAGTTGTGCCCCGGTCCGTAGAAACCCTTTTCCCGGTCAGAGGAAAGCACCGGATGGCGCTCTTTTTTCCACAGACGCGGATCCAGCAGATCGGCGTCCTCCCTGATCGAAAGCATCCCCATGCAGTACCCTTCTCCGGTCGCGCTGGCGGAATAGGTCAGGAAGATCCTGCCGTCACGCTTGAGGACGGACGGCCCCTCATTGACCCAGATATCGACGCGTTCCCAGTCGTAATCCGGTGTGGTCAGCAGCACCTGCGGTGTAGAAAGTTTTGTCGGAGATGCCATCCGGGCAATGTAGAGATTGGAGATCTGGATGCCGACGGACACCTTTTCCGCCCAGACAAGATAGCGCTCGCCGCCGGCGGTAAAAGTGGTCGCATCGAGCGAAAAAGCCCGGAAGGAGTAGATATCGTCGTCCGCGCACTGCATCTGCCCGCATTCGACCCACGGATCCTCCATCGGATCATCCCCCTCGCACACGAGCACATAGGGTCTGAGCTCCCAGGCAGCGTCTTCCCTGGACGCCGCGAAATAGATGTACCAGCGGCCGTCGATCCTGTGCAGCTCCGGTGCCCAGATATTCCTGCTCATGATCCCGGTGTCATGCTTTGTCCAGACCGTCTTTTCCGGTGCGTCCGCAAGGCCGA
>JAILFA010000118.1 GCA_024687125.1 Lachnospiraceae bacterium
AACTTCCTTTCCCTTGTTCTTACGAACGCTGATGAGATGATCCGTAGCAGTGGCCTTAGGGAATCGCGTTATACAGCACAGAGACGCGTTACAAGAACGCTGATTTCTACACTGGGAGATGTTTCTTTCCAAGAGACTGTAGCTTCAACTGAGGGAGGGAACAAATGATCTATGTGACCGGTGACATCCACGGAGACCTCAAGCGTTTCAGCAAGAAGTGGTTTCCGGAACAGAAGGAGATGAGCAGGGATGATTATATGATCATCCTCGGGGATTTCGGCGTCATCTGGGATCGTAAAGAGAGCGAGGAGGAAAAATACAATCTGGATATCCTTGCCAACAGATCGTATACCACGCTGTTTATTGATGGGAATCACGAAAACCACGATCGGCTGGCGTCTTTTCCCGTTAAGGAATGGCACGGCGGTATGGTCCATGAGATCCGCACCAATGTCCTGCATCTTATGCGGGCGCAGATCTATACGATCGACGGGAAGACCTTCTTCACCTTTGGCGGAGCCGCGTCGCATGATATCGCGGGATGTGCCGATAAAGAAGAACTGAAAAAAGATTATACCGCGGGCGTTCTGAGAAGGGATGATCCGGATTTTCTGAACAAGATCAGGCATTGCAAAAGATATCTTCTTTGTTACCGCATCGAAGGCGAATCCTGGTGGAGACGGGAAATGCCTTCCGGAGAGGAGATGGAAGCCGGCAGGAAAAAACTCGAGAGCGCGGGCTGGAAGGTTGACTATGTGCTGACGCATGAAGGTCCGTCATCAACGCTCGATGAGCTTTCCGACGGGGCGATCCCGCCGGACAGACTGTCCGAATACCTCGAGAGTCTCAAACAAAGATTGCAGTACAAAACCTGGTATTTCGGGCATCATCACGATGATCTGACGGTAACGGAGCGGGATATCCTGTTGTACACGAATATTGTCCAAATAGATGATTGAGAAGAGCGCCTGCATCATTGCATTCAGAGGAAATGATTCAAAAAAAGAGGCACAGCCATGCGGCCGTGCCTCTTTTATCGTTATATCTTAATTAGGAAAGAACGTTTCTGTGCCTGACCTCACCTGTCTGTGACGGTTACGGCATGGAGATATTCGTCGGAGCCGTGCGCGACAGTGATCTTTACTGTCTTGCCTTCATAGAGAACACCGCTCTGGGAGGTGTTTGTGCTGTTGTCAATCCTGATCTGCATGACGCCGTCGCTGGTTTTGAAATACAGCGTATCGGTCTTGCTGTCGGTCGTGATCTTTCCCTGCACCGTAGCGATCGTATTCGAGGAGACGGTCGCGTTCGTCGAGGAGGAGTCCTTAACGGCAACCGCGTGGTTTTTGCCGTCCAGTCCCTTATAATACGCGACGGTCACACTGCGTCCGTTAATGATCGCCTTGCAACCGGAGAAATCGGTTTCGGGCTCGATATAATACTTTGTATCGTTGATGATCAACCGGTCGAGATCGGAATCCTCATCGAGTTTGCCGGAAGCCTGCGGATAATTGGAAAAGCTTGCAGACGAAGAGGAGGAGCTGCCGGAAGAATTATTACTGTAGGAGGCTGATGCGGAAGCAGAATCGATGACACTCAAAGCGTGCATATACGCATCGGAACCGCGGGCACAGGAGATCTGAACCGATTTGCCCAGCATGATCACGCGGCAGCCGCTCATGTCCGTATCGGTGTCAAGCTTGATCTGCATGGTTCCGTTGCTGGTGGAGAGATACAGCAGCTCCGAGGTTGTTCCGTCAGTAATGGTGCCCTGTACCGTAGAGGGGTTCGAACGGTCAACGGTGACATTGGGACCGACTGTGCCGCCGGTAATCTTAGCCGCATGCATGTAAGCATCGGAGCCGTAATATACCTCGGCAGTGAGTGAGGATCCGGGCAGGATCACTCTGCACCCGCTCATGTCCGTATCGGAATCGATCTTGATCTGCATGGTGCCGCCGCTCGTTGTCAGATACAGGAGATTATCCTTGGTTTCCTTACCGACAGTACCGGTAACGGTTGTATTATCCGCATAAACCGGCACTTTGACCATAATAGTCAATGCCAGAAAGAGCACCGCTGCGAGTGCTGTTTTTCTGAAGTTTTTCATGGTTCTTTCCTCCGTAAAATAAAATGTATGTAATAACGTTTGCTATTGTACATCATTTTGTGGAGGAAGAAAAGAGGAAAATACAAAATATTTGAAAAAAATCTCATGTAATACAACATGTGCGAAAAAACAGGCGGAAAAAGAGGGCAGAAAAAAGAGAGAGATCAGGGGATGAGACCGGAGCCGTTGACGGGAAGATGGCGTTCGTAGCTCATGTCATCATGATTTTCGATGCACCAGCTGACGATGTGATAATACGGGGAGGAGACCTCCGAATCCGCATCGGGCGCGGATTCAGGCACATTATTGTCCAAATCGGTCAATGACGGATAGACGTAGGCAAGTCTGACGACCAGGTCCTGGGATTCATTCATCGGAACGGCGATCGAGGCCTCTTTTCCGCCAAGGAGACGGAAGTATTCGGATTCATCCGCGGCGGTCTCCCGGGCTTTTCGGGCGGCGGCGTCCGAACGGGCAACAAAGGCCTCTGCTTCGTGATCCGCTGTGTAGTATTCCTGCGTATGTGTGAGCAGCTTGTCAGACAGGCGCTTGTCGGCGATCGCGCCGGCCAGGGACAGTGCCCCGAAGGAGACGAGCGCGAGCGTCAGGAAGATCAGGAGCAGGGAGGAGGTGCCGATATGGGCGCCGAATTTGGATTCATGCTTCATTGCGCACCTCCCAGGTAGTGATCCGGTGTGAAGGAGCAGATGCTTGTCCCGTCGGATGCCATGGCTGTGACGGATGCACGGATCGCTTCGGCACCGGCGGTCTCCGGCCCGTAGAGCTCGGCAGCGTCTGACATGCTGCTTTCAATGGTGACGGTGTACGCGGCGGTATCGGCAGCCTCTGTGATCCTGTGCCAGTCCTCGTCGTAGCATATGACCAGCGTGCCTGTCCGGGGATCCGCCGGATCATCGGAGCGCAGCGTGCAGCCGGGATAGAGCTCTTTCAGCCGTGTCAGGTCTCCGTCAACAGCGATCCAGGCCTCCGTGAGGGATTCTGACGCGCGCACGGCGTGGTTGAGCCTTACGGACTGCGTACTGGTACGGGATGCCGCGGAAAAAAGCTGCATGCATACCGTGGAGACCAGCGAGAAAAAGCCGATCACCATGATCAGTTCCATCAGAAACAGGGCTGTGTTGGAATGCGTTTCCTGCTTCAAGGCATCTCCTCCGAGCGAAGGCAGAGGTACAGTTCCTCCGTCTCACCGTTTTCCAGTACCAGATCCAGCTGCATGAGATCGTCCGCGCTCTCCCGGATGGTCATACTCTGCAGGGGCAGGATCTTCTGCCCCGCCGCGGGGAGCGGCACCATATCCGCGCGCAGCAGCTGTTCGCAGAGCATGTTCTCGTGGATGTACAGCCAGGTGGCGTACTCCCTGTCGCCCACCTTGTTCGTCAGCACGATCGCCGGATGGCTGTCGAGCGTATCCGTCCGTACGCCGCCCTCCGCGTCGGCCTGCCGCACCTTCTGGACGAGATAGGCGCCGGCTGTGCGCTCGGCGTAATTGTTCTGCATGGTGTTGACGTTTTTCTGGTAGACGTCGGCACCGAGCGCGATCAGCATGATCGCCGAAAAGGCGAACAGAAAGAGCAGCGCGATGACGAAGAGCAGATCTACGATATGTCGTTCCCTGCGAAAGTTCATGCGGTCATTTCCCCCGTATCATAACAGTGACATCGGGATACAGATTGGAGCCGATGGGCTCGTAATCCACGAAAAAGGTCTCCGGGTCCCAGGTGAGCCCGTAGTGCTCCTGCAGATACTCCAGACTCGGCGGATAAACGCCCTCGAGCGCGTAGCACTGCACGATGTCGCGGTGGATGGCGTCGTTTAAGCTTTCCTGCTGGCGCTCCAGTGTCGATCTGCCGAAGCTTGACAGCAGGACCAGAAAAACGACGGCAACACCGATGAGGAGTGCCGCCGACAGCACGCCCTTCCATTTCCTTCTGCGTCTTAATGAGCTTCCGAACTGCATGGGGCTCCTTTCAGCCGATGCTTGACATAATGCCCATCAGCGGCAGGATCACCGACAGCAGGATCAGTCCGACGATGAGCGAGAGGATGATGACCAGGGTCGGCTCGAGGATCGAGATGATCGAATAGATCCGACGGTCGGTATCGCGCTGGTAGCGCTCCGCGATCTGCTTCATCACGGAGTCCATGGAACCGGAGCGGAAACCCACGGAGACCATCCGCGTATAGAGTTTGGAAAAGATATCCGCCTGTCCGAGCGCATCGGGGAAGCTCTCGCCTTCGATGATGAGCTGGCGGCACTTTTCGATCTTGGCGGCGATGTTCCGGTTTTCCACGAGCTTGAGTGTCATATCCAGTCCGTTAAAGGTGTCCATGCCGCTCGAGAGCGCGAGCGCCATGCCGCTGGCGAAGCGTCCCGCGGCGATCCCGTCATAAAGGTGCTTCGTGGGACCGAACTTTGCGGCGAAATTCGCGAACTGCTTTTTGCCCTGCGTGGTTCTGGTAAAGTACAGGAACAGCGCGATGATCAGTACAAGAACTGCGATGAACACCGTCGAATAGCGGTTGATCTGCGTCCCGAGGTCCAGAAGGCTCTGGGAGAAGGCGTTCATCGAGGTGCCCAGCTGCGAGAACACCTGTGAAAAGATCGGAAGCACCTTGGTGATCAGCACGACGATGACCACGAACATCATGGCGATCATGATGAGCGGGTAGCTCAGGGCACTCTTGATGTTGCTGCGGATGTTGTCCTCACGCTCATAATACAGGGCGAGGCTCTCCATGACGGTGTCCAGGGTTCCGGACTGTTCGCCGATCGAGATCATATTGAGCATGTATTCGGGAAAAGCGCCGCTCGCTTCGATGGCATCGTGGTAGCTGGCACCTTCCCGCAGAGGGGCCTGAATCCTCTCCAGAAGAGCACGGCCCTTGGGATCCTCGGTATCCTGCATGAGGATGTCGATGCCCAGTGCCGGCGCGATCCCGGCTTTGAGCAGCATGGTGGTCTGTCTGCAAAAGACGGAGATCTCGTAATTGGACAGTAACCGCGTTCTTTTTTGGTCTTTCATAGTGCCTCCGTGACTAGTAGCTGTATTTCAATTCGTAATTATCACCTGAACCGATAAAGGATTTCAAGTCATTTTCCGTTGAGTTGGCCGCAAAGGTGGGATCCATCAGTTCCCAGTTCTGGCCGTCGAATTCAACGATGCCGTTGACCCAGCCGACATCTTCGATGTAGGTGGACACCCACGCGTGATAGGCGATCCCGGCGTAACCCACCTCCAGACGGGTCGGGATCCGCTGGGAACGCAGCATGGTAGCCATCAGGGCCGCGTAATCCAGACAGATGCCGGTCCTGCGGTCCAGAACCTCGTCAACATCCGGGATATAGCCGCTCTGGACGCTCTCGGCTTCCTCACTGTCATAGGTGATGTTGGAGATCAGGTAGTTGTAGACGTTGGAGACGACCTCCAGATCGCTGGAACAGGGGGACGCGACCTCGACGCCGACGGCGACAGCCCTGGTGTTTTCGTCGAACTTCACATACTGGTTCGGATAGAGATAGGGGCGGGTGGGATCCTCGATCTGCGCGGTGACGGGAGTCGTAAAGGCGGCGGCGTACTGGCTGCCTTCGATGTTCTCATAGACCGCGACCATGTATTCGCCGCTGCCCGAGGAGAGCGGAAAGACCTCCTCTTCGCCGTGTCCTTTGCAGTTAAAGGTGTAGGTCACGCCGTTCTCGCCCGTGATCTGGAGCTTGACCTTTTCGCAGTCGCCCTTGTAGCTGACAACGATATAACCCTCCGAGATATTGGAGATATCGATCGTGGCGAGATCGTTGCCCAGAACCTCCGTGCCCGGGGCCGTGGGGACCAGGCACACAGGGGTGGCGTCGCGCGACCCTACGCCCTGGATCAGCGCTGCCGCGGCCTCCTCGGCAGGGGTCGGCTTTTTCTCGCCGCACGAGGTTATGCACGAAGCCCCGAGCAGGAGCGTCGCGAGCAGAGATATGCATTTTCTTGCCGGTTTCAGGTGTAACACTTAGGAAGCTGCCTTTCTTAACTGACGGGGGAGAGGAGCAGATGCAGCAGCTCTCCCTCGGTATTATATATGTAGACTTCAGCGTCTTCCAGAGGCTCCGGACAGGGGAGCACAAGTTCGTTGCGGGAGGCGTTGAACCCAAGCGGCTGCAGGGTGACGCCGTCCGTTGTCCTGATATAGGAAGCGGACAGATCCGGATTGCCGAAGGACAGCTCCAGATAAAGAAGATCATTATCCCGGAAACTGTTATTCATGCTCAGATTCCGCGCGGAATCGGACTGGGCTCGGACCGGGATCCTGTGCGGCAGGAAAAACAGCGGCATGATAAGGAGCAGGACCAGTGCGCACAGCCCGAAGATCACGCCGTTCCTGTAGGGCTGCGTCGGCTGCGTTTTCCGGGCGGCGAGCTTTTCAAGGGGCTCCTGACTCGGTTTTTTTCCGGTCGCTTCAAAGACGTGCGCGAGGGTCTTTTCCGCGTCCGCCTTGTTCATTTTGTAGACTTCGTCCTGGCGGAAGAGGTCTTTGATCTTTTCCAGGATCTTCTGAAACATAATACCTCCCTCTGCGGGATCAGAGCATGAGCTTGTGAAGCTTTTCCTGGGCGTTCATCAGACGCCGCTTCACTGTGCTCAGGGACATGCCCAGTGCGCTCGCGATAGCCGGCATTTTCATATTGTTGTAATAGCGCATGATGATCAGCTGCTTTTCCTGGAACGGCAGCTGGTCGATGGCCTGATGCAGGCGTTCGTTCTCCATGTTCTGGAAGACGGTTTCCTCGGGACTGTGGGACTGGTGCAGATCGTCCTCCAGAAAATCAAACGTATCGGTATCAAGGATCTCGTAGCCGGGATCCCTGCGCTTGGTCATATCATAGCAGGTGCGGAAACTGATCTGGTTGAGCCACGCGATGAAGAGCGAAGGATCCTTGAGCTTGCGGATGTTCTGCAGGACGCTGACATAGATCTCCTGTACGGCATCCTGGGCCGCGAAAGCGTTGCGCATATAGTGACGGCAGTAGTTGTAGACCTTATTGTAGGTGAGTGCGTATAACTCCGCAAACGCATCGCTGTCATCGTTCCAGCATGCCTGCACCAGTTGAGCCATATATGCGTAATCTGCGTCATTCATCGTCGTGTTATACCGGCAGATCTACAGTTCTTCGGCGCTCAGCTTGTATTTGTCGTAGAGACGCGTGATAAAAGCATAGAGCCGGCTGACCGGATCCACTTCGTTGCTCATCGTGACATAGCCGATCTTCATCGGGAGGCCGTCCTGTTCGCGGTTATAGGTGTGGAGCTTTTCACGGATCGTCGACAGGAATCTGCCGAGCGCCAGTTCATCGTAGTTTTCAAAGATGACGATGAACTCATTGCCGCTGTTGCGGCAGAAGAACCCGACATCCTCGGTTGCGCCCGACTGCAGCATGGTAGAGAAATCCTTGATGCATTTGTCTCCGCTCTCACGTCCGTGCGCGGTGTTCAGATCGTAGAGATTGTCGATCTTGAACAGGATGCCGCCGATGTGATTCATCCGCTGTCTGCCGTCGAATTCGCGGAAGAGAAGATCCAGACTGTGGCGGTTGGGGATGCCGGAGAGATGATCCAGGTAAGCCAGCTGGTTCAGATTGCGCTCCGTCTGAGCGATGGCTTTGAGTTTGATGAAATCAATCGTGGAACAGATAAAGCCGATCATGAGGCAGAGCCACACGATGATCGAGAGAACCGTTATAGCGGGATCGGAAAAGACGTGGTTTCGCAGGTCATCGTTAAGGTACACGATCAGAAAGTAGATCAGGGCCAGAATGAGCATGGCCGACATTTCGCAGAATTTATAGATCCGTATAGGCTTGAAAATGTCCTTTTTCGGATGCATATGGTCGCCTCCCCTGACAGTCAGAATGATCCGAAATATTATATCACGATTTTGCCGATCATGGTACTTTTGACGCCCGAATCTGAAAAAATATGGTACAATGGCTGTTGGTAAAGGAGTGAGCCATGGGAATTCTTGCTGACCAGCATGTGCACAGCCATCATTCGGGGGATTCCCGGGAGCGGATGGAGGCGGTCGCCGGGCAGGCGATCGAACGGGGCCTGACTTCGCTCTGTTTTACTGAGCACGAGGACTACGATTACCCCGCTGTAGACGATCCGAGGATCACCGCGCAGACATTTCTGCTCGATCTTGAGGCATACCGGCAGGAGTATCTCAGGATCCGTGATCAGTTCTCGGACCGCATCACCCTGCATTTCGGCGTCGAGCTCGGTCTGCAGCCGCTCGCTTCGGTCATCTCGGAAAACTGCCGGTTCGTGCAGAACGCACCCTTTGATCTTGTGATCGCATCCACACACGTCGCGGGCCGCAGAGACCCCTATTATCCGTCCTTTTACGAAGGCCGCACAGAGGAAGAGGCACTGCGTGAGATCTTTGCCGAGACGCTTGAAAACATCCGGCTCTTTGAAGATTTTGATGTCGTCGGACATCTGGACTATCCCATCCGGTATCTTCCCAGCGGCAGACAGAGGATCGATCTTTCGGCATCCCGTGAACTTCTGGATGAGATCTTCAGACTGCTCATCCGGCGGGAGCAGGGACTGGATCTGAATACGGAGCAGATCCGCCGGGGGTACGATGAGATGAATCCCTCGCGGGAGCTTCTGGCCCGCTATCATGAGCTCGGGGGCAGGATCATCACATTCGGATCGGACGCACATCAGGCCGAGCGTGTGGCGGGATTCTTTGACCGCGCGGAGCGGATCGCCCGGGAGGCGGGCTTTACCGAATACTGCGTCTATGAGAACAGAAAACCGGCGTTTATCGCTTTTTCCTGAGGACAGATAAGAGGAACAGCTTTGGAAAAGAACAGAAAATACGACATCTTCATTTCATACCGCCGCCAGGGGGGAGACAATGCCGCCAAGAGTATCCGTGACGCGCTGGACCACCGCGGGTACAGAGTGTTCTTTGATGTGGAGTCCCTCAGGTCGGGCAATTTCAACACCAAGCTCTTCGATGTGATCGATGAGTGCAGTGATTTTCTGCTGATCCTGTCCCCGGGCGGGATGGACCGCTGCGCCAATGAGGACGACTGGGTGCGTCAGGAGATCGAGCACGCGCTGGAAAAGGGCAAGAATATCATCCCGATCATGCTGCGCGGCTTTGAATTTCCGCCGGAGCTCCCGCCTTCCCTGGAGCCGGTGCGTTTCCGGAACGGCCTGGAGGCAAACACGCAGTTTTTTGATGCCTTCATCGACCGTCTCTGCGAATTCCTGAAGGCGAAACGCCGGCTGACCACCAGGAAGATCGCGCTGATCGCCGCCGCTGCGGCTTTGTGCTGCGCACTGCTGGCGGTCGGGATCTTTTTCATGACGCGCTCCGGCGGGGGCAAAGCGGGGGCAGATGAGGATAAAAAGACCGAGGCCGTGGATGACACGGAGGAGGAAGCACAGCCGGAAAGGACCGAGCCGTATCCTTCCGAGCGCGCGGAGGTCAATCTGACCAATGAAGTCCTCTATTTCATGCAGATGAATCTGGGGCAGATGAACACGATGGTCGGTGCCGCCAGAGACGCGATGGCTGCGGGCAGACGCTATCTTTCTGCAGGCAGCTCCGATTACCAGACGGTCGTGGATGTTTTCAGCTACGCGCGGATCAGCCTGACCATGAAAAAGCAGTATCCGATGACAGAGGCGATGCGGGTGGATCTCGCGGATTCCCCGTTCTCCGTCGCGGATCTCACGGCGTTTTATGACGATCTCGGCGCGTTTTCCAGTGACTGGCAGACCAACCTCGATTTCTTCGAGCAGGTGCTGCACGCGGATATCTTTGCCGTGATGCCGATCGAGGACAAGCTGACGCTGTTCGAATGCTACGAGGAATACCTGGACGCCTATGTCGATGCCATCTGCTGCGGGGTCAACGATATGCTGCTCCCGATCACGCAGGAGAGTGCGATCGAAGACTTTTTATACAGGTTCCTGCCTGCCTGTGAGAATCTGCCGCTGCGGGCATCCGGCTGGATCAAAGATCAAAAACAGCTCCAGGACCGAATGGATGAGGACTTTAAAAAGATGGAGGATGTCCTGGTCAAGATCTCGATGCTGACCGGAAACTTCCGCAACGAGATGGCCAAGGTCGCGGACGATGATTTTTCCTCGTATTATCCCGAGGAGGGGGACGTATTTGAAATTCTCTGGATAAAATTGCAGCTTTTTGTAACAGTCGGACGATTTGAGGGTATAGAAAAGTGTATCGACGCGATCACAGAGACCGATGAGGCAAAGCAGTATGACCTCGGACCCGCGCTGTACGCTTTTATGGACTACATGCGCTCCGGCGGGGGGGCATACGGTGTCATGATCCTGGCCCCCTATGAGCCGGACGGGATCAACGAGGTCTACGAGGTCGGCGATGTCATCATCGCGGTCAACGGCCAGACCTGCAGGACACTTGAGGAGTACTCCGCGATCCGCGATCCGATCACAGAGGGGGAGTATACCGTGACGGTGCTTCGGATGAACGGCGAGGGAAAGATGGAAAAGCAGGATCTGACGCTCGTAAACGGCATGCCCCGCGTGTATATGCAGTCGCTCTGTATGAGCCAGGAGTGAGGAAACGATGAAAAAGAGATCTGCGGTACGGATCATCCTTTTATTATTGCTGTTTTATGTGCTGCTGCTTCCGATACTGATCATTTCCGAGAGGACGTTCGGTAACGGCGAGGGGATCACAGATCTGAACAGCGCGCTGTGGTATCTGGCCGCCACCCTGACCACCGTGGGCTACGGTGATGTGGCGCCCGTGACTGCGCCGGGAAGGATTGTCGGCGTGGTCCTGATGCTCTCCAGCGCTGGGCTTTTTCTGTATTTTCTGGGTCTGGTATTCTCTGTCTTCTTCGGGCGTCTTCTCCCCAGAACAAGGCTCAGGGCATTCGCCGGAAAATCCTGGTATGTGTTAGCTGCCTGCAGCGCCGGTGATGTTCAGCTCGCGGAAAGCCTCGCGGGCGAGGACAGGGAAGGCGTGTTTGTCTTCCTGGACGCGCGCGGAGACAGGAAAAACCTGACGCTGGGCTTTCCGCCGAGACATGTGATCACAGATATGACGCTGGAGGAGGTTCTTTTGATTCATCGGGGGAACGCTCCTGTCCATGTCTTCTTTCTCGGGGAAAACGGGCGGTCGGGATATGCGCTGGCACAGGATCTTGCCGCGGATCCGCGGTTTGAGCAGGTGCAGTTCTGCTGCGAGACGGACCGTGCGCCGGACCATGTGCCGGGACATCTCATCCTGTTTGACCGCATGGACGCCGCCGCGCGCAGCTACTGGATGGATCATCCCGCAGGCGGCTCCGAGAAGCTGTATCTGATCGCCGGGGACGGCAGGATGGCGGAACGCCTTCTGGAGAGAGGACTTCTCATGAATGTTCTTCCTCCGGAGTATTCGATCACCTATCGGGGGTTCGGGGACTGGGGGCACTTCCTCAGGAACCATCCGCAGCTGGGGCAGGCGGTCAGTCTGTGTACGCCGAACGGTGAGAGCACCGGGAAACGGCGCGGAGGCGATACTGTCATTTTCTCGGAGGCTCCCTGGGATGCCGATCACGAGCTGCTGGCACGGGCCGACAGGATCATCCTGTGCGCTGATGATGAAGCGCTGAACGCCGAACGGATGACAGAGCTTCTCAGGTATCACGCGTTCACGGGCGAGGTGCATGTCTACGGCCGGGTGTCCGGCGAGAGAGCATGCGGCTTCGGCGACGCGGCCATGGTGCTGACCGGGGAGAATGTCATGCACAGCGCGCTGAACCGTGCCGCACGCAGAATGAATGATTTCTACAGACGCAAGAACAGCGGCGGTTCGAGTTCCTGGGAGGAAATGTCCGAGTTTCACCGGCAGTCCAATATCGCGGCGGCGGATCATCTGCTGACCAAGGTGCGCCTGCTTCTGGGAGAAGATGTCCGTGCACTCTCCGCGGAGGTGTGCTCCCGTGCTTACGCCGCTTTCTGCTCGACCTCTTCCGCGGAACGGGAAAAGTGGGAATGGCTGGAACATGAGCGCTGGATGCGCTTCCACTGGATGTTCAACTGGAAATACTCGCCGGAGCGCAACAACGCGATGCGGCTCCACGACCGGCTGGTCCCCTTTGAGGAATTGAACGCGGAGGAGAAAAAGCTGGACGACTCGGCATATGAACTGCTCGGCGAATTCGGGGAGGAGGGCGGCTTATGATCGCGGCAGCAGGTATCATGATGGCGGACGGTGCGGTGATCGCGCTGTCGGCGGCGATCTTTCTGGCGCTCATCCTGTATCTGACGCTGGATTCCGACAGCAGGGAGAGGCTGACGGGGGTCACCTTTTCCATCGCGGCTGTCGGCGGGATCGTGATCTACGGCTTCAGTTACGCCCGCTCCGTCGGCGGACCGATCGCTGTCCTGCGGACCGTGATCGATGTCGGCCGCATGTTTGTCGGCGTCAACAATGTCACGGTATTCACCATGGCGGTCGGCGAGGATTCCCCGCTGCTCCTGCCTTTCTGGGTGATCCATTTTCTGGCCTATTATTCCATGGCCAGCGCGGCGATCCAGGTGCTCGGCAAGGGCGCGATCCGCAAGCTCAGGACGATGTTCCTGCGTATCCGGGATGTGGTGCTGATCTACGGCATCAATGAGAGCTCGATCGCTTACGGGCGGCAGGTCGCCGCGAACAGGCATGTGTCTGTCGTTTTTGTCGGTCTGGAGGAAAATGCGAGGGAGTCGGATATCCGGCAGGCGGGCGGCCTGCTGTTCGCGGACGATGTGGCCCTGCTTCCCGGGAAGAAACTGCTGAAACGCCTTGCCGTCCGCAGGGGTCACAGCAAGCTCACGCTCTGTGCGATCTCCGATGATGCGGATGCCAACCTGTCCTATGCGCTGAAGCTCATGCAGGGGCTTTCGGAGGCTCAGATCCGGCCCGAGCAGACATCGCTCATCCTGCTGGGGGGTGAAGAGGGCGACGGCGAGCGCCTGCAGGCATACGGCGACAGGTACGGCTACGGGATGGTCAAGATCTTTGACAAGGCGGAGCTGACCGCCAGACTCCTGATGCAGAAGTACCCGATCTGCCAGTCGATCCGCTTTGACGAAAACGGGAGAGCAACGGAGGATGTGCGGGTGCTGCAGATCGGTTTCGGCCGCACGGGTCAGGAGGTTCTTAGAAAGATCGTGGCCGGCGGGCAGTTCGCAGGCAGCAGGTTCCATGTACATGTTTTTGATCCCGGTTTTTCGGAGATCGACGGCTTTTTCCGCCTGCGGTACGCCTCGATGCTGGAGGCCTATGATATCAGTTTTGAGGCTTACGGCGGGAGGAGCCGCCAGGTCTGTGAATATCTGGCGAAGCATGCGTCCGACCTGCGCTACATCGTGGTCGCGGTCGGAAATCCCAAGCTCGGCAGGGAGATCGCTTCGGGTGTTCTGGAGGTCCTCGCGGAGTGCGGAAGTGACCTTCCGGTCTACCAGTGCATCGGCGACAGTGTCATCTGCCACCGTTCCCGCGAGGAATATGAGCATTTCAGCCTTCATGACGCGGATATCCTGTACGGCGGCAAAATGGACGATGTGGCCATGGAGATCAACCGGTACTATCATGGCTGTGAAGGAACGGCCGGGGAACTCTGGCTCTCCTGCGATTATTTCAGCCGCATGAGCTGCCGGGCGAGCGCGGACTATCTGTCGGCGCTGTTCGCGAGACTGAAATCGCTTGGGATCGATCCGGACGCGCCTGCTGTCCGGGAGAATCTGGCGATCTCGGAGCACATGAGGTGGTGCGCCTTCCATTATGTAATGGGGTATTCGCTCATGCCGGACGGGGAGTGGCAGGAGCGCGCCGAACAGTACCGCAGGGAAAAGGCGGAAAAAGGAGAGAGCAGCGTCCGTATCTCCAAGGACGCGGCCGGACGGAAGCATGCCTGCCTCGTTCCCTGGGAGCAGCTGCCCGAGCTGTCCCGCGCGGAGAGTGAGGTGACCGGTGTGCAGACGGACTACTGTCAGATGGACCGGGACAATATCCGTGTGATCGCAGAGGTGCTCAGGGGATAATTCATAATCTTTTCACTAATAACGTCTTGAAATTCGCGCTGCGATTCGTTAAAATATCTGTTGCTGGTTTTCGCCGGGCTCTTACTTCAGACGCGGCGGGATCGCGGAACTTTTCACAGTATCTCAATTTCAGGAGGTAAGACCATGGCAGTAAAAGTAGCAATTAACGGATTTGGACGTATCGGTCGTCTGGCGTTCCGTCAGATGTTCGGCGCCGACGGTTATGAGATCGTCGCGATCAACGACCTGACGAGCCCCAAGATGCTTGCGCATCTGCTCAAGTATGACACCGCACAGGGCGGATATGCCGGCAAGTTCGGCGAGAATCTTCACACGGTTGACTTCGACGATGAAGCGAACACGATCACCGTTGACGGCAAGACCCTGAAGATCTACAAAGAGCCCGATGCAAACAACTGCCCTTGGGGACAGATCGGCGTGGATGTCGTTCTGGAGTGCTCCGGCTTCTATACCTCCAAGGAAAAGGCACAGGCGCACATCAACGCCGGCGCCAAGAAGGTTGTCATCTCCGCTCCTGCGGGCAATGACCTTCCGACCATCGTATACAATGTCAACCACCAGACGCTGACCAAGGATGACAAGATCATCTCCGCTGCGAGCTGCACCACGAACTGCCTGGCTCCGATGGCAAAGGCCCTCAACGACTTTGCTCCGATCCAGTCCGGTATCATGTGCACGATCCACGCTTACACCGGCGATCAGATGATCCTCGACGGCCCTCAGCGCAAGGGCGATCTCCGCAGATCCCGCGCGGGCGCTGCGAACATCGTTCCCAACAGCACGGGCGCTGCCAAGGCGATCGGCCTGGTCATCCCTGAGCTCAACGGCAAGCTGATCGGCGCGGCACAGCGTGTTCCCACCCCGACCGGTTCCACCACGCTCCTGTTCGCGGTCATCGACAAGAAGGATGCGACCAAGGATGAGATCAATGCGGCGATGAAGGCTGCGGTTACCGAGTCCTTCGGCTACACCGAGGATCAGATCGTTTCCTCCGATATCATCGGCATGCGCTACGGCTCCCTGTTCGATGCCACGCAGACCATGGTTTCCCCGATGGAAGACGGCAAGACCCTCGTCGAGGTCGTCTCCTGGTACGACAACGAGAACTCCTACACCAGCCAGATGGTCAGGACGATCAAGTACTTCGCAGAGCTCGGCTGATTCACAGCAAAGCGAAAGATAAGTGATCAGAAAGGCTCGGCTCGATTGAGCCGGGCCTTTTATCATAACGATTAAGGAGGAAAACTTAATGGCACTCAACAAGAAAACAGTAGACGATCTCTCTGTTCAGGGCAAGCGCGTCCTGGTACGCTGCGACTTCAACGTCCCGTTAAAGAACGGTGAGATCACCGACGAGACCCGTATCGTCGCGGCTCTTCCCACGATCAACAAGCTGATCTCCGGCGGCGCCAAGGTCATCCTTTGCTCCCACCTGGGCAAAGTAAAGAACGGCCCCAACGAAGGCGAGAGCCTTGCTCCCGTCGCAAAGCGTCTCTCCGAGAAGCTCGGCAAGGAAGTGAACTTTGTCGCTGACTACAATGTCACCGGCGAGGCCGCGACAGCCGCTGTGAACGCGATGAAGGAGGGCGATGTCGTCCTGCTGCAGAACACACGCTTCCGCGGCAAGGAGGAGACCAAGCCCACCGAGGCCGGCGAAGCCTTCGCCAAGGAACTGGCGGATCTCGCGGACGATTATGTATGTGACGCGTTCGGTTCCTCTCACCGCGCACACGCTTCCGTCTCCGTTGTCACGAAGTACATCAAGGAAAAGGGCGGCAGCAACGCGGTCGGTTATCTCATGCAGAAGGAGATCGATTTCCTCGGCAACGCGGTCGAGAATCCGGTCCGTCCGTTCGTTGCGATCCTCGGCGGTGCCAAGGTCGCTGACAAGCTCAACGTCATCAACAACCTGCTCGAGAAGTGCGACACCCTGATCATCGGCGGCGGCATGGCCTTCACCTTCCTCAAGGCGCAGGGCTGCGAGATCGGCAAGTCTCTGGTCGATGACGAGAAGCTCGACTACTGCAAGGAGATGATCGCGAAGGCGGAGAAGCTCGGCAAAAAGCTCCTGCTTCCCGTTGACACGGTTGTCGCGGACTCCTTCCCGGATCCGATCGACAATCCTTCGATCGCGGTCGCTACGGTTGATTCCGACAAGATCCCGGCCGACAAGGAAGGTCTGGATATCGGCGACAAGACCCGTACACTGTACGCGGATGCCGTGAAGACCGCCAAGACGGTCGTCTGGAACGGACCGATGGGCGTATTTGAGAACCCCGTCCTCGCAGAGGGCACCAAGGCAGTCGCCAAGGCGCTTGCTGAGACCGAGGCCACCACGATCATCGGCGGCGGCGATTCCGCTGCTGCGGTCAACCAGCTCGGCTTCGCGGACAAGATGAGCCACATCTCCACCGGCGGCGGCGCTTCTCTCGAGTTCCTCGAGGGCAAGGAGCTCCCCGGGGTTTACGCTGCTGACAACCGTTGACTATTATCATTTAGTGTGTAATTTGTTCAGGCCGGAGATGAGTTTCTGACACTCCGCGGCTTAGCCGGACGCCGGTACCTGGTCGGCGTATTGTGACGACCTGGTACCGCTGCGTTCGGGTCGGAGCGAGAGCGTCCGCGGAGTGGCAGGAGCACATCGCAGGCCGTACCAATTCAGAAAGGAAGGATACATATGTCAAGACGTAGGATCATTGCCGGCAACTGGAAGATGAACAAGACCCCCAGTGAGGCCGTCGCACTGTGCGCAGAACTTAAGGACCTGGTGAAGAATGACGCGGTGGATGTTGTCTACTGCGTTCCCGCGATCGATATCGTCCCCGTTGTCGAGGCTGTGAAGGGCACGAACGTCATCGTCGGCGCCGAGAATTTCTATATTGAGGACAAGGGCGCCTTCACCGGCGAGATCTCCGCTCCGATGCTCAAGGATGCCGGTGTTACCTACATCATCATCGGCCACTCCGAGAGAAGAGATATCTTCGGCGAGAACGACATCCTGATCAACGCCAAGGTCAAAAAGGCATTTGCAAGCGGCTTAAAGCCCATCCTCTGCTGCGGCGAGTCTCTGGCGCTGCGCAAGGCGGGAACCTATGCCGAGTGGATCAGACGCCAGATCACCTGGGATCTGAGCGGTGTGACCGCGGATCAGGTCAAGGAGCTGGTCATCGCGTATGAGCCCATCTGGGCCATCGGAACCGGCGAGACGGCTACGGCTGATCAGGCGCAGGAGGTCTGCAAGATGATCCGTGATCTGATCGCGGAGCTGTACGATGCCGCAACGGCTGAGGCTGTCCGTATCCAGTACGGCGGCGCCATGAATGCCGGCAACGCGGCAGAGCTGCTCTCCAAGCCGGATATCGACGGCGGACTGATCGGCGGCGCTTCCCTCAAGGCGGATTTCGGACAGATCGTCAACGCTTGAGAGACACAGCGGAAAAACTCCTGAACTGGTATGAAAAGAACAGACGGATCCTTCCCTGGCGGGAGGATCCGTCGCCTTATCATGTCTGGATCTCGGAGATCATGCTCCAGCAGACGCGCGTTGAGGCGGTAAAGCCCTACTACGAACGATTTCTGGCGGAGCTTCCGGACGTGGCGAGTCTCGCGGCAGTTTCCGAGGACAGACTCATGAAGCTCTGGGAGGGCCTGGGCTACTACAGCCGGGCGCGTAACCTAAAGCGCGCGGCGATCCGCATCATGGAGGACTGCGGCGGGAAGCTGCCAAAGGAACCCGCGGAGCTGATGAAGCTGCCGGGAATCGGTCCGTATACCGCGGGAGCCGTTGCGTCGATCGCGTTCGGTGCCTGTTACCCCGCTGTGGACGGCAATGCGCTGCGCATCTGGACAAGGCTCACGGAAAATGCCGGTGATATCGGTGATGATCGCGTAAAGCGCGCGGTGACGCAGGAGATCGCGGCCGTTCTGCCGGATACGCCCTTTGCGGCGGGAAGGATCAACCAGGCGTTTATGGATCTCGGCTCTATGGTGTGTCTTCCGAACAGCGCGCCCCGGTGCGATCTGTGCCCGCTTGCGGATGTCTGCGGCGCGCACGACGCGGGCCGTGAGACGGACTATCCCGTCAAAGCCGCGAAAAAGCCGCGCCGCATTGAGAAGCGGACGATCCTGCTCATTGAGGACGAGGGGAGGATACTCCTGAAGAAACGCCCTGCGAGAGGCCTCCTTGCCGGCCTTTATGAGCTGCCCGGAGTGGAGGGGCACCTGTCGCGCGCGCAGGTACTTGCACACTGCCGCGGTGAAGGCATCGAACCGCTCAGGATCACGGCGCTCCCGCCGGCGAAACACATCTTTACCCACATCGAATGGCACATGATCGGATACCGGATCCGGGTTGACGCTCTGTCGGATTTTTTTCCCGGAAAACAGGGCGGTATCCTTGCTGACAAGCAGGAGATCTCAACAAGATATTCCATACCGAGTGCTTTCTCAAACTACATATTGTATAGCATGTGATTTTGAAAAAACCGAAAATTTATATTTGACATTTCGTTTTTCTGGTCGTAAAATAACGAATGTTACAGATGATCTCATTCGGGATTTTCCGAATTCGATTTTGGACCTCAGGGGAGATGAAAGATGCCAAGAAAGGCAACGATTACGCAGAAGGAAATAGTCGGTGCTGCGTTCAAACTTACGCGCAAAGAGGGGTTTGAAGCCATCACTTCCCGTAAACTGGCCGCTGCCGCCGGCTGTTCCACACAGCCGATCTTCCGTATCTATGAAGGCATGGCGGATCTCAAAAAGGATGTCTACGAGAGAGCTGTCGTTTTCTATGAGGAATTCTACGCCGAGGCGGACAAGTCGCACGATGTTCCCTTTGTGGATCTTGGACTGTGCTATATCAATTTCGCGCAGAAGAACCCGCACCTTTTCCGCCTGCTGTTCCTTTCGGAGCGTTCCGAGGACAGCAAGAGCATGTACGATCTGGTCAACAGTGATGAGGGACATATCGCCGGCGAGATCGCGAGGGCGAGCGCCATGGGCGCGAGCAATGTCCAGCATCTTTTCATGCAGATGTGGATCTTCATCCACGGCGCTGCCTGCATGGCGGTATCCGGAGATTACGATCTCGCTGATGAGGACACGATCTCGCTTCTGACAGCAGCCTACCATTCCTTCTCCGGTGTCTGACACCGGAAATATCATCGTCATAGGAAGCGGAGCCGCCGGTTTGATGGCGGCTTTTTCTGCGTCTGCGCGCAGCACCCGCGTCACGGTTCTCGAAAAGAACGACAAGTCCGGAAAAAAGATCTACATCACAGGCAAGGGGCGCTGTAACTTTACCAACGTGAGCCCGGTGGAGGAGTATCCGGAAAAGATCCCGACAAACCCGAGATTTCTCTACAGTGCGCTGCACGGTTTTACGCCTGAGGACGCCGTGCGCTTTTTTGAGGAGAGCGGCTGTCCGGTTAAGGTGGAGCGGGGAAACCGTGCTTTTCCGGTGTCCGATCACGCCTCGGATATCACAAGGGCGCTGACCTCACGGTGCAGGGAAAACGGCGTGGAATTCCGGTATCTTTCGGATGTTTCCGGGATTCTGACGGAAAACAACGCTGTGAACGGCGTGAGGCTGCGGAACGGGGAAACGATCCCGGCAGGTGCCGTGATCCTGGCGACCGGCGGTCTTTCCTACCCGTCAACGGGTTCAAGCGGCGACGGCTACCGCATGGCCGCGGAACTGGGACATACCGTTACCGAGACGCAGCCGTCTCTCGTGCCTTTTGAGATACGTGAGACCTTCTGCGCGGAGCTGCGGGGACTGTCCCTGAAAAATGTCCGTCTTACAATGTATGAAGAGGGAAAGAAGCGTGCGGTGTATTCGGAGCAGGGGGAGATGCTCTTTACCCATTTCGGTGTCAGCGGACCTCTTGTCTTATCGGCGAGCGCGCATTATCATAAGGGGAAGGACACACGGCTCGTGGTGGACTTAAAGCCGGCGCTTACTCCCGAACAGCTGGATGCGCGGCTCATCCGGGAGTTTGAGGAAAACCACGCCAGGGATTTCCGGAATGCGCTGGGGGCGCTTTTCCCGGCGAAGCTCATTCCGGTGATGGCGTTCTGCTCCGGGATCCCGGGGGATACCAAGGCCGGACAGATCAGCCGCGGACAGAGGCGTCTGTTCGGGGAGAGGATCAAGGCGTTCACCATGACCGTGACAGGTACCCGGGGCTTCCCGGAGGCTGTGATCACGAGAGGCGGTGTCAGCGTGCGCCAGATCGATCCGCAGACGATGGGTTCCAGACTTGTGGACGGCCTGTATTTTGCCGGGGAGATCATCGACGTGGATGCTCTGACGGGCGGTTACAATCTGCAGATCGCCTGGTCGACCGGATATCGCGCGGGCGAAACGGCAGCAGAATATGTATGCAGGGAGAGTGCGGAGTGATCCGGCAGTGATCACGGAAAGGAAAAAGGTATGGCAGCGATAGCGATCGACGGACCCGCGGGTGCGGGCAAAAGCACCATTGCAAAGCTTGTATCGAAGCGTCTCGGCTTCATCTATGTGGATACCGGGGCAATGTACCGGGCCATGGCGCTTTTCATGCTGGAGCGCGGAACGGATATCAATGATCAGAAGGCGGTCGCCGAGGAAGCGCAGCACGCACAGATATCCATCCGGCACGAGAACGGCGAGCAGGCGGTCATCCTGAACGGGGAAAACGTGAACGGACGCATCCGTACGCAGCAGGTCAGCGATGCCGCTTCGACCGTGAGCACGGTGGGCGAGGTGCGGGAGCGCCTGGTTGCCCTGCAGCGGGAGTTGGCGGCGAGCACCGATGTGGTCATGGACGGCAGAGATATCGGGACGGTCGTTCTGCCCGACGCAAAGCTCAAGATCTTCATGACCGCCAGCAGCGAGGTGCGTGCGCACAGACGCTATCTGGAACTTGTAGAAAAAGGCATGGAGGCCGAGGAGGAGCAGATCCGCCGTGAGATCGAGGAGCGAGATGAGCGCGACAGGACACGTGCGATCTCGCCGCTCAGACAGGCGGAGGACGCTGTGCTCCTTGATACATCTGATCTTTCGATCGATGAAGTGGCAGAGAGGATCCTGGAACTGTGGAAGTGATCCTGGCACAGCATGCCGGCTTCTGCTTCGGCGTAAAGCGTGCGGTAGAGATCCTGGACGGGGAGCTCGCCGGCGGTGCGGGGAAAAGGATCTATACCTGGGGACCGATCATTCACAACGAGGCCGTGGTGGAGTCCTATGCGGCCCGGGGCGTACGGGCGGTGGATTCCCTTGACGAGCTGGACAGGCTGCTCAGCGAGACCGGAGAGGATGCCGATCCGGGGGTTCTTGTGATCCGCTCGCACGGTGTTTCCAAGGCAGTCTTTGAGGGACTGGAAAAGCGGGGCCTTACGGTCGTCGATGCGACCTGTCCCTTTGTCAAACGTATTCACAGAGCTGTTCAGGAGGCGGCAGAGCAGGGCAGGACCGTGATCGTCACGGGAGATCCCGCGCATCCCGAGGTTGAGGGGATCGTCGGATGGGCGGCCTATGCCCCCGTATATGTGGTTTCCACTCCGGAGGAAGCGGAAAAACTCGCACTTCCCGTCGGCACACCCGTCACAGTCGTGTCACAGACTACATTTCGCGTCACAAAATTTCAGGAAATTGTTGAAATCATCCAAGAAAAAGAGTATGATGTTAATATTGTGGGTACGATCTGCAACGCTACGGAAGAGCGCCAGAAAGAGGCACAGGAGCTCTCCGGCAGAATGGATGCGATGATCGTCGTCGGAGGAGCACATTCCTCCAATACGCGCAAGCTGTTTGAAATCTGCAGCCGGATCTGCCCGCAGACAAGCTTTATCCATACCCCGGAGGATCTTTCGGGCCTGTCCTGGCCGGATGAAGTCCGACGGGTTGGAATAACAGCGGGGGCGTCCACCCCGCAAAAGATCATTGAGGAGGTTGTAAATTATGTCAGATCAGGACAAGAGTTTCATGGAAATGGTGGACGAGTCGTTCAAGACGATCCACACGGGTGAGATCGTCAAGGGTACGGTCATCGGCGTTAAACCGGAGGAGATCATCCTGAACATCGGATACAAGTCCGACGGTATTCTCACACGTAATGAGTACAGCAATGATAATTCTCTGGATCTTACCACAGTGGTCAAGGTCGGCGATGAGATGGATGTCAAGATCCTCAAGGCCGGCGATGCCGACGGGATGGTCATCCTTTCCTACAAGAGACTTGCTCTCGACCGCGGCAACAAGCGGATCGAGGATGCCTACAACAACAAGGAAGTGCTCACGGCGACCGTTGCACAGGTTCTGGACGGCGGTCTGGTAGTTGTTGTCGAGGAAGTCCGTATCTTCATTCCTGCGAGCCTTGTGTCCGACGCTTATGAAAAGGATCTGACCAAGTACGCGGGCCAGGAGATCCAGTTCGTCGTCACCGAGTACAATCCGCGCAGACGCCGCTACATCGGCAACCGCAAGATGCTCATCCTCGCTGAGAAGCAGGAAAAGGCCAAGGCCCTCTTTGAGACCATCAAGGTCGGCGATGTCGTCGAGGGTGTGGTCAAGAATGTCACCGATTTCGGCGCGTTCATCGATCTGGGCGGTGCGGACGGTCTGCTGCACATCTCCGAGATGAGCTGGGGCCGTGTGGAGAACCCGAAAAAGGTCTTCAAGGTCGGCGATTCCGTCAAGGTTCTCATCAAGAACATCGACGGTTCCAAGATCGCTCTTTCCCGCAAGTTCGACGACGAGAATCCCTGGAAGGATGCGGCGTCCAAGTATGCGATCGGCAACATCGTCACCGGCAGAGTCGCACGTATGGCTGACTTCGGTGCATTCATCGAGCTTGAGCCCGGGATCGACGCTCTGCTCCATGTTTCCCAGATCGCCAGAGAGCATATCGACAAGCCGTCCGATGTACTCACGACCGGACAGGAAGTCACGGCCAAGATCGTTGATTTCAATGAGGCAGACCGCAAGATCAGCCTGAGCATCAAGGAACTGACAGCAGACAACGATAAGCCTGAGGATGAAGAGACTGCGACAGTCGACATCGAGCAGGCGATCGCACAGGAAGAAGAGGGCGAATAATGGCGCTGGCCGCTAATACCGAAAAAGATCCGCTGTATGAGAAATTCAAGAAGCAGATCTTTGACCTGACGAAGATCGATCTGAGCTCCTACAAGGAAGCGCAGATGAAACGCCGGATCAACGACATGATCCGCAAGAACAACTTTTCCGGTTATGAAGCCTTTGTACAGGGCATCAAGTCGGATAAGCAGCTCTTCAATGACTTTGTCGAGCACCTGACGATCAACGTTTCGGAGTTTTACCGCAATGTGGATCAGTGGAAGCTCATGGATGAGCAGATCATCCCGACACTGATCGAGCGCTTCGGCAAGCGCCTCAAGATCTGGAGCGCAGCCTGCTCCACCGGCGATGAGCCGTACACGATCGTCATGCTGCTCTCCAAGCACATTCCCATGGCGGATATCAAGGTACTGGCCTATGACCTGGACGCAGAGGCGCTGCGCAAGGCCAAAGCGGGCATGTATGACGCCAAGAGTGTTGCCGGAGTACCTGCGGAGTTCAAGAACAAGTTCTTCAAAAAGGAAGGCGACAAGTACCTGATCTCGGATGAGATCAAAAAGCATGTTGAGTTCAAGCAGGCCAACCTGCTGCGCGATCCTTATCCCAAGGACTGCCACCTGATCGTGTGCAGAAACGTGCTGATCTACTTTACCGAGGAAGCCAAGGACAAGATCTTCCGCGATTATTATGATTCCCTCAAGCCTCTCGGTTACCTGTTTATCGGGAGCACGGAGCAGATCGTACAGTACCGCGACATCGGCTTCACCAGAAAGGGCTCGTTCTTCTATGAAAAGCCGGAAAAGTGAGTCGCTGAGCGCAGCGAGCAAGAACCTATGAAATCAGCTGAATAACATCTTCAGGACATGGCTCAGATACCGGCCCATGTCCTTTTCCTTTTCCGGACGGAATTCCATGAAACAGGAGGGACTGTCGCAGCTTTCCCGAAAGACCGGGAGGTCGTCAGGCAGACTGTACTTTTTCGGAAGCTGCGGAAAAGGCAGAAAGCGGCCCTCTTTTCTGACATAGCAGTTTGCTGCGTTCGCCTGTACCCGGTGGGAACGGTCGACAAACTGAGAGACGCTGTGATGGACGGCACGATCCTCGGCCGGCAGATAATCATAGTTTTTGTAGTCCCGGAAGAAGTGCTTCAGTTCACAGGAGATCAGCGGTGCGCGCAGGCGCCCGGTGCTCCCTTCGATCTGCAGATACAGACCCTCCTGGTGGTGATGCAGCGCCGTGGGAACAGGGCTGGAAAGGGAGAAGGACAGGTAGGCTTCCGTGCAGTCGTCTCCGGCGAGCGTCCGGTAATCGTGTCCGGAGGCGGAGAGCAGGCTTATCGTGCAGCTGCCGGCCCGCACTTCGTTGATGAATGAGAGCAGAGGAGCGGCCGCGCTGAGCGCTGGAAGCCCCCGGACATCGTCGGCGTTGTGCAGAAGCAGCATGACGCGGGCGTGGGCATCCCGCGTGCGTTCATAACCATGGTAGACTTTGATCAGGTCGCCGCCGTTTTTTTCATCCGTGCGTCCGGTGTTCAGCAGCTTTTCCAGGCTTCTCTGCGTCCCGTCCGGCAGACCCAGCGCACTCCGGTAGGGTTTGATGATCCGGCAGAGATCGATGCTTTCGGCATTACACAGTGCCTGATAGCCGGGATGCTCCCCGAGACCGAGAAGGAGCGCCCTTTTTTTGATAAAGGGCAGGTCAAAGCGGTCGCCGTTGAAATGCACAACGGAGGAAAATCGGGGAAAGAACTCCAGAAAAGCGCGCAGCATGGCAGCTTCTTCATCTGTGTTCCGGGCGAAGAACTGCCGCAGCTCATACCTGCAGAGATCTCCTTCCTGCCCCGTCTCCCATGCACAGCCGATGAGATAGATCCTGTCTCGCGCGGAGGACAGCCCTGTGGTCTCGATGTCCAGGAGGAGCGGGGCTGCGGCGGAGTTCGGTATGAACGGCAGCAGGGACGGTGCCGAAAACTGTTCACGGATCATTTCCATGTCCCTATTATATGATATCGGTCTCAAAAGTCCAAACGGGGAACGGAGGCGTTTTTGTTTCTGTCTTTTTTCTATGGTATTTTGACAGGAAAGAGCGTATAATATCCCTATGCCGGTTTCCGTCCGGTGACCGGTCAAATCTGGCATTCAAAGGCGAGGTAGGAGATGGCAAATCTAACTTTTTCAGGTGGGATCCATCCTTACGAGGGCAAGGAACTCTCCAAGGACAAACCCATCAAAACCATTCTGCCGGGGAATGAGCTCGTATACCCGGTCTCACAGCACATCGGCGCGCCGGCTAAACCCATCGTAAACAAGGGGGATCATGTTCTGGTCGGAACAAAGATCGCAGAAGCAGGCGGCTTTGTCTCGGCGCCCATCTATTCAACGGTATCGGGGACGGTCAAGGGGATCGAAAAACGACGTGTCGTCACCGGTGCCATGATCGATTCGATCATCGTGGAGAACGACGGCCTGTACGAGGAGGTGGAATGGGTTCGCCCCAAGCCTCTCGATGAACTCACTGTCGAGGAAAAGATCGCTCTGATCCGTGAGGCGGGCGTCGTCGGCATGGGCGGCGCGGGATTCCCCACGGCTGTCAAGCTCGCTCCCAAGGAGCCCGACAAGATCGATTACGTGATCGCCAACTGCTCGGAGTGCGAACCGTATCTGACTTCGGACTACCGCCGCATGATCGAGGAGCCGGAGCTCCTGGTCGGGGGTCTGAGGATCGCTGTGAGCCTGTTCCCTCACGCGCGCGGGATCCTGGCTGTCGAAGACAATAAAAAGGACGCTGCGGCGATCCTGCAGAAGATCGTTGCGGATGATCCGCTGATCGATGTCAAGATCGTGCAGACCAAATATCCGGAGGGCGCGGAGCGCATGCTGATCTACGCCTGCACCGGCAGACAGATCAATTCTTCGATGCTTCCCGCGGATGCCGGCTGCATCGTGGACAATGTCGATACCCTCTGCGCCGTGAACCGTGCAGTGACGGAGGGCCGTCCGCTGATGGAGCGCATCGTCACGATCACCGGTGACGCGATCACGGATCCCTGCAACTACAAGGTCCGGATCGGCATGAACTACCGGGATCTCATTGAGGATGCCGGCGGCTTTGTAACGGAGCCCGCCAAGATCATTTCCGGCGGCCCGATGATGGGCTTTGCCATCTTTGATCTGGATGTGCCGACGACCAAGACCGCGTCCGCGATCACGTGCCTTACCAAAGACGCTGTGGCGGAGTTGGAGCCGAGCGCCTGCATCAACTGTGCAAAGTGCGTCGAGGTCTGTCCGGAGCGCCTGATCCCCAAGAACCTCGCGGATGCGGTGGAAAACGGCCAGGAGGAGCGGTTCCTCGCCGAGTACGGCATGGAGTGCTGCGAATGCGGCTGCTGCAGTTATATCTGCCCGGCGCGCAGGCAGCTTACGCAGCTTATCAAAGGAATGCGCAAGATCCAGCTTGCGAAGAGGAGGAAATAAAAGGCAATGAGTGAAGAAAACGCAAAAATGAGAAGGGTCTCCTCCAACCCGCATGTGCGGAGCGCGGTGACAACTTCCAACATCATGTTCTGGGTGACGGTTTCCCTCCTGCCTGCCGCGGGATTCGGCATCTACCGTTTCGGGATCAACGCCCTGATCATCCTGCTTCTGTCAGTGGCATCCACTGTCGGAACGGAGTTCCTCTATGAAAAACTGATGAAGAAGCCTGTGACCATCGGTGATTTTTCCGCTGTCGTTACGGGGCTCCTGCTCGGGATGAACCTGCCGAGCACAGTCATCTGGTATATCCCCGTGCTGGGCGGCATCTTCGCGATCTTCATCGTCAAGATGCTCTTCGGCGGATTGGGACAGAACTTCATGAACCCGGCGCTCGGCGCGAGGTGCTTCCTGCTGATCTCGTTTCCGGCCGCGATGACAAATTTCCCGCTGGACGCTGTCTCTTCCGCGACACCGCTTGCGGCGCTCAAGAACGGGGAACCGGTCAATGTCCTGAACATGGTGACCGGCAATATCTCCGGTACGATCGGTGAGACCTCGATGATCTGCATCGTCATCGGCGCCTGCATCCTGATCCTTCTTGGCATCATCGATCTGAAGATACCGGGCAGCTACATCGTTTCCTTTGCCCTCTTTGTCGTGATCGTGCAGCTTATACGCGGCAACGGCTTTAACTCGGCCTATCTCTCCGCACAGCTTGCGGGCGGCGGCCTCATGCTCGGCGCGTTCTTCATGGCGACGGACTATGTGACCAGTCCGATCACGGCCTCCGGCAAGATCCTCTACGGTATCTTCCTGGGGATCATGACCGGTATCTTCCGTATGTTCGGCACGGCGGCCGAGGGTGTTTCCTATGCGATCATCCTGGGCAACCTGCTGGTGCCGCTGATCGAAAAGATCACGCTGCCCCGGGCATTCGGCATCCCCAAACCGGTCAGGGAAAAGCACGGAAAGGAGGCGGATAAGGCATGAAAGACACGATCAAGAACGCACTCATCCTTTTCGTGATCACGCTGGTTGCCGGCGCGCTCCTGGGGATCGTCTACGAGGTGACCAAGGAGCCGATCCGTCAGCAGAAGGAGATCGCGGAGCAGAAAGCAAATCAGGAGGTTTTCCCCGGCGCGGAGTTCACGGATTTCGCGGGCTTTGACAGCGCGGCCGCGGCAGCGGTCCTCGCGGGACATGAGGAGTATGCCAAGGTTACCATTGATTCCGTCAAGGTGGCACAGGTTTCCGGCGCGGATGCCGGCTATGTTATCCAGATCACATCCATGGGCTACGGTGACAACATCACCTTTACACTGGGACTTACCAACGACGGCCTGGTCGGCGGCATCTCCCTGATCTCCATCAACGAGACGCCCGGTCTGGGCATGAACGCCGGCAAGGTACTGGTGCCGCAGTTTGACGATGTCCCCGTTCCTGCTGATCAGTTCAGCGTCATCAAGACGACGGATAATCTCACCGAGACGATCGACGCGATCTCGGGAGCGACGATCACTTCGCGGGCCGTTACCAACGGTGTGAACGCAGGGCTTGAATACTACGAGCAGATCCTGAAGGAGGTGTCATAATGGCAGAAGATGTGAAAAAGGGCGCCCTGGGGCTCCCGTCAGACACCCCGCGCGAGCGGTTCTTCAACGGACTTCTTGCGGAGAACCCGACACTGGTACTGATGCTGGGCATGTGCCCCACGCTGGCCGTCACGACGTCGGCCACCAACGGCCTGACCATGGGTCTTGCGACAACCGTGGTTCTTGCACTTTCCAACCTGATGATCTCGTTATTGCGCAAGGTCATTCCGGACACGGTGCGTATCCCCGCGTTCATTGTCGTCATCGCTTCGTTCGTGACGCTGGTACAGCTGATCCTGCAGGCCTACCTGCCGGCGCTCAATGATGCGCTCGGCGTGTATATCCCGCTGATCGTCGTCAACTGTATCATCTTCGGCCGCGCGGAAGCCTATGCTTCCAAGCACGGTGCGATCCCCGCTCTGTTCGACGGTCTGGGCATGGGACTCGGTTTCACCTGCGCCATCACGGTCATCGGTTTCTTCCGTGAGTTCATCGGCGCCGGGACGGCCTTCGGCGTACAGCTCCTCGGTGAGGGGACCGTGATCCCGGGACCGGTGGGAGAGTTCTTTGCTATGTATAAGCCGATCTCCATCTTTATCATGCAGTCCGGTGCCTTCTTTGTCCTGGCGTTCCTGATCGCGGGCATGAACAGGATCAAGCGCAGACAGGCGGAAAAAGGCAGGGATGTATCCGCTTTCCGGGATACAGAGGATACGGATTCGCTGGTGGAAGCACCGGCGTCCGCGGAGGGAGGTGAGAACGCATGAGCACTACGATCGCGATCCTGTTTTCCATCATGATCACCTCGGCACTGGTCAACAATGTCGTATTGAGCCAGTTCCTGGGACTGTGCCCGTTCCTGGGCGTTTCGCGCAAGATCAGCTCGGCGGCCGGCATGGGCGGCGCCTGCATCTTTGTTATCACGGTGGCTTCCGCGGTCTGCGGAGTGATCTACAAGTTCATCCTGCTCCCGCTGGATCTCACCTATCTGCAGACCATCGTCTTCATCCTGGTCATCGCCATGCTGGTGCAGTTTGTGGAGATGTTCCTGAAGAAATACGTACGCTCGCTCTATCAGGTGCTCGGCGTGTATCTGCCGCTGATCACCACCAACTGCGCGGTGCTCGGTGTTGCGCTCCTTAATGTGCAGAATGAATACAGCCTCCTCGAGGGCATCGTCTGCGGCTTTGCCACAGCAGTAGGCTTTACGATCGCCATTGTCATTCTGGCGGGCCTTCGGGAAAAGATGGAGTTTAATGATATCCCGGAATCCTTTAAGGGAATGCCGATGGTACTGCTGACGGCGGGACTGATGGCTATCGCGTTCGTCGGCTTTTCCGGACTCAGGTGATATACGCAGGAGGGGGTTATGGTAACAGGCATTTTATTATCGGTTGCGATCGTTGCGGGCGTCGGGATCCTGATCGGTCTGCTGCTCGGCATCGCATCGAATAAGCTTCATGTTGAAGTGGACGAAAAGGAGGTCGCGGTACTCGCCGCGCTTCCGGGCAATAACTGCGGCGGCTGCGGCTTTCCGGGATGCTCCGGACTTGCCGCTGCGATCGCCAAGGGGGAAGCACCGGTCGGACAGTGTCCTGTCGGCGGCGAACCGGTAGCCAAAGTGATCGCCGGCATCATGGGCGTGGAAGCAGGTGATGAGGCACGTAAGGTCGCCTTTGTTCACTGCTGCGGCGATGCGGACAGCGCATCGGTCAAATATGAGTATTACGGGGCGATGGACTGCCGCGTGATCGATCAGGTACCCGGCGGCGGTCCCAAGACGTGCGAGTTCGGCTGCCTCGGCGGCGGCACCTGCGTTTCGGTCTGTCCTTTCGATGCGATCCACGTGGTAAACGGCATCGCCGTCGTGGACAGGGAGGTCTGCAAGGCCTGCGGTAAATGTGTGGCGATCTGTCCCCGCCATCTGATCACACTGATCCCGTATGACGCCGTCCAGGTCGTGACCTGCAGTTCCAAAGACAAGGGCCCTGTGGTGATGAAGGCCTGCAAGACCGGCTGCATCGGCTGCGGCATCTGTGCAAAGAACTGCCCGGCGGGAGCCGTCACTGTAGAAAACAACGTCGCCGTGATCGATCACGAAAAATGCACGCACTGCGGCCTCTGTGCCGAAAAGTGCCCGAAGAAGGTGATCCGGAAGGAGATAGTCTGATGGAGGATATTTTACAGATCGTTGTGATCGTACTGATCATTCTTGCCGTACTGTGCGTAGTTCTTTTCATCTTTGCCGCCGTAAGGAACCGGCAGAAGCAGACTCTCTCCGCCGACAAGGAAAAGCTCTGGAGGGACCGCAAGCACACGTTTCTGGGACTTCCGCTCAGCTTCACCGTGTTCCGGCTGACACATGAGCGACTCTTTATCAAGACGGGGTTCTTTACCACCGAGGAAAATGAGGTCCGCCTGTACCGCGTGCTGGATATGCAGCTGCGTGAAACCCTGTGGCAGAAGATCCTCGGGCTCGGGTCGATCGTACTGAAGACATCCGACAAGTCCATGAAGAACTTCACGATCCCGAATGTGATCCATCCCAGGGATGTCAAGGAGGTACTCTCCACCAATGTGGAGATCCAGCGCAAGCTGAACCGCGTCTCCAACCGCGAGCTCATGAGCTTTGACGAGGATGATGATCCTGATACCGAAACGGATGAGAATTTCGACGGCGATAACGGCTGAGAAGCTGACGGGAGCTTATGGCGAGGAAAGGGGCTAAGGAAAAAGAATTCCAGAAGGCACTTGCCGGGATCGATCTGCCTGTCCTGACACTGGATAACCGGTGGCACAAACTGTTCACACAGCGGGCAAAGACACCGGAGATCGAAGCGCTTGTGGATGAGATCAGCGCGCTCATGGCCAGACGTGCCCAACTCCGCGATGAGGAGCGCAAGGTCAAGGCGCTCAAAAAGAAGCTCATGGGTGAGATCATGGGGCTCAGAGACCGTGTCTTCAAGGAGGGTGAAAACTCTCCGGCCGCCAAAGAGCTCGACGATCACACACGCCTGATCAATGACTGCAATGCCCGGATCGAGGCGTATCAGGATGAGCAGATCGATCTGCCCAGAGAGATCTATCAGAAGAATCTCCGGCTCATGATCCTCTCGATGAACATCTGCTATGAAAAGCTGCACGCGAACAGCGAAGTGATCGAGGAGATCGATGAATGGATCTCAAAGGTCCGCGTACAGCTCAAGAAGCAGGTCATTAAGAAACAGGAGAAGGAGATCGAGAATTTCAATCTCTATTCCTATATGCATCAGATCTTCGGCGCCGAGGTCATGGAGATCTTTGATATCAACTATGACCCTGAAAAGCAGCATCCGATCCGGACGATGGATATCAATTCCAGGGCAGGCGTGCTCAATGACGGGGACATCAAAGGGCGTACGGCCCCGCCTCCGGGAAAGAGATAGAGGGTACAGGCATGGAGTACATCGTAAGTACAGAGGAAATGCGTTTGGCGGACAGAAACACATCCGCCATTTTTGGACTTTCGGAGATGGTGCTGATGGAGCGGGCGGCGCTCGCCTGTGTCAGCGTCCTGACGGACCGTTTCATGGCAGGGCGGGATATGTCCGTAAGCCCTCTCGGCGTTCTGATCTTTGCCGGGAGCGGCGGCAACGGCGGGGACGGTATCGCAGTGGCAAGGCTTCTGCACCAGCGCGGCTGTCAGGTACTTCTCGTGACCGTCGGCGAGATCGACAGGTTCAGCGAGATCGCGACAAAGCAGCTGGAGATCGCGATGAAGTACGAGGTTCCTATGATCCGTATGCGCGAGGCTTCGGAGGCAGAGGCGGTACGGATCATCGCGGAGCGCCGGTTCGACGTCATCGTGGACGCGATCTTCGGGATCGGTGTTTCACGGCCGCTGTCCGGGGTTCATGCCGCTGCGGTGGCAATGATCCAGCACTTAAGGAGTATTGAGGTCGGGCGTCCGGCGGTCGTTTCGATCGATATGCCTTCCGGGATCCATACGGACACCGGGGAGGTGTGCGGTATCGCCGTGCAGGCTGACCTGACAGTCACAATGAATCACAAAAAGCTCGGTCTGGTGCTCTATCCGGGAGCGGTTCACGCCGGGGAGATCGTCGTGGCCGACGTCGGGATCACGGCGGAGAGCTTTGCCGATCAGGCGCCCGCTGTCCGCGCTTACTGCGAGAACCCCTCCGATCTTTTACCCGCCAGAAATCCGGCCGGCAACAAGGGGACCTTTGGGAAACTCCTGATCGTCGCCGGGAACACTTCCATCGGAGGTGCACCGATTCTGGCGGCCCGCGCGGCTTTTGCGGCCGGCGCCGGCATGGTCCGTGTCTTTACGGCGGCTGCCAACCGAATTCCGCTGCTGAACGCCTGCCCCGAGGCTCTGATCGACACCTGGGAGGAGACGGACGAACCCGCGGAGGTGGCGGCGGCACTTCAGAGAGCGCTCGCCTGGTCGAACGCCTGCGTGATCGGACCGGGGATCGGAACCGGGGAAACCGCAGCCTGCATGCTGAAGACTGTTCTGGAAAACGGCAGTCTGCCGCTGATCATCGATGCCGACGGCTGTAATCTGATCGCTGAAGACCCCTGGGTCCGCGAGGCACTGAAGTCGTATTCGCAGGACGGGGATATCTGGCCGGTGCTGACGCCGCATCCCGGAGAGTTTGCGGGACTGGCCGGTCTTGAGAACGCGCAGGTGAGAAAGAACCTGCTCACAGCGCCCAAGGAGCTTGCGGATGAGCTGAACTGCACCGTGCTGTGCAAGGATGCGCGAAGCATCACAGCACAGGCGGGAGAGGACGCGCAGATCCTGAACCTTTCCGGCAACTGCGGTATGGCGACCGCGGGGAGCGGGGATGTCCTTTCCGGCATCGCCGGGGCACTCGCCTGCGCCGGCATGGGAGCGATGGAAACGGCATCGGTCGCGGCTTATCTGCACGGCCTTGCCGGCGACCGGGCGGCAAAGAACCTGGGGACCAGAAGCATGACCGCCATGGATGAGGTATCGGGCCTCAGGGAGCTTCTCGTATGAAAAAGTATCTGGAACGTACGGCGCGCGCCGCCGTCTATGTGCATATCGACCGGCTGATCCACAATCTCCGCGCAATGAAAGAGATCCTGCCCGGAAAGACGAAGCTTGTCGCCGTGCTCAAGGCCAACGGATACGGCCACGGTGCTTCGGCGATCGCACATGCGCTGGAGAGCGAGCCGGGTATCTGGGGCTATGCGCTGGCGACGGCTGAGGAAGCGATCGCGCTTCGGGACGCCGGGATCCGCAAGCCTTTGATGATCCTCGGATACACCTGGGAGTATGCCTATGAGTCGCTGATCGACCGGGAGATCCGCATGGCGGTCTTTCGCGAGGACACACTGGAGGCACTGTCGGCTGCTTCGGAGCGTGTCGGCAAAAACGCGCTCATCCATATTCCCGTGGACACCGGCATGAGCCGCATCGGCGTCTGGCCGGATGAGCGGGGACTGGATTATGTGCGCAGGGCGTGGTCGATGAAAGGTGTCGAGGTCGAAGGACTTTTTACGCATTTTGCCCGTGCGGACGAAAAGGACCTGTCATATGCGAGAGGGCAGCTTCAGTCGTTTGTTTCCTTTGCGGAGAGCCTGAAGCAGGAAGGGATCGATATCCCTCTGGTGCACTGCGACAACAGTGCCGGCATGCTGGTGCTTGAGCATGCGCCGATGAACCTGGCGCGTGCCGGCATCACGATGTACGGTCTGTGGCCGTCATCGGAGGTGAATCACAGTCTGATCCGACTGCAGCCTGTCCTGGAGTTCAAGAGCCATGTGGTGTGTGTGCGGCAGATCCCGGCCGGGACGGCGGTAAGCTACGGCGGCACCTGGGTGAGTGAGCGTCCTACGAACATCGCGACGATCCCGGTCGGATATGCGGACGGCTATCCGCGGAGTCTGTCGGGTGTGGGTGAGGTCCTGATCCGCGGCGTGCGTGTCCCAATCGTCGGCCGTGTCTGCATGGATCAGATGATGGTCGATGTGACAGACCATCCGGAGATCCGCGAGGACGATGAAGTGACACTGATCGGCCGGGACGGCAAGGAAGAGATCACCGCCGAAGAACTCGGCGACAGGAGCGGACGGTTCAATTACGAACTGGTCTGCGATATCAGTGAACGGGTACCGCGGGTGTATGTGAATAACTGAAACGGTGCAGGACGGGGATAGGATTTCGCGGCCTCCAGTTCATCGATTGCATCCCAAAAACGCGAACCAGGCATCAAGGGCATTTCTGAACACTCCGACAGCGATTGTTGTGGATTATCAGTGTCGCTCGGAGCTGCTTCCTTTTGAAAGACACTCGGCAGAACAATCTTAATATGCGTGTCAGAGATTTCAGTTCGAACCAGACACTCATTCCAACGAAGGTATTCATATCGAGTGTCCCGGCCTGCTGATTGCGGCAGGTAGATCCAAAATGCTGCACAGATTCTGAAACCTGTAATGCATCTGATAAAAAAGCAATAATCAATAATATCGCAAGATAAAAGGTTCGAAGACTCGGAATGAAAAAAAGGATCAGGATTACAGCAATTATCCTGGCTGTAGTATATTTTGTCATAGCACCGATCGTGATCGCGGTGATTCATGGAAGGGTTATGTCTAAATGCACCTACGATGAATATGACACCGAAAGACTGCTGGTGTACGATGATGTAGCTGCAGACTATCCGCGCGAGAGATTTCAGGTGACTTCCGGCGATAATAACTTGTCCGCATACTTGTATGGAAAAGATAACATAAAAGGACTTATTGTAGTCTCATCCGGGCATCGGGATGCCAATGATGTGAAATTGTATGAGATCATGTATTTTGTCGATGCGGGATATCAGGTGATCTGTTTTGATTATACCGGGTGTTACACGAGTGAAGGAAATGCGTTCGGGAAGTATACGCAGGCCGTTTACGATCTGGATGCCATTTTGACGTATTGTGACAGCAGTGAAGCGTTTTCTGACAGGCCTGTCTATCTGTTCGGACATAGTCTTGGGGGATACGCCACGGGAGCGGTACTGAACTATGAACACAGAGTGGATGCGGTTGTAGTCGCATCCGGATTTGACTGTGCCACAGAGCAGTGGGAATGTTCCGTGAAGCGGTTCACGGATCCGGTATACTTTCTGATCCGCCCGATCAATCTTGCTTTCATAAATAAAAAGGATTCCGTAACAAACGGTAAATGTGAGTTTGTTCTTATGGATCAGCCAGGCCACAATGAGCATTATGATTATTTCCTTACAGACAATGCGGTAGAGTACGAAAAAAGTGAGCTTCAGGGCAGGATCGACAAGAGATTGTACATGGAGCATGATGAAAACGTTATGAAGATGATCTGTGATTTTTATGAACAGAGCAGTTAAGAAATCAGGGCATGCGTTATGGGTTATAAATTTGAGCGAAGCGGAAACACTGATTTGAACGAATCTGAACTCTATAAAGAACTTGGAATACTGACGAAGGACAAGAGCAGATGGGAAGAGAGTATCTCTTATGTTTCCTCTCTTCTCGAGCATGATTCTGTTAAGATACAGGCAAAAGCACTGTGGCTGCTCGGTGAGATGGGGCTTGCATACCCGGATTCCGTTCAGGATGCGGTGCCGGCGGTTGCTTCGTTCTGTGACAGTGAAGATGCGCTTTTGAGGGAACGCGCTGTAAATGCTCTTGGAAGGATAGGAAGAGGCAATTATGAATTGATCGAGCCTTATTGGAAAGACATGTTTCGTTTTGCTTCCGACAGCGAACCTAAGGTGCGGTTAAGCTTTATCTGGGCTTCTGAAAATATCGCCACGAACACGCCGGATATTTTCAAGGATCATATGCCGGTATATGAATCGCTCCTGCACGACACGGATGACAGGGTCAGAATGGAATCTCCTGAGATCTTTCGAGTGCTTGGAAAGCGCCGGCCGCAGTTTGTTGTTCCTTTTATCGAGCAGTTACAGAAGATGGCGGAAACAGACAGCAATCGTGTTGTCAGAATACACAGCCTCGGAGCGATAAAAGCGGCAGCATCGAAAACAGATCTGATCTATCTTGTGGAGGCAGACGAACAGTACGCGGACGAACTTCAAAAATTCAAGGACGAAGTTCTGGAAGCCGATAAGGACAATGATGATCAGTTTGCGGGCTGTCATGGCCTGAGGGATTGTGCCGCTGCCAGGGAATGGATCGCTATCTGCAATCTGAGGAAAAACGCCGAGACCTGCGGGCAGGCAGGTACACAGGTGCCGTCGACTACCTATTTTGCTGTCAGAAACAGTGATAACAAGCTGGTAGGAGTGATCGATCTGCGCCATCATATAGAGCATCCCATACTTGCGTCATGGGGCGGCCACTGCGGATACTCCGTCAGACCCTCTGAAAGAGGAAAGGGCTATGGAGCGGAAATGCTCCGCCAGAATGTGCTTAATGCCGCTGAATTGGGCATTAAGAGAATGCTTGTGGTATGTGATGAGGATAATATCGCCAGCGAAAAGACAATACTGGCAAACGGCGGACAGTTTGAAAACATCATAGAAGTCGACGGCTGCAGGATGAAACGATTCTGGATAGATACAGAAAGGAGTTTGTAGAGCAGTGCAGCTTGTATTTATGGCAAACCGGTGATTCGCCTGACTCATTTTCGGAAAAGTCGATTTGCGGTCATGCTCATTCGGCGGCCCGCCTGACTCATTTTTGGAAAAGTCGAATTGCGGTCATGCGTTTCCGGCGGCCTGCATGACTCATTTCTGGAAAAGTTGAATTTCGGTCATGTTTTTTCGGCGATTCGCCTGACTCATTTTCGGAAAAGTCGATTTGCGGTCATGCTCATTCGGCGGCCCGCCTGACTCATTTCCGGAAAAGTCGAATTGCGGTCATATTGCACAGCAAAATCTTGGTTTAAAATGGCTTGGGGTTGAGAGAAAAAGGAAACCGCCAAATTTCGGTCTGTCAGGATGAGGGGGCGGACTCAAAAGCGCAGCCGCCTTTCGACAGAAAACGATTTGTGGTAAGATATTTCGTAAACCGGCATCCGGCAGAATACAGGTAACAGAAACCTTAGAATGAATGTTCTTATTACCGCAGCAGTAACCGTAGGACTCGCTCTCCTCAAGGGATCGATAGCCGTCATCGGTTTTCTGCTCAAGATCATAACAACGGTCATACGCATGCTCCTCTGTGTCCTTCCGATCACAGGGGGGTGTCTTCTTGTTGTCTCCGCGTACTTTATCATCTGCCGTCTGCAGGGCGGCGAGGTGCTTCCGGCGGACTTTTTCTATCGGCCGAATCCCGCGTATTTTCTGAAGAGCCTGGATATCCTCGGAAAAATGATGAACGATCTGACGGCGGCGGTTCCGGGAGCGGTCACGGTCATCCTGTGGATCGCGGTGGTGATCCTCGCGATTCCTGTGCTGTCCGGCCTTTTGCTGGTACATGCCGGTATCGCACTGCTTAAGGTTCTCATCTTCCTTGTGCCGGCGGATGTGATCGTACTGGTCCTGCTGTCTCTTCTGAAGGGGCTGACTCCTTTTGCGCTGCTGCGCGAGCGCTTTCTCATGCTGTTTCCGGCGGTCGCACTGCATCGTGATGAGCGCTCGTATCACGACTGGTTGAGGCGCCACGGAGACGAATTCCGGGAGGACACGTACGGAAGGCAGGAGCGTGGACATGAGTATGCTGCGGTTGACGATGAATCGGAGGAACGCGGCCGGTATCGGGAGCAGACCGATGCGTACGGATCCCCGGATGTATATGGACATCCGACCGGCCGGGGCAGGGCGGAGCGCCGGGCGATCCGGCAGGAACGCAGGCGCCGGCGGATCGAAGCGTACTATGACGATGACGCGTACGAGGAATATCGGGACGAAGACTCGTACGGACGGGCGTATGAGGATGCGTATGACGCCCCGTACGAAGACGCTTACGACGACGAATACGACGACACCTATGATGAACAGGCGTACGAGGAACCGCGTTCCCGAAGGCGTGCCGACACCTACAATGTCCATGATGATGAGGAACCGCGCGGAAGACAAAGCTCCCGCAGAACCGCGGACAGCAGAGAAAGGGATGCGGCCGGATCCGCTTTTGATTTCTTCGCCGGCTGTAGGGATCTTGCCAGTGTAGAAAAGAAATACCGCTCCCTTGTCAAGATCTATCATCCCGACAATCAGGACGGCGATACGGCGGCGCTCCAGGAGATCAACCGGCAGTATGCGGAAGCAAAGAGGAAGATGCGTTGAACAGACCGGATCTGAAAAAACTGCATGCTTCGATCAGATCGCTCTATGAACTGGAGGACCGCCTCCTGGCGATCTTTAAAGAGCAGGCCGGACAGCAGCAGCGGATCCGTGAGCTGGCGATGCATGTCCGCATGGCCGGGACGAAGGATGCGCTGGCCGGTATTTCCGTGGACGAACTTGCGTCCTCCAAGGCCGCGATCCCGCTGGAGGCTCTGAAAAAGGCGGGATATGAAAACCTCGAACATCTGCGCATGGCAAATGACTGGGAGCTTAAGGCAATCGACGGGATCGGGGAGAAAAAGATCCAGGCGATCCGCCAGATCGTGAGCGAATTCAGCAGGCATCTCGCGGAGCGTGAGACGATCCGTCTGTCGATGGAGGATATCGCGGCCGGAAAGGCTCCCGAGGAGATGAAGCTGATCTATGCGATCGCTGTCTACCGGCAATGCGAGCTCATCCGGAATGACGCGTCGTCAGCCGCCGGGGAGCTCAGCGAGTCTGCAAGGTTCATCCGTGAGAAAAAACTGATCAGGAACAGGCTGCAGTGGTTCTTTTCCGGGCAGGCAGCCAGGGAACGGACCGTGAACACCGCCATCCTGCTTCTGTCGTTTTATGAAAGCCCGCTGTTCGAAAGAGTGACACGCTTCATCAGCCTCTATCAGGAAGCGCTGTCGATGGATGAGGCGGATGCTGTCTCCGATTTTCAGAAGAATGCCGCAGCATACTATGTCATCCTGGAGAAGCTCGGCAGTACGCATGTTCAGCAGGAACTGCTCTACGACAGCGTTCCGGAGCAGCTGGCGGCTCAGATCGATGCACTTGCACTCGATCTTTCGGGCTTCCATGGCGATCTGCGTGCCTACCAGGAATTCGGGGCAAAGTATGTCCTGAATCAGAAACGTGTCCTGCTCGGGGATGAGATGGGACTGGGCAAGACGATCCAGGCGATCGCGCTCATGGCACATCTGCGTGCGGAGGATCCCGGCGCGCACTTCCTGGTCGTGTGCCCTGCGAGCGTGCTGATCAACTGGTGCAGGGAGATCCTGAAATTCAGTGAGATCCGGCCTGCACTGCTGCACGGCGCCGGCCTGGAACACAGCCTGATGCAGTGGCAGCTGGAGGGCGGTGCTGCGGTCACGAATTATGAGTCCATGGGAAAGATCGTTGACTGCATCGACAACCGGATGCGGCTCGCGCTGCTGGTCATCGATGAGGCCCATTACATCAAGAATCCCGACGCGCAGCGGTCAAAGCGGATCCGCAGACTCGAGGACGAGTCGGAGAGGATCCTGCTGATGACCGGAACACCGCTGGAAAACCATGTAGAAGAAATGTGTTCGCTGATCGATCTACTGCGGCCGGACATGTCCGGACAGATCCGTTCTATGGCGAACTACAGCCAGCTTCCGCAGTTCCGCGAGACACTTTCTCCGGTGTATCTGCGCCGTACCAGGCAGCAGGTCCTCAAAGAGCTGCCGCCGATCGAAGAAGAGCGGGAGTGGTGCCAGATGACGGCGCAGGATCACGCGGGCTATCTCGCCGCACTGCAGACGCGCAATTTCAATGTGATCCGGCGGGTGTCCTTTCTGCAGGATAAGCTTACGGATTCCTCCAAGGCGCTGCGGCTGACAGAGCTGTGCTCCCAGGCGGTCAGTGAAGGCAGGAAGGCCGTCGTCTTTTCCTTTTTCCGCGAGACCATCGACAGGATCGCGCAGCTCCTGGGAAGTAGCTGCGCCGGTGTGATCACCGGTGAGACAAAAGTGGAAAAGAGACAGCATCTGATCGACATGTTTTCCGAGGCAGAGGAGGGCTGCGTGCTCGTCTGTCAGGTACAGGCCGGCGGAACGGGACTCAATATCCAGGCGGCGAGTATTGTGATCTTCGCCGAGCCGCAGATCAAGCCGTCCCTGGAAAAACAGGCGCTTTCGCGGGTCTACCGCATGGGACAGGTCCGTAACGTGCTGGTGTACCATCTGCTCTGTCCGGGTACGGTGGATGACCTGGTGGTTCAGAAGCTTGAGGAAAAGCAGGCGGAGTTCGACGCCTACGCCGATGAGTCCGCGATGGCGGCAGCCGCGGAGAACCTCATCGACAGCGACTGGATCAAAGAATTCATCGAGAGCGAGACCAGGAAATATCTGCCGATGGTGATCACGCCGCAGGGATGACCGGCGTTCCCCTGCTGTTGTTAAAAACGGCGGTTTATGTTATTATTTATGATGATCCACTGGCATAATGAGGTTACCTTATGGCGACAGAACATAAAAAGAAAAAGATCGCGGTTTTTGCGACCGGATGGGCGTGTGAGATCCTGGGGCAGTTCCTGATGGGGATGACCGCCGAACTGGAGGACAAGGCCGCGGATCTCTTTCTCTTCCTGTGTTATCCCCTGCTGGTCGATACCAAGGCCACGCGTCTGGGACAGCTCAATATCTTCAACCTGCCGGATCTTGCGGATTTTGACGGTGTCGTGATCCTGGCGAACACGATCAACTACGACGACGTCTTAGGTGAACTGCTGGCCAGATGCGAGATCCTCGATATTCCCGTGATCGTCCAGGGCATGAAGCATGACCATTTCTACACGCTGAATTCGGACAACTATCACGCGACCAGAAATATGTGCGAGCATCTGCTCGATGAACACGGCGTTCGGGATATCGTTTTTTTCGCCGGAGCCGAAAACTCGTACGATTCCCAGATCCGCCTGAAGGCTATTACGGATGTCCTGGAAGAGCGCGGACAGAGCGATATGCTCCGCGATGTTTTCTACACGGAATGGGAGAACGCCCGTGCGGACAAGTATATTCGCGAGCGCTATGCCAAGGACCGCAATATCCCTGACGCGATCATGTGTGCCAATGACGGACTTGCGATGCAGACCTGCATAACTCTGTCCCGGTGCGGCTATTCCGTGCCGGATGAGATCATCGTCTCCGGTTTTGACCACATCGATGAGAGCCAGGTGTTTTATCCGGCGATCTGCTCCGTGGATCAGCAGTTTGAGAACATCGGCAGCATCTGCGTCTCTCTCTGGTATGATCTGCTCTCCGGAAAAGAGAGGGATAAGGACATCCTGACGCCCTGTAAGTTCATCCCGGGCGAGAGCTGCGGCTGCACCGATACATACAATCATGACGATATCCGGCGGAAAGCCGGGCGTGATGCTTTCTTTTCCCGCACCCAGAGCAATTATTTCTCGCGCAAGCTCAACGCCATCGACAATACGATCCTCGGCTCCGAATCGTTTGAGGATTTCTGCCGGCAGCTCAGTGACATGTATCACAAGGATCATGACTATGAGGGGGATTCCTTCCATGTGCTCCTGGAGAGCACGTTCGGGCAGTCGCTGTATGATCCGGAGGTTCACCTGAGAACAAACGGGTATTCAAGGCATATGGATGTGCTCTATTCTGCGGAGGACGGCGTCTATTTCGAGGAAAAGAGCTTTCCGTCCCGGGAACTGGTTCCGGGATATACGGGCACCGGTGAAAATCATCTGTATGTCTTTCTGCCCATCCATTCGGGGAGTGACGAATACGGCTATGTGGTCTTCCGGGATCATGTGGACAAGGTATACAACCATGTGCTGCAGACCTATCAGGACCGTCTTTCGATGGCTATCGACAAGTTTCGCAGGGCTCTGCGTCTCAATCTCCTGAACGAACAGCTGATGGAGGTCATGAAGCGGGATCCGCTGACCAACGTCAACAACCGGACCGCTTATGAGGCACGGGAAAAGGATCTCCAGGCGGAGATCGATATCGATGAGAATACGGCATTCGGCATCGTCATGCTTGATATCAACAACCTCAAGACCGTCAACGATACCCTCGGCCATGACGCTGGGGATATGTACATCATTCGGTGCTGTCATCTGATCTGCAAGACCTTCCGGCACAGCCCGGTCTTCAGGATGGGCGGCGACGAGTTCCTGGTCATTCTGATCGGCGATGACTTCAGCAGAAGGGATATGCTGATCGGACGGATGAAGAAGCACATGGCGGCGGTAAAGAATCTGACCCCGACGGATGCGGCTTATGTCTCCGTTGCGTGCGGTATTGCTGTCTATGATCCGGCAAGGGACAATTCTGTCGATGACGTGGTAAAGCGTGCCGATGCCGAGATGTACCGCAATAAGAACGAAATGAAGGCGGCAAGATAGGAAACTGTACGGATACGGAGGCCGAAAATGGGGATTCAGCCTGGTTTAAGTGAAATGCGTCGGATCGCGTCCCTGGAGGAGTACCGGGTGATGCCTGTGAGTCAGAATCTGCTTTCGGATTTTATCACGCCGATCGAGGCGCTGAAGATCCTGAAAAAGCATTCCGATCACTGCTATCTGCTCGAGTCCGCGAGCGCCGATATGCGCTGGGGACGATTTACCTTTCTGGGGTTTGAGCCGAAGCTCTGTATCACCTGCACGGACGGGGAACTGCAGATCGGAGAGAAAAGGATCCATACGCAGGATCCTTCCGCTGAGATCCGAAAGGTGCTGGATGAGTACAGAAGTCCGCGGTTTGATGATCTTCCGCCTTTTACGGGCGGTCTTGTCGGCTATTTTTCCTTTGAATATCTCAAATACAGCGAGCCTACCGCGATCTCTCCGCTCCCGGTTTCCGAGGGCTTTCAGGATGTCGACCTGATGCTGTTCGACAAGGTGATCGCCTTTGACAATGTGAAGCAGAAGATCACGCTGATCGTCAATATGCGTCTTGCGGACGGTGAAGAAGGATATCACCGCGCCGTTTCGGAACTGGAGCGCCTTAAAGATCTTCTTTCCTCGGGCGAGGCCACGGATGAGACCGGGGGAAGACTGCTCGGCGACGTGGAACCTCTGTTTGACAAGGCCGCCTATTGCGACATGGTCGAAAAAGGCAAGTCCTATATCCGCGAGGGCGATATCTTCCAGATCGTTCTTTCCAACCGGCTTTCCGCCCCCTTTGAGGGGAGCCTTCTCGATACCTACCGGATTCTCAGGACCATCAACCCCTCCCCATATATGTTCTACTTTTCCGGGACGGATATGGAGGTGGCGGGCGCCTCCCCGGAGACACTGGTGAAGCTTGAGAACGGCGTGCTGCACACCTTTCCTCTGGCCGGAACCAGACCGCGCGGAAAAACGGAAGAGGAGGACCATCGCCTGGAGCAGGAGCTTCTGAGGGACGAAAAGGAACTTGCGGAGCACAACATGCTCGTGGATCTGGGACGCAACGATCTCGGACGGATCAGCCGGTTCGGGACCGTTGAGGTCGAGCGTCTGCGCGAGGTCCTCAGGTTTTCCCATGTGATGCATATTGGTTCCACGGTACGCGGCGTGATCCGCGACGACAGAGATGCGCTGGATGCGATCGAAGCGGTGCTTCCGGCGGGCACGCTCTCCGGAGCTCCCAAGATCCGCGCCTGTCAGCTGATCGGCGAGCTTGAGAACAATAAGCGCGGCATCTACGGCGGCGCCATCGGGTATATCGATCTCACCGGCAATATGGACACCTGTATTGCGATCCGGATCGTCTACAAGAAAAAGGACCGTGTCTATGTGCGGAGCGGTGCCGGCATCGTTGCGGATTCCGTTCCGGAAAAGGAATATGAGGAATGCCTGAACAAGGCCGGAGCGTCGCTCAAGGCGCTGAAGCTCTCCCAGAGCCTTGTGCAGCCGGAACGCATCGTCTTAAACGATACGGAGGACAAGGGGGACCGGGCATGAATCTGCTGATCGATAATTACGACAGTTTTTCCTACAACCTGGTGCAGTACATCGGGGAGATCGACCCGGAGATTCGCGTGATCCGCAATGACGAGATGAGCGTGGAGGAGATCCGGGAACTGCATCCCGCGCATATCATCCTGTCGCCGGGACCGGGACGTCCGGAAAACGCCGGCGTGATCATTGATGCTGTGCGGTCTTTGGGGGAGAGCATCCCGATCCTCGGGGTGTGCCTCGGACACCAGGCGATCTGCATGGCCTTCGGGGGTGTCGTCACCTATGCTTCGCGCCTCATGCACGGCAAACAGTCCATCGCGATCCTCGACACGGGTGCGCCCATCTTTGCCGGCTGCAGCGAGCGTACGCCGGTCGCGCGCTACCATTCCCTCGCGGCCAGCCGGGAGACGCTTCCGGCGGAGCTCAAGGTGATCGCGGAGACCGAGGAACAGGAGATCATGGCCGTGATGCACAGACAGCACTCGATCTACGGCGTGCAGTTCCATCCCGAGTCGATCCTGACCCCGGAGGGAAAGACGATGCTCCGGAATTTCCTGGCGATCTGAAACAGACGGACGCGGATCACATTTCGTGGTTGACACGCATCCGAAACTGTGTTTTACTATTTTTCAAATCAGACAAACCTGTGAAGCGGAAGAAAAAGCGTTTATGGCACCGGAGAGGTTACAGTCTCCAAGCGAGTCCGGGACGGTGGGAGCCGGATGGCAGGCGGGGCGCGTGGGAGAGATTCCTTATATGGGCCGCTGAGGGCATGGGGAACAGGAGAGATCCCAAGTATCCGTGACGTGAGGCATACGTCAGTTGCCGGGGATATGCAGGTATCCCGCAAAGTGCACGGGTCGTTCCGTGAATCAAGGTGGCACCGCGGATAGAAGTATTTTATTCGTCCTTGACAGAAGTGTTTCTGTCGAGGGCGTTTTTGTTTGCGCGTAAAATGAGCCACGCAGGCAGAACGGATGATGCGCGACGGATGCGTGCATCCGGGAGCACATCAGACGATCTGCATATGCGGCGAAGCCGCGACAGCGAGGAATCGCGACGAAGGAGCGATTTCGAGCGGTGCGTGGCGAATCTTCAAAAATGAAAGAAAAAGGGGGAAAAAGCAATGATCAAGGAAGCAATCGTCAAGATCGTGAACAAGGAAGATCTCACCTATGATGAAGCCTACGCTGTCATGAACGAGATCATGAGCGGGGAGACCTCTCCCACGCAGAACGCGGCATTTCTGGCTGCTCTGTCCACCAAGAGCGCGCGGGCGGAGACGACAAACGAGATCGCGGGCTGCGCCGCGGCCATGCGCGATCACGCGACGAGAGTCGAAACAGGTATGGATATCCTCGAGATCGTCGGTACCGGCGGCGACAACGCGGGAAGCTTCAATATTTCTACAACGACCGCACTGATCACGGCGGCGGGCGGTGTCAAGGTGGCGAAGCACGGCAACCGTGCGGCTTCCTCTCTGTGCGGGACGGCGGACTGCCTCGAGGCGCTCGGTGTCAATATCGACCAGAGCCCGGAGATGTGCAAAAAGCTGCTGGCCGAGGTCGGGATGTGCTTCTTCTTTGCGCAGAAATATCACACCTCCATGAAGTATGTCGGTGCGATCCGCAAGGAACTGGGCTTTCGGACCGTATTCAACATCCTGGGGCCTCTGACCAATCCGGCTTCGCCCACGATGCAGCTGCTCGGCGTCTACGACGAATATCTGGTGGAGCCGCTGGCGCAGGTGCTCTCAAACCTTGGGGTAAAACGGGGCATGGTGGTTTACGGAATGGATAAGCTTGATGAGATCTCCCTCTCGGCACCCACAAGAATCTCCGAACTCAAGGACGGCTGGTACCGGACCTTTACGATACAGCCTGAGGATTTCGGATTTGAGAAATGCGACAAGGCGGATCTCAAGGGCGGTGCTCCCGCTGAGAACGCGGAGATCACCAGAAAGATCCTTGCGGGAGAAAAAGGACACAAGCGGAACGCGGTACTGCTCAACGCGGGTGCTGCCCTTTATATCGGCGGAAAGGCAGAGAGCATGGCGGAAGGCGTGAAGCTCGCCGCGGAGATCATCGATTCCGGAAAAGCCGCGGAGACATTGGAGAATCTGATCCGGGTCAGCAACGGGGAAGTGTGAGAAGCATGACCATCCTGGACGAGATCGCCGGATATACCAGAGAGCGGGTACGGAAAAACCGGGAGACCCTGCCGGAGGATCAGCTCGCGGTCAGGGCGCTGGCGCTCCCTGCGGGGGATCTTCCTTTTACCCGTGCCCTACAGAAAGAGGGACTCTCCTTTATCTGTGAGTGCAAGAAGGCGTCTCCCTCCAAAGGGGTGATCGCCGAGGAGTTTCCGTACCTGGAGATCGCCCGGGATTATGAAAAAGCCGGCGCGGATGCGATCTCCGTCCTGTCGGAGCCGAAATGGTTCCTCGGAAGCGATGCCTATGTGGAGGAGATCGCGCGCAGTGTGAGCATCCCGGTCCTGCGCAAGGATTTTACCGTGGATCCGTACATGATCTATGAGGCCAAGGTCCTGGGGGCTTCGGCAGTCCTGCTGATCGTTGCGATCCTGACGGAGGAAGAACTCCGTGCGGATCTGGCGCTGTGCGGGAAGCTCGGTCTCTCAGCGCTGGTCGAATGCCACGATGAGGAGGAGATCCGTACGGCGCTTTCCGCCGGTGCGCGGATCATCGGCGTGAACAACCGGAATCTCAGGGACTTTTCCGTGGATACGACGCTGGCTGGCCGTCTGCGGTCACTGATCCCCGCGGATGTGCTCTTTGTCTCCGAGAGCGGTGTAAAGACAGCAGAGGATGTCCGGCGGATCCGGGAATCCGGCGCGGATGCAGTTCTTGTGGGGGAGACGCTGATGCGCGCGGCGGATAAGACGGCGATGATGAAGGCTCTGAAGGGGGAGATATGACCCGGATCAAGCTGTGCGGCATCACCAGGGCAGAGGACATCACTGTGATCAACCGGCTGCGTCCGGAATATGCCGGCTTTGTCTTTTTCCGAAAAAGCCGGCGCTGTGTGAGCAGGGAGCAGGCAGAAAAACTCCGCGGACTGCTGGATCCGGCCGTGAAGACCGTCGGTGTCTTCGTGAATGAGCCTGCAGAGAACGTCGCGGGACTTCTGGATGCCGGCGTGATCGGCCTCGCGCAGCTCCACGGGGATGAGGATGAGGACTATATCTCGCGCCTGCGCACGATGACGGAAGCGCCGGTCATCAAGGCGTTTCGGATCGGTCAGCGGGAGGACCTCGAAGCGGCGCGGGCGAGCAGTGCGGATCACATCCTGCTGGATGCGGGGATGGGGGACGGCATTCCGCTTCCCTGGGAGTGGCTGACCAATCTTGACAGGCCGTATTTTCTGGCAGGGGGGCTTTCGCCCGACAATGTAGAAAAAGCGATCGGGATGCTGCATCCCTGGGGCGTTGATGTAAGCTCCGGAATTGAGACGGACGGCGTAAAGGATGCTGAAAAAATGCGGCGGTTTGCAGAAAAAGTCAGGAGTACTGACAGAGACAGACAGTTACAGGAGGAGGATCGATGAGCGAAAAGAAAGGAAGATTCGGTATCCACGGCGGGCAGTATATCCCCGAGACGCTGATGAACGCGGTGATCGAGCTTGAAGAAGCCTATAACCGCTGGAAGGACGATCCGGAGTTCAAAGCCGAGCTTTCGGAACTTTTTAATGAATACGCGGGACGTCCTTCCCGCCTGTATTATGCGGCCAAAATGACCGCGGATCTGGGAGGGGCAAAGATCTACTTAAAGCGTGAGGATCTCAACCACACGGGGGCGCACAAGATCAACAACGTGCTCGGTCAGGCGCTGCTCGCGAAAAAGATGGGAAAGACACGGCTCATCGCGGAGACCGGCGCCGGCCAGCACGGTGTGGCGACCGCCACAGCGGCGGCACTGATGGGTATGGAGTGCGTTGTGTTTATGGGCGAGGAAGACACGAAGCGGCAGGCACTCAATGTCTACCGCATGAGGCTTCTCGGTGCCGAGGTCGTTCCGGTAAAAAGCGGAACGGCGACGCTCAAGGACGCGGTGTCCGAGACCATGCGCGAGTGGACCAGGAGGATCTCGGATACCCACTACTGTCTGGGCTCGGTCATGGGACCGCACCCGTTCCCCACGATCGTGCGTGATTTTCAGGCGGTGATCTCGTCGGAGATCAAATCCCAGATCCTGGAAAAGGAGGGACGGCTCCCGGACGCGGTACTCGCCTGTGTGGGCGGCGGTTCCAACGCGATCGGAACATTCTATCATTTTATCGAAGATAAGGAGGTACGTCTGATCGGCTGTGAGGCGGCCGGCAGAGGTGTGGATACGTTTGAGACGGCGGCGACCATCGCCACCGGTCGCGAGGGGATCTTCCACGGCATGAAGTCCTATTTCTGCCAGGACGAGTACGGGCAGATCGCGCCGGTGTACTCGATCTCCGCGGGCCTTGATTATCCGGGCATCGGACCGGAGCATGCCTGGCTGCATGACACCGGACGGGCGGAGTATGTACCGGTCACGGACGAGGAAGCGGTACAGGCGTTTGAGTACCTCGCAAGGACCGAGGGTATCATCCCGGCGATTGAATCGGCGCATGCGGTTTCCTATGCCATGAAGCTGGCAAAGGAACTGGGGCCGGACAAAGTGATCGTCATCACGATCTCCGGCAGGGGCGACAAGGACTGCGCGGCGATCGCACGCTACAGAGGGGAGGACCTCCATGAGTAAGATCAGAAATGCTTTTGAAAACGGCAAGGCGTTCATTCCCTTCATCACCTGCGGGGACCCGGATCTGGGTACGACGAAAGCCTGTGTGCTCGAGATGGTGCGCGCTGGCGCATCGCTCATCGAACTGGGCATTCCTTTTTCGGATCCGACCGCGGAGGGCCCGGTGATCCAGGAAGCCAACGAGCGCGCGCTCAGGGGCGGGGTGACGACCGACAGAATCTTCGGCATGGTCCGCGAGCTGCGCGGACAGACGCAGATCCCGATGGTGTTCATGACCTATGCAAATGTGCTCTTTTCCTATGGTGCGGACAGATTCCTGTCCACCTGCGCTGAGATCGGGATCGACGGCATCATCCTGCCGGATCTTCCGTACGAGGAAAAAGATGAATTTCAGGATATCTGCCGTAAGTACGGTATCGATCTGATCTCGCTGATCGCGCCCACATCCGAGCAGCGGATCGCGATGATCGCCCGCGAGGCGGAGGGCTTTCTCTACATCGTCTCCAGCCTCGGCGTGACCGGCACCAGGAGCGAGATCACCACGGATCTGGCTTCCATTGTCAGGGTCGTCCGTGAGAACACGAAGATCCCGTGCGCGATCGGTTTCGGGATCTCTACGCCGGAGCAGGCACATAAGATGGCGGGGTTCGCCGACGGGGCGATCGTGGGGAGCGCCATTGTCCGTCTCATCCACGAGAGCGGGGACGCAGCGCCGGAAAAGGTTTACGAATACGTAAAGAGCATGGTGGAAGCGGTTTGAATGAACGGGGAGCCGGATCTGTCTAAAACAGTCTTTCCGGCTCCCCGCAGATTGATTTTTCTGTTGAAAAAGGAGTCAAAGCCGGCACGTATCGCTGCTTTGGCTCCTTTTCAACCAGTTTTCCTTCTGAACGAAGAGCCTGAATTGCACTAATCCGTCGCTTTGGCTCCTTCTCGTCTGATTGTTTGGGCGAAAAAGAGGAAAAAGGCGAAATACGCCCAAGTATCTCAGCAGCGGATCGATCTGCCGGATGCAATAGAAAGATGGCTGAATCATGGCTATGATCGTGTTTGACATCACCCGGCCTGTTCTTTATAATGGACGGTATCATAACTCTGCGACAGAATTGTTTCAGTCGAACTGAGATTTTGTAAAACAGGAGGATAAGAAAATGGCATGTTTTCTGGTATCTGGAGCTGAAGCGGTGATCGTGACAGCGATCGAAAAGGCGCAGGAAGCCAAAGAGAACAAGGTGCCCGCGCAGGGCGAGGGAAGTTCCGATACTCCCGTGATCCCCTTCAGCCGCAAGCTCAAATGGCTCACCTGGATGCTCTGGGGCGGCGCGGTGCTGCTTGCGTTTGAGCATGTATGGCACGGAGAGGTGACGCCCTGGTTCCCGTTCCTGACGGCGATGGCGGATCCTGCCGATACGGCGGAGATGCTCGGTGAGATGGCAACAGTCGGCGTATCCATGGCTGCGCTCATTACCGTGGTATGGGTGGTCATGTGCATCGTGGCGAACGCGATCGTCAAGCGTCCCGCACCCGAAGCCGCTGAAGAGAACAAATAAGGAGAACACCCCATGACACTGCTCATCACTGTTTTTGCCGCTGTCATCGCGACAGTCAAATGGTATACCCGCAAGGACGACACGATGCTCCTCGGGACGCTGGTCTTTCTGTATTGGGGCGCTTCCCTCATGTGGCTCGTCGACGCGGTCTTCAAATACGCGGAGCTGCAGGCGGAATACTTCACCCCGGCGTTCGAGGACATGATCAATGACACCTTCCTGGGACTTTCCGTTGTGGCGCTTGCCCTCGTGATCTGGGTGGTCAGGCTTCTGATCGTGGATCCCAGAGGCGTGATCCGTTCCTCGCTCCTCAGGAAGCGCGCTTAAGCGATTGGGATACTGCATATAAAAAAGAAACTCCGGCGGTTTCCGCCGGAGTTATTCGTTGTCAAACCGTCTGTTTTCGGGTATGATACAGGGAACCGTTACTGACACCCGGGAGGCATGTTCATGGCAAATAAAGGTGAGAAAAAGTACAGAAAGATCAGGAAAGCACACATCTGGTCTTCGATCGTGGAATTTCTGCTTTTTACCGTCGCAGCTACGTTCATTCTGATCGTGGCACTGGCATACTTCGGCTCCTATGTGATCGACACCAAGATCGCCTCCGAATACGAGAAGATCCTCACCATGTCGCGCCTTTACGAGAGCGGTATCGAGAGCGGTGACCGGAACATATACAATCTGCTGAAAGCCGAAGGGCGTGACTATCTGATCACGGATGCGCAGGGCTCGATCCTCTACGCGGACGGCACGGACACGAGAAGCGGAGAGAGCGGAACGGTGCTCCTGCCGGGCTATGATGAGGAGATCCTTGTCTACAGGGATGTCAGCAGAAGCTTTATCTATCCCGGAGAGAGCGGAAGGCTTACGCTGGATCTCGCAGGCTTTGCCAGATGGATGTCCAGTGATGAGGATGAGGAGGACAAGGATCCCGAACTGGCTCTGGAGTCAAACAGAAATCTCATCAATCTGCCACTCTGGCTGGTCGTCGAGATCGACGGGGGCAGGCAGTTCTTTGTCGGCAAGGCGATATTCAGCACGGGACGCAGGGACGTGATGATGTTCACGGCGCTTGTCGTCGGTCTGATCATCCTGCTCGGGATCATCATGTTCACGATCCTGGGGGCCGGGATCAAGAACTTCATCCGGCAGAGAAGGATGCTTTCCCTGTTCTTTGACGATGTCGTGACGGAGGGACGCAACCGGACATACCTTCTGGTCAAGGGCGAGCGGATGCTGCGCAGAAAGTGCAATGGAAATAACCGCTTCGCGATCGTCTCGCTCCTGTTTGTCAATTACAACACGTTCTGCATCTGTCATTCGGTGCAGCAGGGCAATCAGGTCCTTGGCCGGATCTACCGGGCGATCGAGAAAAAACTCGACCGCCGCGAGATGATCGGGCACTGCGGAGCCGGAGATTTCGGCCTGATCCTGCACTACGAGGATGAGAGGGCGCTCAGGATACGTCTGGAGGGGATCATCAGCGAACTGGAGCAGATCGACAGCGAGCACAAGTTCTTTTTCCAGGCCGGCGTGGCTTTTGCCGACCGGGCGACCGATGAAGAGGGGAGATCCGTCCGCAGCAGCGAATTGGATTTTGACACCGAATACAGCGATGCCATGGCCGCAAGGATGTCGCTTGGCGGCGGCGATGAATCCGGTATCGCCTTTTTCGATGACAAGCTCATCAAGGAGCAGCAGTGGCTGGATCAGGTGCAGGAGCGCCAGCGGGCGGCTCTTGACAGTGAGGAATTCCTGGTCTACTACCAGCCGAAGTATGACCCGAGAACCAGCGAGCTGCGCGGTGCGGAAGCGCTCATCCGCTGGAATTCGCCGGAATTCGGGCTGGTACCTCCGGGGAAATTCATTCCGATCTTTGAGAAGAACGGATTCATCACGGAGATCGATCACTATATGATCCGCCATGTCGCGGCGGATCAGAAAAAATGGCTCGATCAGGGCCTGAAATGCGTTCCCGTATCCGTCAACGTCTCCCGCGCGCACTTTATCGAGAGCGATCTGGCGGAGCAGATCTGCCGGATGGTGGATCAGGCCGGCACGCCGCATGAGCTCATCGAGATCGAACTGACGGAGAGTGCCTTCTTTGATGACAAGAAGGCGATGATCAATACCATCAATAAACTCAAGGGTTACGGCTTTGCCGTATCCATGGACGATTTCGGATCGGGCTATTCGTCGCTCAATTCCCTCAAGGACATGCCGCTGGATGTCCTGAAACTGGATGCGGAATTCTTCCGCGGAGAGACCAGCGACAGGCGCGGTGAGATCGTTGTCGCCGAGGCGATCAAGCTTGCCAAGAACCTCAACATGCGCATCGTCGCGGAAGGGGTGGAGGTCAAGGAGCAGGTGGATTTCCTGGCCGCCGAGGACTGCGATATGATCCAGGGATATTATTTCGCGAAGCCCATGCCGGGAAGCGATTATGAGGAAAAGATGAAAGCGGGCCGGAGTGAAAAGCCGGCGGAGGAGGATTCCTAACTTTTTTATTAAATATCGCCTGGTATTTAATGCTGGTGTTGCATTTGTCGGATCTTCGTGCTAAAATCGGATTTCCGCGAAAACATTTTCCTTGCTCCCGTTTCCCGCGGGGGCCAAAGACCAAAAGGAGGTAAGAAAGCACATGAACAAGTACGAATTGGCAGTCGTTGTGAACGCCAAGCTTGACGATGAGGCGAAGAACGCCGTCGTCGACAAGGCAAAGGCGCTGATCGAGCGCTTTGGCGGTCAGATCACAGAGGTGGACGACTGGGGGAAGAAGCGCCTCGCGTATGAGATCGACAAGATGAACGAGGGCTTTTACTACTTCATCCGGTTCGACGCGGAGCCGACGGCGCCTGCAGAGATCGAAAAGCGCATGCGTATCGCCGACAACGTCATCCGCTATCTGTGTGTCCGCATCGACGCTGCATAACACAGAAAGGATGCAGGTATGAACAAAGTTATCTTAATGGGTCGTCTGACCCGTGATCCCGATGTCCGTTATTCTCAGGGCGAAAACTCCAGTGCTGTCGCGAGATATACGCTGGCGGTGGACCGTCGGTTTGTGCGCAGGGACAATCCTGACGCACAGACGGCTGATTTCATCGGCTGTGTAGCGTTCGGCAAGGCTGCGGAGTTCGCCGAGAAGTATCTCCGCAAGGGGACAAAGATCGCGGTCACCGGTAGGATCCAGACCGGCAGTTACACCAACAAGGACGGCGTCAAAGTCTATACGACGGACGTTGTCGTGGAGGATCAGGAGTTCGCTGAGTCCAAGAACGCCGCAAACGGCGGCGGTGGCGGCGAGCCGCATTCCTCCTTCGGCGGAGGTGCGCAGGCACAGGCGGCACCCGCTGATGCCGGAGACGGTTTCATGAACATCCCGGACGGGATCGACGAGGAACTGCCGTTTAATTAACCGAAACAATTCACACATACAGATCCTGAGATGGGATGATGGGAGGAAATACCATGGCTTTTGCAAGAAGTGACAAATCCGATACACCGAGAAGAAGACCCAGCGGCATGCACAGACGTAAAAAGGTCTGCGCGTTCTGCGGCAAGGAAGCGGGCATCGATTACAAGGATACCGCCAAGCTCTCCAAGTTTGTTTCCGAGAGCGGCAAGATCCTGCCCAGACGTATCACCGGCAACTGCGCAAGACATCAGAGAGAGCTGACTGTAGCGATCAAGCGCGCGAGACACATCGCTCTGATGGCATACGTGCAGGATTAAGGAGCATTCCCCGGGGCTTTTACAGTCTGTAATCCGGATGATCTTCAAACCCCGTCAGTTATCCGCTGACGGGGTTTTGCATGCGGTACGTTCTTTTTGCAAAAAGAAACAAAATATGCTACGATATGATGTCTGGTTTTTTCGAGGTAGGACTTCATGGCGAAAAGAAAACGGATCAGGTTTAAGGGTAAACTGAAGAGCATGTTTCTTACGTCCCTGTGGCTGGGGATTCTGCTGTTCGCCGTCAACGTGGCGGTCCTGCTTGTCAGCCGGGACGCCGGACTGATCCTGGCCGGCTTCACGTTTCTGTATTTCCTGATCAATGTACTGATCTATATGAACTCGCGCGCCATCCTGATGAACGAGATGGTCAGCTTTGCCACGGAATACGGCCAGATCCAGAAGACGCTGCTCAGGGAGCTGGATCTTCCCAGCGCACTCCTGGATGATACCGGCCGTATCGTATGGAGCAACCGCGCGTTTGAACAGACCGTCCGTCTCGACAGAACGGCGCGCAAATCCATCACATCCTTCTTCCCGGAGGTCACGCTCGACAAGCTTCCGACCGATGAGGATGAGGTTCAGATGGAACTGGAGTACGGAGAGCAGAGCTTTTCCCTGCAGATGCGCCGCATCGATCTGACGGAGATGGCGAGAAACAGCGAGATCATTGACGGGGACAGCTATGAGGGGAGCCTCATCGCCATCTATCTGTTTGATGAGACGGCGCTCAAGCTGGCGCTGCGCGAGATCGATGACCAGTCGCTGGCAGCCGGGCTGATCTATCTGGATAACTACGACGAGGCGCTGGAGAGCGTCGAAGAGGTCAGAAGATCTCTCCTGATCGCTCTGATCGACCGTAAGGTCAATAAATATGTGGCATCGGCCGGCGGCATCGCCAAAAAGATCGAAAAGGACAAGTATTTCCTGGTCATGCCCAAACTCTCCTGCACGATGCTCTGTGATTCCAGATTTGAGATCCTGGAGGAGGTCAAAACGGTCAATATCGGCAATGAGATGGCGGTCACGCTGTCCGTCGGCGTGGGCCTTGACGGTCTGACCTATGCGCAGAACTATGAGTTCGCGAGGAGCGCGATCGATCTGGCCCTGGGCAGAGGCGGCGATCAGGCGGTCGTCCGCACGCCCGATACGACGCTGTATTTCGGCGGCAAGAGCCAGCAGATAGAAAAGAACACCCGCGTCAAAGCGCGTGTCAAAGCGCACGCGCTCGAGGAGATCATCGCCGGCAAGGATAATGTGCTGGTGATGGGGCACCGCCAGGGAGACGCCGACAGCTTCGGCTCGGCCGTGGGTATCTACCGCATTGCGAGGGCACTGGATCACCGGGCACAGATCGTCGTCAACGAGGTGACCAGTTCGATCCGGCCTTTGATGGAGCTCTTCAAGGGCAATCCCGACTATGAGGAGGATATGATCATCGACAGCGCCCGCGCGGTGGACGCTGTCGGACAGGAGACGGTGCTGGTCGTTGTGGATGTCAACAAGCCCAGCATAACGGAGTGTCCTGAGCTGCTCCGGCTCTGCAAATACATCGTGGTCTTTGACCATCACCGGCAGGGCACCGAGGTCATCGAGAACGCGACGCTCTCTTATGTGGAGCCGTACGCGTCTTCCGCCTGTGAGATGGTCTCCGAGATCGTGCAGTACATCGAAGGCGATGTACGTGTCCGTTCCGAGGAAGCGGACAGCATGTACGCCGGTATCATGATCGACACGAACAATTTCTCCTCCAAAACGGGTGTCCGTACCTTTGAGGCGGCGGCATTCCTGAGAAGGAGCGGAGCAGATGTGACGCGGGTCAAAAAGCTCTTCCGCGAAGACGCGCTGGAGTATAAGGCAAGGGCGGACGCGGTCTCGCAGGCAGAGATCTACCGCGACAGCTTCGCGATCTCGATCTGCGATCCGGATGATGATGTCGAGAGTCCGACGATCATCGGGGCGCAGGCGGCCAACGAGCTGCTCAACATCCGCGGGATCCGGGCCAGCTTTGTGTGTACGCCCTGGCAGGGCAGGATCTATGTCAGCGCGCGTTCGATCGATGAGGTCAATGTACAGGTGCTCATGGAGAAATTCGGCGGCGGCGGTCATATGAACGAGGCCGGCTGTCAGATGGACGGGATCTCCGCCACGGAAGCGGTATCGATCCTGCGCGGAGCACTGGATAAGGGAATTGAGGAGGGGACACTATGAAGGTCATTTTGACAGAGGATGTGAAAAAGCTGGGAAAGCGCGGAGAGATCGTAGAAGTCAGCGACGGCTACGCCAAAAATTATGTGATCCCTCAGAAGCTGGGCGTTCAGGCCACGGAAAAAAATCTGAACGAGTGGAAGAATCAGAAGCGGCGTGAGGATATCCTCGCCCAGGAACGGCTTGCGGAAGCGCAGGAGCTCGCGGGCAGGATCGAAGGTGTCACGGTGGAGATCGGTATGAAGGGAGGCACGAGCGGCAAGGTATTCGGCGCCGTGTCCACCAAGGAGATCGCTCTGGCTGCAAAAAAGCAGCATGATCTGGATATCGACAAGAAAAAGATCGTTCTCGAGGAGCCGATCAAGACCTTTGGGGTGGTGCAGCTCCCGGTCAAGATCCATCCGCAGGTGACTGCGAAGCTGACTGTCAAGGTCTTCCAGGAAGGCTGATCTCATGGCCGATCAGATCGGAAACAGTGAAGGAGCGGTGATCCGCTCGCTTCCGCATTCTCTCGAGGCGGAGCAGTCTGTCGTCGGCTCGATGATCGTTGACCGTGAGGCCATCGACAGGGCGACGGCGCTGATCAGCGGCGAGGACTTCTATGACCGTCAGCTGGGACTTCTGTTTGACGCCATCGTTTCGCTCGATGCCGAGCGCAGACCCATCGACGCGGTAACGCTGCAGGAGCGCCTGCGGGAGATGAACGCACCGCCGCAGGTGTCGGATATCACCTATATCGCTTCCCTCATTGAGGGGGCACCGGTTGTGGCCAATGCCGGCGAGTACGCTCAGATCATCTCGGAGCGTGCCACGCTCAGAAAACTGATCCGTGCGACAGGGGATATCAGCAACCGCTGCTACACGGGCGGCAATACGCAGGAGATCCTTGAGGAAGCGGAGCGCGAGGTTTTCGGGATCACCCAGAAAAAGAGCGCGGGCGAGGTCGAACCGATCCGCCGCACCATTTCGGAAGCCATTGACAGGATCGAGGCCGCCGGCAGGGTGCATGGCAATATCACCGGCGTGGCGACGCATTTCCAGGATCTCGATTACTATACTTCCGGTTTTCAGCCGTCGGATCTCATCCTGATCGCTGCCCGTCCCTCTATGGGCAAGACGGCCTTTGCGCTGAACATCGCACAGAATATGCTTGTCAGAGGGTCAAAGAGCATCGCCTTCTTTTCCCTGGAAATGTCGCGCATCCAGCTGGTAAACCGTATGCTGTCGATGCATTCGCATGTGGATTCGCACAACATCCGTACCGGTGAGCTGACTGACAGTAACTGGGCGGACCTTGTGGAGAGCGCCGATATTCTGGGCAGAACGGAACTGATCATCGATGATACGCCCGGTATCTCCGTTAACGAGCTGCGTTCCCGATGCCGCAGATACAAGGCGGAGAAAAACATCGACGCAGTCTTTATCGACTACCTGCAGCTGATGACCGGCAGCGGCAAGCGTTCTTCAGATTCCCGGCAGCAGGAGATCTCCGAGATCTCCCGTTCCCTCAAGGCCATCGCCAGGGAACTGGATGTCCCGGTCGTCGCACTCTCGCAGCTTTCCCGCGCGGTCGAGCAGCGGCCGGACAAACGACCCATGCTGTCGGATCTGCGCGAATCCGGCGCGATCGAGCAGGACGCCGATGTGGTCATGTTCATCTACCGTGAGGATTATTACAAAAAGGATACGGAGCGCAAGAACGTAGCGGATATCATCATCGCCAAGCAGAGAAACGGCCCGGTCGGGACCATCGAGCTGGTGTGGCTGCCGCAGTATACGAAGTTCGAATCAAAAGCGCGCTGAGAAAGCGGACATATCGGTCTTTTCAAGGCAAGAAAAAAGCGTCCCGATCGGGACGCTTTTTGTTCATGCTGTTTTACCTCAGCCCTGGCTGATCGCGCTGACGGGGCACTGCGCTGCGCAGGAACCGCAATCGATGCAGGTGTCCGCATCGATCTCATACTGGGAATCGCCCTGAGAGATCGCGCTGACGGGGCACTGGGCCGCACAGGAACCACAGCTGATGCAGGTATCATTGATCACGTATGCCATAGTATTGTCTCCTTCCTGAATGACAGTTTAGCGGGCCGGTCTCGACCCTTTTCCTATGATAGCGTATCGATATCAGGAATGCAAGCAAAACGCCCAAATTTAGCCATTGCTAACAGTAATCGAATCGTTGACACTGATGGCACCGAATGATACTATAGAAGTCGTCAGTCTCAACTATTTCTCAAGGTAGGAGGAAACCGAATATGGCAAGAAAGATGAAAACCATGGACGGCAACGAGGCCGCCGCATACGCTTCTTATGCGTTTACGGAAGTCGCTGCCATGTATCCCATCACGCCTTCTTCCGTCATGCCGGAGCATGTCGATGAGTGGGCGACGAAGGGCAAGAAGAATCTCTTCGGACGCACCGTGCAGATCACGGAGATGCAGTCTGAAGCCGGTGCCGCTGGCGCTGTGCACGGATCGCTCGTAGCGGGTGCGCTGACCAGCACCTATACCGCATCCCAGGGCCTGCTGCTCATGATCCCCGATCTGTACAAGGTCGCGGGTGAGCGTCTCCCGGGCGTCTTCAACGTATCGGCACGCTGCGTTGCGAGCCATGCGCTGAACATCTTCGGTGATCACTCCGATGTATATGCCTGCCGTCAGACGGGTGCTGCCATGCTGTGCGATTCCAGCGTACAGGAGGTCATGGACCTCACGCCGGTCGCCTATATGGCCGCCATCGAGGGCAAGCTTCCTTTTATCAATTTCTTTGACGGTTTCCGTACCTCCCACGAGATTCAGAAGATCGAAGTCTGGGATGAGGATTACAAGGACCTCGACGAGATGGTCGACCACGCAGCGATCGATGCGTTCAAGGCAAATGCCCTGAATCCGAATCATCCCCGTCAGATGGGTTCCGCACAGAATCCGGATATCTTCTTCCAGTCCCGTGAAGCCTGCAACACCGGCTATGATGAGCTGCCGGCGATCGTGCAGAAGTACATGGACAAGGTCAATGCCAAGATCGGCACCGACTACAAGCTGTTCAACTACTATGGCGCGAAGGATGCGGAGTCCGTCATCGTCGCCATGGGCAGTGTCTGCGACACCATCGAAGAGACGATCGACTACCTGACCGCCAAGGGCGAAAAGGTCGGCGTCATCAAGGTCCGCCTGTTCCGTCCCTTCTCCGCAAAGGCACTGGTCGAGGCGATCCCGGATACGGTCAAGCGCATCGAGGTTCTTGACCGCACCAAGGAGCCCGGCTCCCTGCGTGAGCCCCTGGCTCTCGATGTCATTGCGGCTATCAAGGGCACGAAGTTCGAATCCGTTCCGGTATACTGCGGACGTTACGGCCTTGGTTCCAAGGACACGACACCAGAGCAGATCGTGGCGGTCTTCCGGAACACCGACAAGGAAGTGTTCACGATCGGTATCTACGATGACGTGACGAACCTGTCCCTCGATGCGGGCGCTCCGCTCATCACCACCCCCGAGGGGACCACGAACTGCAAGTTCTGGGGTCTGGGTGCGGACGGTACCGTCGGTGCCAACAAGAACTCCATCAAGATCATCGGCGACAACACGGATATGTACGCGCAGGCCTACTTCGATTATGATTCCAAGAAGTCCGGCGGTGTGACCATGTCTCACCTGCGCTTCGGCAAAAAGCCCATCAAGTCCACCTATCTCATCCACAAGGCGGATTTCGTGGCCTGCCACAATCCGAGCTACATGCGCAAGTTCAACATGGTGCAGGAGCTCGTGGACGGCGGTTCCTTCCTGCTGAACTGCCCCTGGACCGTCGAGCAGCTCGACAGCGAGATCCCGGGCCAGGTCAAGAAGTTCATGTATGATCACAAGATCAATTTCTACATCATGAACGGTTCCAAGATCGGTGTGGAAGTCGGCATGGGACCGACCAGGATCAACACGATCCTGCAGTCCGCTTTCTTCAACATCACCAAGATCATCCCGGAAGCGGACGCGATCAAGTTCATGAAGGACGCGGCACAGAAGACCTACGGCAACAAGGGTCAGGACGTTGTAGAAAAGAACTGGGCCGCCATCGATGCCGGTGCGGATCCGAAGAACCTGATCAAGGTTGAGATCCCGGAATCCTGGAAGGATGCGCAGGATGAAGGCCTTGACTTCAAGAAGGCGACCGACGGCCGCAAGGATGTCCTTGATTTCGTCAACAACATCCAGACTAAGGTCAGCGCTCAGGAAGGCAACACCCTTAAGGTTTCCGATGTTCTTCCTTACGTCGACGGTTCCACGCCTTCCGGCGCGGCTGCCTACGAAAAGCGCGGCATCGCTGTCAACGTACCGAAGTGGGATCCTGAAAAGTGTATCCAGTGTAATGTCTGCTCGCTCGTCTGCCCGCACGCGGCAATCCGTCCTGTGGCGATGACCGAGGAGGAGGCCGCAAAGGCTCCCGCGGATATGCCTGTCAAGGATATGACCGGTATGCCCGGCTACAAGTTCTCCATCGTCGTATCCGCTCTCGACTGCACGGGCTGCGGCTCCTGCGCGAATGTATGTATGGCCAACGTCATGGCGGAGAAGAAGGAAGAGAAGCCTTCCACCCTCGTCATGGGCGCTCTGGCTGCCAACGAATATCAGCAGAGCTTCTTCGATTATGCAGTGAAGCTGCCGACCAAGAAGGAGGTCGTCGAGAAGTTCAAGGAGACCACCATCAAGGGCGCACAGTTCAAGAAGCCGCTGCTTGAGTTCTCCGGCGCGTGCGCAGGCTGCGGTGAGACACCGTATGTCAAGCTCGTCACCCAGCTCTTCGGCGACAGGATGTACATCGCCAACGCGACGGGCTGCACCTCCATCTGGGGCAACTCCTCACCGTCCACTCCTTACACGGTGAACGAAGAGGGCAAGGGCCCGGCATGGGACAACTCCCTGTTCGAAGACAACGCCGAGTTCGGCTTCGGTATGGTCCTGGCACAGGAAGCGCTCCGCGACGAGATCAAGGAGCAGGTCGAGAAGATCGCTGAGAACGGCGGCGCTGCGGGCGATGCGGCAAAGAAGTATCTCGACACCTTTAAGGACGGCGTGGCCAACGGCGCTGCAACGGATGAACTCCTTAAGGCGATCGACGGCGATTCCTCCGAAGCGGCGAAGTTTGTGAAGAAGAACAAGGATTTCGCGGCCAAGAAGAGCCAGTGGATCCTCGGCGGCGACGGCTGGGCATTCGATATCGGCTTCGGCGGCCTCGATCACGTGCTTGCTTCCGGCAAGGACATCAACGTCCTCGTTGTCAACACCGAGGTGTATTCCAACACCGGCGGCCAGTCCAGTAAGGCTACCCCGATCGGCGCGGTCGCGCAGTTCGCGGCGGGCGGCAAGCAGATCAAGCAGAAGGATCTTGCTTCCATCGCGATGAGCTACGGTTATGTCTATGTTGCACAGATCTCCATGGGCGCGGATATGAACCAGACCCTCAAGGCGATCGCAGAGGCAGAAGCGTATCCGGGACCGTCCCTGATCATCGCCTACGCACCCTGCATCAACCACGGTCTCAAGATCAAGGGCGGCATGTCCAAGGTCCAGACCGAGGAGAAGCGTGCGGTAGAGGCCGGTTACTGGCATATGTTCCGCTACAATCCGGCGGCGGAGAAGAAGTTCACACTCGACTCCAAGATGCCTACCGGCGATTATCAGGACTTCCTGGACGGCGAGGTCCGTTACCTGTCTCTGCGCAAGGCCAATCCGGCCAACGCCGAAAAGCTCTATGCGGCTTCCGCGGAGAACGCCAAGGCAAGACTTGCGTATCTGCAGAAACTGGTCGATCTTTACGACGACAGCAAGCAGGCGTAAACTTCACACAGGTCACAAAGATTTTCAAAGTCCGCTCCCGGGTTTTCCGGGGGCGGATTTTTTTGTTTTTTGCAGGTTTTTTTGCAGGTTTTCTGTCGGCTGAAAATCTTAAGATTCCTTTAGTATTCGGGATCATCTGCTTTTTTTCGATGATGCAATGTTATAATCTGGTCCGAGGAGATCCCAAGAGGAGGGCACATTGAAGTGACTATTTTGATAGAGACGCTCATCTTTCTTTTTCTTACGGTTATCATTTTTTATTCAGTACGAAAAAAGGCGCGGGCATTTGTTCTGTTGATCGCAAGTCTTGGATATATAGCTTTTTTGGACAGAAATGCATTCTGGTGGTTCCTTTCCAGTGGTTTCCTTGTTTATATTCTGGGGCTTGTGATCGAACGACTGAAGCTCTCAAAAAAAAGAACAGCGGCGATCATTGCTGCTATCGCCGGGATCGTTCTTTGCGCCGGCTGTCTTTTGATGTTCAAGTCGGCGGGAAGCCTGTTGATTTCCGATCAGGTCGTGCGCTTTCTGGTGCTTCCCATCGGATTTTCTTATTATATCTTTCAGGCAATTTCCTATCTGGCTGATATTATTTCAGGAACAATATGTGTGCAGCGGGATCCCGTACAATTTCTTCTGTATCTGGGGTTTTTCCCGAAATTTATCAGCGGCCCTGTGGAAAAGCCGGGTGCTCTTATGAAACAGTTTCAATCACTTGAGAACGTCCGCTTGTTTGAGGGAGAGAGAGTTTCCGAGTCTATGGCGGCTCTTTTATATGGACTTTTTATGAAAACAGTGATCGCAGACAGACTCGCGATCCATACGAAGGTACTTTTGGATAATCCGCAAAATTACGGGTCGCTCTGGCTGGCTTTGGGAATGATCATGTATACCTTTCAGATATACTGTGATTTTGCGGGGTACACCTCTGTAGCCATCGGATGTGCCAGACTCTTCGGGATAGAATTGTCTGAGAATTTTCATGCTCCGTATCGATCCCGGAATATCAGTGTTTTCTGGAGGAGATGGCATATCACCTTATCCGGGTGGTTAAAGGATTATATATACATCCCGCTTGGCGGGAGCCGGAAAGGGGATATCAGGAGATGCCTCAACGTTATGATCGTATTTCTTGTCTGCGGGATCTGGCATGGCTCGGGGCTTCATTTTCTGGCATGGGGACTGATGCACGGTCTGTATTCCGTGATCCATATTCTCTGGGAAAAGCACAGGAAACCTCTTCCGGTATTTCTGGCTTACCCGATTACTTTTTTTGCGGTGGCTGCGGCGTGGATCATGTTTGGCGTATCCAGTTTTGGAACGGGGATCGAATATCTATGCCGTATGTTTACGGCCTGGAACGGCGGCTGGCCTGCGGCAGAGCAGATCCGTACACTTGAGCTCGGACCTGTGGATGCGTTACTTCCTTTATATCTGATCATGATCATGATCTTTGACCGTGAATACGAACGAAAAGACCAGCCGTTTGATAAAAGGATTTTCTCCTATCCGCCGGCTTGCCGTTATCTGTTGTATTATCTGCTGATCGTTGCGATCTTTCTGCTGGGAGTTTACGGACCATCGTATAATGCAGCCGACTTTATGTATATGAGGTTCTGAAAATGAAAAAGATGCTTCTTCGAATCGCTTTTATGATTCTCACCCTGATGACCCTCTGGTATCTGGACGGAGTGATGTGTGTTAAGGATGAGCATGGGATCAATCAGGCACAGGCCATGTATTATCAGCCTCGCGATACGATTGATGTTGTGATGCTCGGATCGAGTCATATTGACTGTGATATTGACACCGGATTACTGTGGAAGGATTTCGGGATAGCAGCCTTTGATTACTGCGCTGCTGAGCAGCCTCTTTGGAATACATATTATTATCTCAGGGAGTTCTGCAAATATCAGTCTCCCAAGGTTGTGGTACTGGATCTTTTTTCCCCGGCCAGGTTCAAAGAGGACTACCAATATGATTATTTACGGCACAATCTTTATGGCATGCGTTTTTCACTTAACAAGCTGGAGATGCTCATGGTGAGTGCCGAACCGGAGAGAGTTCTGGATTTTTTTCCGGGGTTTGCCTATTATCATGAAAGATTCGACAGTCTGACGATGGAAGATCTGGTCTATCCTTTTACGGTTCATCGGAAAAGTCTTTCCAATAAGGGGTTTACCCCTTATCTTAAAGTGGCAGCACAGAACGAACCGACGATCGATCAAAAATACAGCGGAGGATTGACGGTTAAATCGGAGGTATATCTTTCCCGGATCATCGAGTACACAAAAGAACATGATATGGAACTTTTTCTTATTGTGACACCCTATATCACGGTCGCAGAGGATGAATTGGTGTATAATCGGGTCAGAGAGATCGCAGCGATGAATGATATTGAATTCAACAGTACCAACTTTGATTATGATGAGATCGGGCTGGATTTTCATACGGATTTCAATGATGATTCTCATCTCAATTATTGGGGAGCCAGAAAGTTCACGGATTATCTCGGAAAGGAACTGAAAGAACGATTTGAGATTCCGGACCGAAGGGGTGACGAACGGTATGAGTCCTGGGAGGTCCATTACCGGGAGATCGCCGAATATGTCAAAGCCAACTCGATGTAAATAAGGAGGAAAACAATGAAAAAAGTACTTGTAGTCATCGATATGCAGGTGGATTTTACGACCGGAGCACTGAAGAATGAGGACGCGATCGCCGTGATCCCTGCGGTGAAAAAAAGGATCGAGGCGGCGCGGGCGGCCGGCGAAGATATCATCTTTACCCGTGATACGCATACGGCCGACTATCTTTCCACGGAGGAGGGCAGGAATCTGCCTGTAGAGCATTGCGTGAAAGGGACACCCGGCTGGGAGATCGTTCCGGAGCTCTCATCCTTTGCGGAGGAAGTGATCGACAAACCGACCTTTGGAAGCAGAGAACTGGGAGAGCGCCTTGCGGAGGGTGCCTATGACGAGGTGGAACTGATCGGCGTCTGCACGGATATCTGCGTGATCAGCAATGCGATGATCGCCAAGGCGTTCCTGCCGAACGCGCACGTGATCGTTGACGGTTCCTGCTGCGCCGGCGTCACAAAAGAGAGCCACCTTGCGGCGCTCGAAGCGATGAAGGTCTGTCATGTTGAGGTGAGACAGTAAGGATCAGATCTCCGCGAGCTTTTGCAGGGCGCGGTCTTTGATCAGCACTTCGCAGTGCTCCTTAAGATATTCCTCGGCGATGCTCTGGGTGGCGGAATCGGCACCGTATTCGGCGAGCATCGTGCAAAGGGCGATATAGGGCGCGTCCGCCTTGTCCTTTTTGATCTGATGAACTACGAGATAGTAGCGCTGCATACCCTCGGCGCCGCGATAGAGCGTGTTGGGATAGGCTTCGACATGGCTGGAAAAACGTCCCGCCGCACGGCGCAGATCGTGCATGGAACTGTAGGCAAAGATCCGGTATCTGCGCGGTCTGGGCTTGTCCTCCGCGGGTTTGTCGCTGCCCGGGCGCTGCGTGATCTGGCGGATCCCGCCGGGGCTCAGTCTGGGCATATACTGCTCGGAGATATGTGAATAGTCCGCGCTGTCCTGAATTCCCTTCAAAAGGCGCGAGAATGTGTTATCTTCCATCTCTTCATCCAGGTCATCGGCCTCCGGATCGTCATCATCTGCTTCGTCGAGCATGGGCCCGAAAACGGAAAAGCGGGTGTCCAGCTCCTCGGGATCCTCGACCTGCGTGACAATGAGCACCAGGCACTCCGGTCCCATGGGGACGGCTTCGATCATCAGAGGGCAGCCGGAGGGCTCAAAGCCCACTTCAAAGCTCGCCTGCTCCATCATGTCCTGGAACAGAGCGCGCGCTTTTCTGGTCCCATAGGCAAACTCGCTGAGACGAAGTCCCCGTTTGGCGAGGTCTTCGCGGGTCAGCGTGCAGCGGATCTGATGTTCGTTCAAGCGTTCGATCTTCATTCCATATCCCCGAAAACATCCCGGTTTTTGTGCAAATTATATTATAGGATACGGGAACAGATGTCAATATGTACAAAAACAGGGGCCCGAAATGTACAAAATGACGAAAAAACGATGTGAGCATTGAAGCGGGTGATGGCTCGTGCTATGATCCGTTCCGTGAGCATCCATCTGACAGACGGCATCTGAAAGGAGGTGACCGAGGATCAGATCGATACCGCAGGACAGTTCTTGTCCTGCCATGCATTCCTTTGTCTGGAATGCAATCCCCTAAACTGAAATATGTCGCAGAACAATCAACAAACGCAACAAGCATGTAATAAAGCGATGCGGTCGGAGGAAGCTCACAGAGACACTGCTGTTTCGCCGGACACGGACCCGGGAGGTGTTTTCGCGGAAAGAAAGCTGCTTTTGGCCGGTCATCCGTGTCATCAGGATCTGTTTCATTGCAATGGTTTCTCGGTGCGAACCCATCGGTGCCGAAAAAAAGACATGCAGGCGAAAAAGTGTGTTATAATGTAGGGCGTCGGAAAGGAGAGGACGGATGAAAAAAGCTATACCCGTGCTCATCGCCGTCGCCCTCATTTTATTGGTCGGCGGTTTTTATGCAGGGCAGCAGCTTCTGGAAAAATATTCCTACAGCAGTGAACGGGCAGATGCCGCAGAGTATTTCGGTGTGCGTGATGACGCGGATGTGCCGATCCTGATGGCGCATGAACTGATCGAGGCTCACGCGCGTTTTTTTGACGGCCATTGTTATATGACCGCGGCAGATGTGGATGCGATCCTGTGCAGCAGGTTCTACGCCGGTGAGGCGGACCAGATGCTGATCTATACGATGCCGACGGAAATGGTGTATACCAGGATCGGTGAGAAGACCTGGGAATCCACTGACGGCAGCAGCGGGACACTGGACTGCCCGATAGCGAGGATGGAGAATGACACACTGTACATAGCTCTGGACTATGTGCAGCGCTTCGCCAATTTTGACTATATGCTGTACCGGGATCCCAATCGGATGCTGCTGTTTACGGAGTGGGTACCTGAAAAGCGCGCCCCTGTCAACAAGGACACATCCGTGCGTGTGCGCGGCGGTGTCAAGAGTGAGATCCTCACGGACCTTGAAAAGGGAGACCAGGTGGAGATCCTGGAGGAACTGGAAAACTGGTCCAAGGTGCAGACCGAGGACGGGTTTATCGGATACGTGGAAAACAAACGTCTTTCCGATCCGATCGAGTATCAGCGGCTCCAGTCCAATCCCGTGGAGATCCCGGAATACACGTCGATCAGCAAGCCCTATCAGATCAACATGGTATGGCATCTCATAGCGGGAAAATCCGGCAACAGTACGGTGGAGAGTCTTGTCGCCGCGACCAACGCAGGTACGGAGGGCGGTCTCAACACGATCTCGCCGACCTGGTTCTGCCTGAGCGATGATGAAGGCGGTATCACGAGCTTTGCCGAAGAAGGCTATGTAAACTTTGCTCACAGCAAAGGACTTGAAGTCTGGGGGATGGTCGACAACTTCACCGGAGAGGGCGACGGCGTCAAGGTCCTGGCGCATCTGACCTACCGAAAGGCGCTGATCGATGCGCTGATAGATGAGGCGCAGCGTGTGGGACTGGACGGCATCAATGTCGATTTTGAGGCGGTTCCGTCTTCTTCGGGCGAGGATTTTATCGAATTCATCCGCGAGCTGTCGATCGCCTGCCGGAAAAACAAGCTGGTCCTCTCGGTGGACAACTATGTGCCGATGGGCAGCCTCAATGATCACTATGACCGCGCGGAACAGGGTGTAGTCGCGGATTATGTGATCGTTATGGGATATGATGAGCATTATAAGGGCAGTCCTGAGGCAGGGAGCGTAGCGTCGATCGGCTATGTCGAGGACGGCATCCGGCGCACGGTCGCTGAGGTTCCTGCTTCCAAAGTCATCGGGGGGATGCCCTTTTACACCAGAGTATGGGCGACTAGTAACGGGGAAATAGATTCCTCGGCGCTGGGAATGGCCGATGCCGCGCAGTGGGTCAAGGACCGCGGGCTTACACTCACCTGGGATGAAACGACCTGCCAGAATTACGGGGAGTTCAAGGAAAAGGACGGAACGCTCCGGCAGATCTGGATGGAGGACGCGGAGTCCATCAGGACCAAGGTGACCGTGATGGAAACCTATGATATCGCCGGCGTCGCGGCCTGGCAGCTCGGTTATGAGACGCCGGATGTCTGGGATGTCATCACGGCGGCAATGAAAAAATGACACGGATCCTGCGGGCATATCCCGATGAGCTGGAGATACAGTCTGTCCGTGAGGGGATCGCGCTTGCCGGACAGATCCTTAAGGAGGGCGGACTGGTAGCTTTCCCGACAGAGACGGTATACGGACTCGGAGCGAACGCACTGGACGCTGATGCCTGCCGCAGGATCTACGCCGCCAAGGGAAGACCCTCCGACAATCCGCTCATCGTCCATATCGCAGATATCGCGGATCTGGAGCGCGCAGCGGTGCGTATCCCGGCGAGCGCGAGGATGCTCGCGGAAAAGTTCTGGCCGGGCCCGCTTACGATGATCCTGCACAGAAACGCAGATATTCCGGACGCGACAACCGGCTCGCTGCCCACAGTGGCTGTACGGTTTCCATCGCATCCCACGGCTATGGCGATGATACGGGCCGGAGGCGGGCTGATCGCCGCCCCCAGTGCCAACCGCTCCGGCAGGCCGTCACCGACGAAGGCCGCACACTGTATCGAAGACCTCGACGGACGTGTGGACATGATCATCGACGGCGGAGAGGTCGGGATCGGACTGGAGTCCAGCATCATCGATCTCACGGAGGATGTCCCGGTACTCCTGCGCCCGGGCTATGTCACGGTTCCCATGCTCCGCGCGGTACTGGGCGATGTGGAGGTGGATCAGGCGATCCTCGGCAGTGACGCCAGACCCAAGGCACCCGGGATGAAATACCGGCACTATGCGCCCCGCGGACAGATGGTCATGGTGGAGGGCGATGAACACGCCGTGGCGGCATACATTAATGAAAGGGCGGGCGCCTTTTCCGCGGCGGGGAAAAAGACAGCGGTGCTCTGTGCCGCCCAGTCGGCGGGATGGTACGACAGAGAACATCTGCGGGTATACTGCCTCGGCAGCAGAGAGGATCCGGAGCAGATCGCCGCAAATCTTTTCGGCACGCTCAGGCAGTGCGATACGGACGGTATGGAGGAGATCTTCACCGAGAGCTTTTCTGTCGGGGATCTGTCCGGAGCGATCATGAACCGGCTGGAAAAAGCCTGCGGCCACCGTAAGATCAGGATCCCGGAGGATGGGATCATAGACGATACAGGAAGGAGCGAGAGGAATGAAGATAGCATTGGGGAGTGATCATGGCGGGTTTGCGCTCAAGGAGAAGATCCGCGAGCATCTGATCGCGCGCGGCGAGGAGGTCTGTGATTTCGGGACGGATTCTCTTTCCTCGTGCGATTATCCCGATTTCGGGATCGCCGCTGCAAGGGCCGTATCGGACGGTACCTGTGAGCGGGGGATCGTTGTATGTACGACAGGTATCGGGATCTCCATCGCGGCCAACAAGGTGCGCGGGATCCGCTGCGCGCTGGTGCAGGAGACAACCTCCGCCCGGCTCACGCGGGAACATAACGACGCCAATATGATCGCGCTGGGAGGAGGCTTTACCGGTCCGCTCCTGGCCTGTGAGATCGTCGATGTCTTTCTGGATACGCCTTTTTCCGGCGAGGAAAAGCATGCGCGGCGCATCGGCAAGGTGATGGCACTGGATAACGAGTAAACGCCCGCGGGCACGGAGGAAGAGCTTTGAAACGCAAGGACTATATTTCCTGGGATGAATACTTTATGGGGATCGCGTCCCTCTCGGGGCTGCGCTCCAAGGATCCGAACACGCAGGTCGGATGCTGCATCGTGAGCAGTGACAACAAGATCCTCTCCATGGGCTATAACGGGCTCCCTACGGGATGTGATGACGATGAGTTTCCCTGGGATCGCGAGGGCTCCGAGATGCTGGCGACCAAGTATCCCTTTGTCGTCCACAGCGAGCTGAACGCGATCCTGAACTACCGCGGTAACTCCCTGGAGGGGGCTAAGCTCTATGTTTCGCTGTTCCCCTGCAATGAATGCGCCAAAGCGATCATTCAGTCGGGGATCAGGACAGTGGTTTACGACAGCGACAAATACGCTGATCTTCCTGCGACCCGTGCTTCCAAGCGGATGTTTGACGCCGCGGGTGTCAGGTACTATCCATACGAGCACACGGGGCGGGAGATCAGGATCACCCTCTGAGAAAGAAGTCAGTTCCGTGGCATTTCTACCGGGAAAAAGTCATATCCGCCGTACGGCGGCCTGCTTCCTGTGCTGTCTGCTTGCGGGCAGCATTCTGCATTGCCCTGTCCATGCCACACAGGAGACCAGACAGGCACTCGAGGACGCCAAAAATCAGCATGAACAGAGTCAGAATGAACTGTCCGAGCAGGAGGATAATATCAATCACCTCAACGCCAGACGGGATTCCCTGCTGGGGCAGCTGTCGGATCTGAATACGCAGCTGACAGAGGTGAGCGAATCCCTGGAGGAGATCGAGCGGCAGATCGACGACAAGGAAGGGCAGATCGTTCTGACCAGAGAGGAACTGGACGAGGCGATCCGGCAGCAGGAAGCCCAGTACGCCGCCATGAAGAAGCGGGTACAGTTCATCTACGAACGCCAGAATTTCCTGATGACGGAAATTCTGTTTGAGAGCGGCAGCTTCGCCAACTTCCTGAACCAGAACCGTTACATTGAGCAGCTTTCCGCCTATGACCGCAGAATGCTGGAAGCCTATGTGGAAAACGGCAGGAGGATCGAGGAAAAGAAAGAGGAACTCGAGCGGGACATGCAGCTGCTGGAGGAGTACCGGGAGCACCAGACAGCCGAACAGGGGCGTGTCGCCGGACTGGTGGAGAGCACCTCAGGGTCGATCAGGGGTTATGAAGGTGAGATCACCGCGGCGGAAGAGACGGCCGAGCAGATCGAGGCGAGATTAAAGCAGGAAGAAGAGGATATCAAGGCGCTGGAGGCCAAACTGGCCGAAGAGATCCGTCTGTCGGAGCTGGCGAGACAAAGCGCCTGGCGCGATATCTCCGATGTGCATTTCGCGGAAGGCGACCGCTACCTGCTCGCCAATATCATCTACTGCGAAGCCGGGGCAGAGCCCTATGCCGGACAGGTTGCTGTCGGGGCTGTTGTGATCAACCGCGTGCGTTCCGGTGTATTCCCGGATACCGTGGTGGGCGTCATCTATCAGCCGCACCAGTTTTCGCCGGTGGCCTGCGGCAAGCTGGCACTCGCGCTCGCGGAAAACCGCGCGACAGATTCCTGCTATCGCGCGGCGGATGAGGCAATGAGCGGATATACCAATGTCGGGAACTGTGTCTATTTCCGGACACCGATCCCGGGACTGACGGGGATCAACATCGGCGGACACGTGTTTTATTAGGAGGATCTGCCTCGTTACGTTTTTGAATAAAACCTGCGCATCGGTTCCGCAAGACTTTCGATGCCTTCGTTGTCGATGCGCTTCAGGAGATGGTTGAGGTTCAGCAGACTGGTCTTCAGCTGCCGGTCATCGATGAGTCCCCG
>JAILFA010000044.1 GCA_024687125.1 Lachnospiraceae bacterium
CGAGAACTCTTCTTTCCGATCCTTCGATCCTGATTCTGGACGAGGCCACATCCAGCATCGATGTGCAGACGGAACAGGCGCTGCAGCAGGGACTGCAGACGATCCTCAAGGGCAGGACGAGCTTTATCATCGCGCACAGGCTTTCAACGATCCGCGGATGCGACCGTATCCTTTACATCGATGAGGGCGGGATTGCCGAGAGCGGTACGCATGATGAACTGATGGCAAAGAAGGGTTACTATTACAGGCTGTGTACGGCACAGGAGGCATCAGTTTGACGAAAAAACAGCGGGCGCTCGCGGTCATCGAGCGGCTGAAAAAAGAATATCCGGAGGCGCACTGCACACTGGCCTACGAAGATGCCTGGCAGCTTCTTGTGAGCGTCCGGCTTGCCGCGCAGTGCACCGACGCGCGTGTGGATAAGACCACACCGCTCCTGTATGAGCGCTATCCTTCGGTCTCTGCGCTGGCTGCGGCGGATCCGGAGGATGTAGAAAAGATCGTCCATCCCTGCGGACTGGGCAGGAGCAAGGCGCGGGACATTGTGAACTGCATGCGGATGCTGCATGAAGAGTACGATGACCGTGTTCCGGATGACATGGACAGGCTCCTCGCGCTTCCGGGCGTCGGCCGCAAGAGCGCCAATCTCATCCTGGGGGATGTTTTCGGGAAGCCTGCGATCGTGACAGACACGCACTGTATCAGGCTTTCCGGACTGATCGGTCTGGTGGACCGGGATCTCAAGGATCCTGTTAAGGTGGAAAAGGAGCTTCGGAAGATCGTTCCGCCTGAGGAGGGCAATGATCTGTGCCATCGCTTTGTTCTGCATGGCCGCGCCGTGTGTATCGCAAGACGACCGCAGTGCGATGCCTGCGTTCTGAAAGATGTGTGCCGGTATGCCGGATCTGTCAGCTGAAATTCTATAAAAAACACAATTTTTTGTTTTATATACGTGCATTTCTGTACGTAATTGTGTTATACTATATTCGCGTCGCGCGTTTTTCTGAAATCGAGGTGACAATTCTCATGCTGAAGAAAGGGGATCATACTGTATACGGGCTTCACGGCCTTTGCCGCGTTGAGGATATTCTTGTGCCGCCGTTCATCGAACGCGGAAAAGAGAGAGATTACTATCTGCTGATCGCGGCTGTTGATGAAAAGGGACTGCTGTATGTCCCTGTCGAAAGCGAAGAGGAGCGGCTGCGCCAGGTAACGGCTCGGGATGAGGTGAGACGCCTCATCGATGATCCCGAAGATGACGCGGATCTGGATATCTGCGGCGGGAAAAAGTCCGAGCCCATCGTCAGCGCAATCATCAAGCGCAATGAAGCCGGAGAGATGATCAGCCTGATCAGGAAGTTATATCGTCTCAGACGCGACCGGATCAAAGAAGGTAAAAAATTCGCCGCCGTCGACGAGAAGCATCTCGCAACGGCGGAGAAACTGCTGTTTTCTGAATTTGCCTACTCCCTGGACTGCGACTATGAGGAGGTGCAGAAGCAGGTAGAAAAGATCGCCATCACCTGCTGACTTAAGCGATCGTCTCCCCGGTGAGCATCCGGTAGGCATCACTGTATTTTTCCCAGGTTTTGTCAATGATATCCTGCGGCAGCGTATAGTTGCACGCAGGATTTGCTTTTAAGTAATCCCGTACGAACTGCTTGTCAAATGACGGCTGACCGTGTCCCGGCTCAAATCCTTCCAGCGGCCAGAAACGGCTGGAATCAGGCGTCAGGACTTCGTCGCCGAGGACGACGTTGCCGTTCTCATCAAGCCCGTATTCGAACTTGGTGTCGGCGATGATGATACCCTTTTCGCGGGCGTAGTCCGCGCACTTTTTATAGATCGCGAGCGTCATGTCGCGAAGCGTTTCGGCGAGCTCCTGTCCGCGGCCGGGGAATTCCTTTTCCAGGACTTTGATGCTCTTCTCAAAGGAGATGTTCTCATCGTGAACACCGATCTCCGCTTTGGTACTGGGCGTGTAGATCGGTTCCGGGAGCTGCGCGCACTCCTGAAGGCCTTCCGGCAGGCGGATGCCGCATACCGTACCGTCCTTGATGTAGCTCTGATAACCGGAACCGGTGATGTAGCCGCGGACGATGCATTCGACAGGGAGCATCCGGAGCTTTTTGCAGAGCATCGAGCGGCCCTCGAATTCCTCCGTGCGGAAGAATTCCGGCATGTCCGCCGTATCGGTGGAGAGCATATGATTGCCGATAAGGTCTTTGGTAAATCCGAACCAGAAGCGGGACATCTGTGTGAGCACTTTGCCGCGGCCGGGGATCCTGCTGTTCAGGATGACATCAAACGCGGAGAGGCGGTCTGTCGCGACGAGGATCAGGGAATCGCCCAGATCGTAGATCTCACGTACCTTGCCTTCTTTCATTGGTCTGTAGGTCTTTGTTTCTGCCATGGTCTTGTCCTTTCTTTTGGTTGATTCTGTCTGCTGTCAGACAGTTCCTATCTCTCCAGGAAATCCGCCTGCTGCTGGATCGGGGCGGGAACATCGATGCCGGACGCGTTCAGCTTGGCGATCAGGTTCTTGATCGGCTTGATCTTCTTTTCGAGAGCGATCTCATATGTCTTGATACAGGCCGCGAACTGTGGGTTGTCCGAGATCTTTTCCCGTGTGGATGCCGCGAACGGGCAAAAGGCGAACAGGATCTCCCGCGCGACCTTGTTGAGACGGAGCGCGCCCTGTGATTCGTATTTCATATAGGTCAGGTAATCCGCGACAAAGATCTTCTTGAAATTGTTGGAGTTGTTCTTTAAGGTGATGCCGATCTTTTCGCGCATCTCCGCGGAGAGGGCCGAGTTCTTGCGGTAGAACTGCAGGTAGTCGCAGTACATCGATGTGAGCGAAGGGTCGGTGATGTCGTTCCAGTGGACACCCTGCTCGGTCTTGCACATCTCCCAGCGGAATTCCGCGACCAGGCGGGTACAGGTATCCGTCAGGTCTTCAGTATGGAAGATAGAGAGGATCATTCTCGCCGGAGTCGTGCGCTTTTTGGAATCGATCTCCTGCCAGAGGGATGCACGCGAGCCGATGTTGGGCATCAGAATGACATAGGGCAGGACCTCCGCGTCAAGGAAGAAGGAGTTAATGCCGATCTCCGGATTGGAAAAGACGCTCTGCCTGCAGAACGCGCGGAAATCAATGCTGCGGATCTTGTTGAGCGTATCCTCGACGGCAGCGGCCGTGACATAACTCTGATCCAGTGTCCGGTTCACATTGTCCTTGTCAAAGACAGGCACAAAGGTCGTGATACGGCCGAAGGTGACGCGGTTGCCGGTCGAGAACATGTTTTTGATCTCGAACTTCAGGCGGTCGATGCGGCTGTCCAGCATCTCGTGCTCCTGCATCTCGCTGATCTCCCCGTTCCTTTTCTGTTCCTTGAGGTAGGCGGGATAGTCCAGATCAAATTCATTCTTTGAGGGCATGACCTTGCCCTCATAGATCATGGTCAGCCACTCATAGACCGTGAGCACATGTGCTTCCCTGCCGGGGACAAACGAGCTTGCGAGGCTCGCCAGTTTGGCGGCATATTCGGATCCGGCGAGCTCCTCGTCGATGTAGCCGAAGAGCAGGAACATGCGGACGCCCAGGGGAACGAGATCCCAGGAGCCCAGCACACTGTGCAGGAAGCAGGCGGTATAGATGTCGTAGAACTTCTTTGTCAGTTCTCTGCGGATCAGACGGTCGTTATCCTCGCTGCCGTACTTGTCCGGGCTCTTCTTGAAGCGGCTCAGGAAGCTGCGGAAGTACTCCGCGGTTTCGCTGTCCGGCATTCCGTAATCCAGAACAGCCGTCAGAGGATCGTGGACGGTAGGATCATCAGGAACGGAAGCATCGCCCGCAGCGCCTGCCCGCGGCGTCTTGGCGGCCTGGTAGGTGTTCATGAATGCCGCCGAGGTTTCCTTGAGGTTATCAAGATAGTTGAAGATGTCCTCCACATAGCGCATCGTCTCCTCGGCAAAATTGTTGACCATAAGACCGATGCCGAGACCAATGCTGGGGATCGCGAGAAAGTCCTTTTTTACGGTGTTTTCATAGGCGGCCAGATCATCGATAAAGTCGCGGTGCCAGCCGCGGGACCGGTCCTGCAGCTCGGGAGCCGGAATCCTGTCCAGTTCCGGGAAGTTCTTTGGATGCATGCCGGCTTTGACGGCCAGATCCGGGTATTCCTTTCTGGCTTCCTGCAGGCGGGAGTATTCCACCCCGGCGAGCTCGAGTGTATCCAGCGAGGCCTTCTGCAGCGCACTGGCAAAACGTATGCTGCCGACGACCAGCGTGCCGATCAGCTTCTGGTTGGTCTTAAACATCGCGACGAGGTCCGCTTCACCGGTGTACGGATAGGAGTAGACGACAGTGTCCTCAAGCGCTTCATAGGTAAAAGTGTACATGGCGTTCGGCAGTTCGCCGATGCCGATGACACTCCCCGGAGCGAGCTCTAAGGTGCAGTAATCAAAACAGGCGCGTACGCGTCCTTTTGTGATGATGTCCAGTGATCGAACGACGTCCATTCCGCGTTCAAAGATGATCCGTCCTGCCTGGTAGGTCTTATTAGCCATGAATGATCCTTTCGGGAAAGCGGCTCATGCCATAAATCTCATTATAATCCAACGGGGGGAAATTAGCAATGTGCTTGACAACTCCAAATCATTTCATATATACTGATTTGGTTACTGCAGGAGCGAAGTGGAGATCGCTGGTTCGGATTCGGCAGAAACATATGAATATCGGGGTGTGGCTCAGTTGGTAGAGCACCACGTTAGGGACGTGGGGGCCGCTGGTTCGAATCCAGTCACTCCGAGTGAGGCGAGGAGCCGTGAAAGACGGTTTCCCCGCCTTTTTATTCACCATTTCCATAGGTTAAATACAGGAGGTGTGGCAGATGATGAACGGGGCAGTGATCAGAAAAGTCGAGGCTGAAGACGAGAGGATCGCATCCTTTCTCAATGTGGCCTTTTCGGACTATGCCGTGAAGAACGATGTACAGCTCAACTTTGATGAGTTCCTTTTTGTTGCGGAAGACAGTGACGGAAAGATCATCGGAGCGATCACCGGCAGAGCATATTACAATGAGGTTCATGTGGGCGATCTGATCGTTGATGAAAGCTGCAGGAGGAGCGGGCTCGGCAGCAGGCTGATCGGTGCCGTCGAAGATGCCTACAAAGGCAAGGGATACGAGATCATAACCCTCACGACATTCGGTTTTCAGGCCCCCGAGTTTTACAAAAAGCTTGGATTTCAGGTCGAATTCGTCCGCGAAAACAAAGATCCGAAACTGAGCAAGTATTTTCTTTCGAAACACATGCTCAGTTTCGGATGATCATGCAGTGATATCGCTTATTTCCAGCCCATGCGCTCGCGCGCTTCCTTGAATTCCAAAACGGCTCTCTGGATCTCTTCGTGGTCGG
>JAILFA010000071.1 GCA_024687125.1 Lachnospiraceae bacterium
CTTCGAAAAGGTATCGTCCGGTCAGACGCTGACGAATCCCGAGACAAAGAGCGGCACTGCAGACAAGAAAACAGCCGAAGACAAAACCGCGAAATCAGATCAGGGCAGCAGTAAAACGGCGAAAAAGAACGAGGAAACAAAGCAGGATAAATCCGAGAAAGCAAAACAGAAAAAGACTGAGGAGACCAAACAGGATCAGACCGACAAAACAGAAGAAAAGGCCCCTACAGAGGATGCCGAAAAAGTGCAGGAGAAGCAGGAGGAAAGCAAAGAAGACGCACCGGCCGGAGACTTTGCCGCGATCGTGAGTGACGGAAATACAAAGATCGAAGGGATCGAAGCGGAGCTCCGGACAGAATGGGGGGAGCTGAAAGCGTCCGTCACAGATTATGCATCTTTTGTGCAGAATGAGGAGGCCGTGGAAGCGTTCTACGAAACCATAGAAGACCGCCATGTTGAAATGTGCACCATCGCCTATCAGGCGGCCCTTGCCTATGGGCAAGCGATCATGGCCTCCGATGTCGACTGGGGAGAAAAATACGATATGGCGGGGAAGCTCGAGAATGACGTCTACGACGATCTGCTGGATAACGTGGAGGATCTGATCTATGACGGCCTGCTGGATGATATGGAGGACTATCTCTATGACGGTGTCCTGAAGGACGACGATGAGGCCGGCGTTCCGTACGGCGACTGGTATGACACCAGATCCGATGAATACGGCAGGTGGTACGATTGCCGATCCGATGTATACTCCGAGTGGTATGATACCCGTTCCGATGTTTACGGCTTCAAGTATGATCTGGCCGGCGAGCTTTGGTCCGAGGACGAGGACGGCGCCCAGAAAACCATCAATCGGTTTGAGAAGAAGCTGAATAAGCGGCTGGGGTCATAATGCATCTATGCTGATGTAGAAGAATTGTGCGCCTTATGCGGTAGGTTATCTGTTGAAAACTTCCAAGTACAGGTGAGCACTTGACAATAGGGGATATATCCCCTATTCTCGAGTAAGGATACAGAGGTATACAATGTTTCATAAAGCAGTTGAACTCAATTATCGGGAAGGAACAGTATTGGAGGTACGCTTCCGGGACGGTCTTGTGAAGCGGTTTGATCTTGCTGTGCTTTTCGAGAAATACCCTCAACTGCAGGCTTTGAAGGATCGTGATCTGTTCCTCGGCGGAAAACTGATGGGATCCTACGGCATCATGTGGAATGATGAATTGGATCTCGAGGTTGAAACCATTTATGCTGAAGGAAAAACGATACGGGAAGAAAAACCGGCGTCCAATCTGCTGTTTGCCAAGGCTTTATCGGCAGCAAGGGCAAAACAGGGATTATCACAAAAACAGCTCGCCGAATTAACCGGAATCGACCAATCAGATCTGTCAAAAATAGAGAGAGGTGTATCTAATCCGTCGGTGTCAACTATGGAGAGAATCGCGACAGCACTTGGCGGAAAGCTCTCGATCAGAATAGAGTTTCCTACCGCATGACCTAAAGATTACAGCCTCATATCTTCGATTGTTTACAAGTATTTTCGTATCAGCTCCGGATCATTCAGTGCGTTTTCCAAAATACGGCTGAGAACAGATGTATATCCTTTCCCCAGTGATCTGGCCTTTTCCAAGGCGACTGAAGACAGGCGAAGCGTGACGTTCTGTTTGCGCCGCTCGGCCCGCTTGATCTCTGACAGCCGTCTGAACTGTGCGAGCTGTTCGGCGGTCTGCTTGGGCAGTTCCTCATCGTAAATTACAGGAGCATCGATCGCTGCCTGCATCATAGACAACTGCTCGGGCGTGAGTTTCTGATTCTTTGTAATAGTTACTCTTTTAGTGGCCACGGTAATACCTCTCTTGTTTCTCGATGATTTCCGTTCCTTCTCCTCATCCCATTCAAACCTCAATAAATCCTACTATCATATAATAACAAATAGAATGCAAAATGCAATGCAAATTGCAATGCAAATTGCAAGGCAATATGGATGTATATCCCACCCGAACACCCATTCGTGATTGCGGCGTTCTTATGGGACAATCCGTTTGCTACAGTCATACCGGAAACCAGTTACATACACTCGATACAGAGAGGGAAAAGTCGCCTGCCGGGCGACATCCCGCGAAGAAGGACACGATATACTCAGAGCATCACAACAATTGTCACATAAACGAAAGGAGATCACTATGAACTTTAAAAGCATCATCAGCAAGGACTACAACTGCAAGGCGAAATATGACTATTATCTCTCGCTGGGATACTCGGAAAAGGTGAGTGAGATCCTTGCGACCGTGACATACGGGGACGAACCGCTGTGTCAGTTTGTTGAACAGACAGGCTCCCCGGACATCATCGAGAAGCTCCACGAATGGCTCTCGGAGCAAAAGGAAAAGGATCCGATGCAGGCACTGGAAAAACGAAGCGGCGCCATGGATGTGGAAGATACCGGGATCGTAGGCGAAAGAAGCCGAAATCTGGTGGGCCGGTTCTTCGGCGTGGGCAGCGCCCCGAGGAGAGCCGTGGTGAGCGTGGGGTCCGCTCTGATCACCGAACCGTCCGTCTCCGGAGCGGCGTTTAAGATACCGGAATTCATGTGCTGCGCCCAGAGTGTGGGAGGGATGGGGGATGATGAAAGCTTCAGTTTTGCAATTTCCCAGGATGATCTGATGGAGGAACTCTCCACCGACCGGTACGAGATGATCGAAGAAAAAGGAGCGCAGGACCCGTTCGCGGCACCCACATCAACATTCCGGATGACCACAAATACCGCATCGGTAGGCATCGTGCTCAATCAGATCCGCGAAGAACGCGAGGTCGACCGGTCACAGGTGCGCATCGAGGAACTCCTGAATTACTTCCGCTATCAGGAAGAATCCCCGGCCGCATGATCCGCCCGCAGCGAT
>JAILFA010000132.1 GCA_024687125.1 Lachnospiraceae bacterium
AAGGGAGGTAAAGCGATGTTTAAAAAGGTTTCTCCGTATATCGGAGCGTACAAAAAATACACCGTATGGGCTGCGGTGCTGATGTCACTCGGAATCGTGGCGAACGTGATCCCGTATTTCTTTCTTTATCAGATCATTGCACCGCTTACGAGAGGAGAGCACATCGGACTGTACTTTGTGTTGTGGAGAGTCCTTGCCGTGGCAGTATGTGAGATCGCGTTTGCGCTTTTGTATGTCAAGGGGCTGGAATTCTCGCATATCAGCGCATACAACACGCTGAAAAATCTGAGGATCTCTCTGCAGGGAAAACTCGAGAAGCAGCCGCTTGGCAATATACAGAATCTTGGGACCGGCCGGATCAAAAAGATCTTTACAGATGATATCGACCAGATCGAGCTGCTTCTTGCCCATGCCATCCCGGAAGGGATCGCGAACATCTTTATTCCAGTTCTGATCATCGTGCTGATGTTTGTCATGGACTGGAGGCTGGGACTTCTGTCTCTTGTCCCTCTGGTGCTGGGAATGCTCGCGATGGGGATGATGATGAAATCCGGATTCGAAAAGATGAATGATTATTATGAATCCGCAGCAAAAATGAACAATACCATCATCGAGTATGTCAACGGTATGGAGGTTGTCAAGGTCTTTAACAAGGACGGTGATTCCTATAAGCGATTCGGTGAGATGGTGAGGGATTATCGCGATTTTACGATCGCGTGGTATAAGGTGTGCTGGCCATGGATGGCGGCATATGCAAGCATCCTTCCCTGTCTGGCATTGCTCATGCTCCCTGTGGGATCGTATATGGTGCTGTCGGGTACGCTGGCTCTCGATAAGCTCATCCTTGTTCTGTGCATGTCGTTTGCGGTAGGGCCTTCATTCCTGAAAGCTCTTAATTTCGCGGGAAAATTTCCTCAGTTGGATTATAAGATTTCGGAGCTGGAGAAACTCATGGATCATCCGCCGCTCAAAGAAGGGAAACATAGTTTCACGGGTGCCGGGAGGGATATCACATTTGAAAATGTCAGGTTTGGCTATGAGGATGAAGAGGTTTTGCATGGAGTGAATCTTGAAATGAGGCAGGGGACGACCACAGCCCTTGTGGGTGAGTCGGGAAGCGGCAAATCCACGCTTGCAAAGCTTCTTGTACATTATTACGACATAGACGAGGGGACGATCAGGATCGGCGGTCAGAATATAACCGACATGACGCTTGAAGCGCTGAATGAGCAGGTTGCCTATGTCTCGCAGGAGCAGTTCCTCTTCAATATGACGCTTTATGAAAACATCCTGATCGGGAAACAGGGGGCCACCAGGGAGCAGGTGTTCGAGGCGGCCAGCAGAGCGCAGTGCGACGAATTTCTGGCGAGATTGCCGGAGGGTATTGAAACGAAGGCGGGAGACGGCGGAAAACAGTTATCGGGAGGAGAGAGACAGAGGATAGCGCTCGCAAGAGCGATCCTTAAGGACGCGCCGATCATTGTTCTGGATGAGGCTACCGCTTTTATGGATCCGGAGAACGAGGAGAAACTGAACGCAGCGATCGATGAGATCATTAAAGATAAGACGGTGCTTGTGATCGCCCACAGATTATCCACCGTAAAGAATGCGGATAAGATCTGTGTCATGAAGGAAGGACAGTGCATTGCCGCTGACAGGCATGAGAACCTTCTGAAAGATTGTCCGGAATATAAGAAGTTCTGGGATGCGTCCGTCAGTGCAAGCACATGGAAGATAAAGGAGGCCTGAAACAATGCTGAAGATATTACACAGACTGATCGGTATGACCGGAAAATATAAGACCAGAATACGGCTGTCCTATATCACTTCCTTCATCAAAGGGATCATGATGAAGGCTCCGCTGGTATTGTCTTTTTTGATGATAAGTATGTTTATGCAGGGGCAGATGGATGGGAGAAAATGCCTGTATCTGGGGATCACTATCGTTATAAGCGTGATCATAGAGGCGGTATTTGAGCATATCACCAATGTCCTTCAATCTGCTACAGGGTATATGGTGTTTGCCGATATGAGGATGAGGCTCGGCGATCATCTGCGAAAGCTGCCCATGGGATATTTTACGGAAGGGAATCTGGGCAAGATCAGTGCGGTTCTGTCTACGGACATGGTATTCATCGAAGAAAACTGCATGGGCGTGTTGTCGGAACTGGTATCCTTTATCGTATCCCAGGGACTTATGGTTCTCATGATGTTTCTGATGGATATACGGCTGGGGCTTTTGGCCGTGCTTATCGTGCTGGCGTTTATCATTGTGGGAAACCTGATGCTTAAGACGACGCTCAGGCATTCCGTGATCAAGCAGGAGGGTTCGGAATCACTGACGGAGGAGGTCCTGGATTTCGCCGAGGGAATAGGCATCATCAAGTCCTTCAACATGCTTGGGGACAGATCGAAGAGACTGACGGAGGAATTTGAAAAAAGCTGCAGGGAGAGCATTGGCTTTGAGATTGCCTACAGCCCGTGGGCAAGGGCGCTTTACCTGACGTTCGGGATCGGGACATCCCTGATGCTGGCTCTGGCCGGACTGCTGTTTGGCAGGGGAGTGCTCCCGGACACATATATGATCGGCATGGCGCTCTTTCTCTTTGATATGTTCGTTGCCATCAAGAGTTATTACTCTCAGATGGCAAGGCTTACCGTTACTTCCGCAAGTCTTGACCGGATCGAGGAAGTTTTTGCGGCAGAGGAATTAAAGGATGAAGGGAAAAAGACCCTGCAGGATGTAAATATCCGGGACGCAGCGGTGCCGGCGATCGAATATGAGAATGTGGGCTTCGGCTATACGGACAAGGATGTTCTGAGAGATGTTTCATTTAAGGTAAATGCCGGTGAGATGACGGCTCTTGTAGGACCCTCCGGCGGAGGAAAGTCGACCATCGCTTCACTTCTTGCCAGATTCTGGGATGTGAGAAGCGGACGCATCCTTGTGAACGGGGAGGACATCCGGGACGTATCGATCGGTAGCCTGATGGACCATATCAGTATGGTATTTCAGAGAGTCTATCTATTTCAGGATACGATATACAACAATATCGCCATCGGCAGGCCGGATGCCACAAGAGCAGAGGTGGAGGAGGCAGCGAAAAAAGCAAGGTGCTATGATTTCATCATGCAGCTGCCGGACGGTTTTGACACCGTGATCGGGGAAGGCGGAGCATCTCTCTCCGGCGGAGAAAAACAGCGGATATCCATCGCAAGATGTATCTTAAAGGATGCCCCCATCGTGATTCTTGATGAGGCTACGGCCAGTGTGGACGCGGATAACGAAAGAGCCATCCAGGAGGCGATCTCGGAACTGTGCAGAGATAAGACACTGCTGGTGATCGCTCACAGACTGAAGACCATCAGGGACGCAGATCAGATCCTTGTGGTATCGGACGGCCGGATCATGGAAAGAGGGGATCATGACACTCTGTGTGCGCAGAACGGAACCTATGCGCATATGGTCTCGCTGCAGGCCTCCTGAAAAAGCCAGGTGAAGTTGCAGGGGAGATATTCATTTAAGCTGGACGGAACTGCGTAAAGGCCTGCAGAAAATATCTGTAGACAAAACGGAAAAAGCATGATACTATATCATGGTTAGCAGATGCTAACTGTAAGGAGGAAAGATCATGCTGTTGACGATATTCCTGGCGATCATCTTTTGCGCGGCGATCACGATCATGCTGCTTGCCGCGGTCGCGTTCATTCAGGACAAAAAGTTCTTTTCGTCGGCGCCCAGGGAAGCACAGGAGGCCATCAAACCAAGGGATCGGGAACTGTTTTACGGGGCGAGGATCATCGGATGGACACTTATGGTGTTCAGTTTTCTGATGATCCTTGGGACCGGAGTGATCGCGATCTGGGATGGCTTTCGAAGCAGCTTTACGTTCTGGGAATTCTTTTTCCGGTTTGTATTCATATTTACCGTATACAAGATCTATGACATGATCTGCTTCGATTACTTCCTGCTGATGAAGTATCAGTTCTTTCAGTTTTACTTTCCGGAGGTAAAAAGTGTCTACACCGGAAGAAAGTACGGATATAACATAAAGAGTCAGCTGCTCAAGCTCATGGTCATATTCCCTGGTGCTTCCGCACTGGCTGCGTGGATCTGCACATATTTCAGCTGATCCTGCCCCTTTTAAATAACTCCGCCCATAGCGGAGTTATTTTGAAACAGAAAGTTAGCAAATGCTAACCCTGAAGCAATAAGGTGACGGATGATCGGAAATAAGACTGATCAGATCGGAGGTTATGGTGTCAGAAGAACTTATCATTGAAAACTGTTCCCCTACGCTTGCCGGCATAAAAACGGGAAGCCTGTTTTCCGTAAAGATCACGGAGGGAACGGATCTATACAGAGAAGCCGGACAGCTGAACCGTGCACTGGGGAAAAAGGGGATCCGCGTCATACCGATCAAAAGAACCGATGCCTATGCACTGATCTATCTGTATCGTCCGGATCATCTGAAAAAGGATCTTGATGATCCGCAGGCTTCGGAGATCTTAAGGAGCAAAGGATATCCCTGTGAAAGCCCGGAGTGCTGTATTGTGCAGCTGATCCAAAGACTACAGGAAAACGGAGATTTTCCGCATGAGATCGGTCTGTTTCTGGGATATCCGCCCGCCGATGTTGCGTGTTTTATGAAGCATCCCTGCAAAGGAGTCAAATTCTGCGGCTGCTGGAAAGCTTTTTCCAAACCCGAAAAAGCAAAAAGGATCTTTCTTAAGTACAAACTGTGCACGGAGATCTATCGGGAACTGAAGAAAAAGGGTAAATCCCTGACACAGCTGGCGGTGATGACTGCGTAACCGTGTCAGGATGATCATACAACAAGAAAGGAAAGGAGAATTTCTATGAGCAAGGTGGCAATAGTATTTTGGAGCGGAACAGGAAATACCGCAGCGATGGCAGGAGCCGTGGAGGAGGGAGCAAAAAACGGCGGCGCAGAGGCAAGCGTGTTCGGACCTGATGAGTTCAATATCGGCAAGCTGGCGGAATATGACGCCGTTGCTTTCGGATGTCCGGCTATGGGCGCCGAAGTCCTTGAGGAATCATCCTTTGATCCGATGTTTACCGGGATCGTATCCGCTCTGTCAGGGAAAAAGATAGCCCTGTTTGGTTCCTATGGATGGGGAGACGGGCAGTGGATGAGAGACTGGGAGCAGAGGTGTAAAGATGCGGGAGCGATCCTGGTATGCGACAGTGTGACAGCCAACAGCGCACCTGATGAAGCTGCACTTGAAGCGTGCAGAGATCTTGGCGCGGCACTGTGTTAAAAGCATCCCCGGGAAAGCCTGCGGGGCTTATCTGTGCGTTCTCTGCCGGTCGCCGGAATGATATTCAGCGGGATCTGTCAGATGTTCATGCAGTTCGGGATGTTCCCTGAGAAACTGTTTTACCCCCTCAAAGGTTGACGGGCTGATGATGTGCTCGATCCGACAGGCATCTTTTTCCGCGATGGAAGAATCCACCCTGGTAACGGCACGGAGAAAACGGGTAAGAGTGGTATGCTTCTCGTAGAGTGACTCTGCGAGGAGCATTCCTTTTTCTGTCAGCTCCAGACCGCCGTCGCTGTTCATCAGAACGAGACCGCTGTCCCTGAGGATCCCGATGGCGCGCGATACGCTGGGGCGGGAGAAGTGCAGCTCCTGAGCGACATCCACGGATCTGACCAGCCCTTTTCTCTTTTTCAGCAGATAGATGGTTTCGATATAGTCTTCCCCGGATTCCTGCATCGCTCAAGTTTCCTCTGTGCATATTGTCAGCCGCTGTTTAAAACGGCTCTATGAATGGGCGAGAGGCGCATGGCATATGCGCCTCTCATCAGGTAGGAGATAATGATGTGTTGGGCATCATTAAGTTAGCAATCGCTAACGTAATAACATTAGCATACGCTAACTATAAATGCAAGCGTTTTTTCAATCTTTTTTATGTGCTTGACAAACGTTCCGCGGCGTGATATTTTACACATGTTAGCAAACGTTGTTAGCTAAATATGTTAGCGTAAAGGAACACTTCATGCCGAGAGACAAGACTGCAAATCATATAAAGATCATGGCGGCAGCCAGAGAAGAGTTTCTGGAACGCGGCTTTGAGAAGGCCTCCATGCGGAGCATCGCGGATCGCTGCGGCATGACAGCGGCCGGGATCTACCGGCACTGCAGGGATAAAGAGGATCTCTTCTGCCAGCTGGTCTCTCCGGCGGAGAACAAGCTCTCAGAGTGGGCGCGGAAGCATATGCAGCGATATGAAGAACCCGTAAAAAAGCACGGGAAGATCGTCTGGCAGGATTCCTTTATCGATATGATGAGGGATGTGGTGTATCCCGATATGGAGAACTTCCATCTTTTGATCGCAAGATCCAAAGGCAGCAGATACGAAAACTTTCTCCATGATATGACAGAGGCGGCACAGGACAGATTTCTTTTATATCTGGCAGAGCTCCGCGGGATCGGGATCAAAGCTCCGGACATATCCCCACGGCAGCTGCATCTGCTGCTGACGGCCTATCTGACAGCGCTGTTTGAGCCGGTGGTCCACAATTACGGATCTGAAGAGGCAGCCGATGCACTGGCAACACTGGAGAAGTTTTTCCTGCCCGGCTGGAAAAAACTGATGGGCATCTGAAAGTAAAACTTAATATCGAAAAAACAGACTCACCGTCTGGCTCCGAACAGGGGTCAGGCGGTGAGGACGTTTTGAGGGTAAGCGAACAGAAGAGCCGCAGCGTTAACTGATGATATCTGCCGGGTCCCCCGGATCCGGAATGATGACTGTGAAGAAGAGAAAGGAAAAGCAATGAAAGAAAAAACAGCAATGGAAGAGAAAAAGTGGTTTGGAACACTGCTTTCTTATGCAAAGGGCAGTGGCGGAAGACTGGGGATATCCGTGGTCTTTTCCATGATCAGTCTGTTGGCCGGTCTCGTGCCGTATTACTGCGTGTACCGGATCCTGGACCGGTATATCGAGGGAAATCTCGAGAACGCGTTTGTGATGCGTTTCTGTCTGGCTGCGCTGGGGGCGTATCTGATCAAGGTTGTCTGCTTCGGGATATCGACAGGAATCTCTCATTATGTGGCGTTCCATGTGCTGGAGGGATTGCGGCTTAAGGTGGCGGACACTTTTTTGAAAGCGCCGCTGGGAGAAGTCTATGCGCACTCGATCGGCGAGATCAAAGGGGTGATCGTCGATAAGATCGAGGATATCGAACCGCCGCTTGCCCATGTGGTACCGGAGGGAGCCGGGCATATCCTTTTACCTGTGGTATGTTTCGTCACGCTCGCCATGGTAGATCCGCGGGTGGCGCTGGGAGCTCTTCTGGCGCTGCCGCTTGGCATGATCTTTATGATGCTCACCTTTAAACTCAGCGGAAAGAATATGACAAAGTATCAGGAAGCCAACGCGCATATGAGCAGCATGATCGTGGAATATGTGGAAGGCATCGAGGTGATCAAGGCGTTTGGAAGGACGGGGGTGAGTTACGAGAAATTCGCGGGAGCGATCTGCGAATATCGGGATTTTGTGATCAAGTGGCTGGAATCCACCTGGGTGACGATGAAGCTGGCCTTTGCGTTTATGCCGGCGACACTCCTTGGGGTCATCCCGGTCAGTATCCTGTTAGTCGGGAAGGGAAGCATGACGGTGCCTGAGATGGCGCTCTCTGTGATGCTGGCGATGTCCATGGTGATCAGCATGGCGAAGATCGAGGTCTTCTCGAACGGGCTTCGGCAGATGCAGTACACGGTGTCAGAGATACAGAAGCTCTTAAAGATCCCGGCTCTGCCGGAACC
>JAILFA010000123.1 GCA_024687125.1 Lachnospiraceae bacterium
CGCTAACAATGATGTCCAACACATCATTTTCTCCTACCTGATGAGAGGCGTACATGCCATACGCCTCTCCCCTGCAGAAAGAGCCGCGGGTCCCTGAGGCGGCTGAACATACAAGGAGACAAAGGCGTGCACGAATCCGGAGAAGACTATATCGAGACGATCTACATGCTGAAGAAGCGAATGGGACATGTCAGATCCGTGGATATCGCACAGGAGCTGAATTTCTCGCGTCCGAGCGTATCCCGCGCGATCGGTATCCTGAGGGATCAGGGTCTTCTTCTGATGAATGACGACGGTGGGCTGGAGCTTACCGAGGAAGGAACCCGCCTTGCGGAAGAAATCTATGATAAGCACACGACACTGACCCGTTTTCTGCGGGCCGTGACAAATGTTGATACTGTCATCGCTGAAAAAGACGCCTGCCGGATCGAACATATCATCAGTTCACAGACCTTCGCCGGCATTAAGCGTTTTCTGTCGGAGAATCCCGGACTCCATGAACATCTGACGGATCCCTGCGTATATCACTCCGCAGACAGGCGTTAAAACAAAGCTTACGATGAAGCGCACTCCGCATGCGCGCCGACAAATCTTCTGATCCCGTCAAATGTAGAATCGCTGATATAATACCCGATCCTCCACGCGTCAGATCTTGCTGTCGCCTCATCCACACCTGCGACATCCTGCAGAAATCCGCAGAGGATGATATATCTGTCATAGAGTTTTTCGGCGATCATCTGCCCCTTCCCGGTAAATTCGATCCCGCCGTCGTCATTCATGACGATGATATCCTTCTTTTTCAGGTTCGACATGGCGAGGGAAACGCTCGCCTTGGAAAAGCCCAATTCATGGGCGACATCGATCGACCTGATGCACGGAAGCTTCTGCTTCAGCATGTAGATGGTCCTGACGTAGTCTTCTGCCGATCTGTTCATACTGTTCAAGCGATCTCCTCTTATCCCAGTGCCACATCCAGTGCCATCATGAGCGTAAATCCCAGCGCGAACATGAGGACTCCGATATTGGAATGCTCCCCGGCCGACATCTCGGGGATCAGTTCCTCAACCACGACGTACAGCATGGCACCCGCCGCAAAGCTCAGAAGATACGGCATCGCCGGGACGATCATTCCCGCGGCAAGGATCGTGAGCGCAGCGCCCACAGGTTCAACGGCTCCCGAGAGAACACCGTCCAGAAATGCTTTTCCCCTGCTCTTTCCCTGCGCATGAAGCGGCATGGAAATGATCGCGCCTTCGGGGAAATTCTGAATGGCGATCCCCAGTGCCAGAGCCAGTGCTCCGCCGGCCGTTATGGCTGCATTGCCCGAAAGAAATCCTGCGTATACCACACCGACAGCCATGCCCTCGGGGATATTGTGAAGCGTTACCGCGAGCACCATCATTGTTGTCTTTTTCAGCTTCGCTTTCGGACCTTCCGCTTTTTCCGAGTTCATATGCAGATGCGGAATGACCGAATCGAGAAGCAGCAGGAACAGGATCCCCAGCCAGAAGCCTGCGCAGGCCGGCAGAAAGCTCAGCCTGCCCAGGTTTTCGGTCTGCTCCATGGCCGGTATGATCAGGCTCCAGATCGAAGCCGCCACCATCACGCCGCTCGCAAATCCGGTGAGGGCTCTCTGCACCATCACCCCGAGTTCTTTTTTCATGAAGAAGACACAGGCGGAGCCAAGCGCTGTTCCCGCAAACGGGATCATGATCCCCGTCAGGAGTTCCGTGTTCATGGTACCCCTTTCATCAGGCGAAATGCAGATCACCCTGACCGGTGACAACCTCCCACATTTCGCCCATGTTCTTAAATCCGCCCTCGGGCATGCAGCCGGCACACATAGCAGCGTCCCGATTTCCGTCCGCATGGCAGCCGGGGCAGCTCTTACATTTTCCTTTCTGAAACAGGACTCTTCTGATCACGCCTGTGTTTTCAAGATATTCCAGTTTTCTCTCGATATCATCCGGACTGGTGTCAAGTTCCGCCGCCAGCATCTGGATCGTCCGGGCGTGACCGTCCCGGAGCAGATTGAGCATCTCTTCCATGAAAACCTCTTTTGCAGCCGGCTTACCAGATCAGCATTCCCACATGATACGCAAGGAATGCCAGGATCAGAGATACCGCCGTATAATACAGGACGATCCTGGCCGTCCACTTTGCGGAGTGCGTTTCCTGATAGGTCGCTGCCAGAGCCACCACGCAGGGCATGTTAAAGGTCATGGCAAAAATGAACGCCAGCGCCTCCGGACGGCTCACATTGGCCAGAAGGATCTCGCTTAAGTTCGATGCGACCCCGCCGCCGCTCATGGCCTGCGTAAACGCACCGTTGTAGGAGCCGCCGCTGTAGAGCGCACTGATCACGCCGATCGCGCCTTCCTTGCCGACAGCGGATGCCACATAGGACAGGAACAGCTGCCAGGGCATCCCAAAGAACTTCGTCACCGGTTCGATCACGACACCGATGCTGTAGAGTATCCCGCCGTCTCCGGAGGGAGAATAGCTCAGGAGCCAGAACACGCCGCAGACCAGCAGCACGACCTTGGCGACTCTGATGAACGTATCCTTGGTCCTCCCCAGAACATATCTGAAGAGTGCGCCCCACTTGGGCCTGTGATAAGGCGGAAGCTCCATGATCATCCCATATCGTTCCTCCTTCTGCACGAGCTGCCCGCCGAATATCTTGGCGGTGACCCACATATGGAGGAGCATGGTCAGCAGGATCGCGACGATCACCAGCACCGCTCCCGGGCCGAAGAAGATCGAGGAAAGCATGGGAATGGTCGCCCACGCGGCTCCGCAGGGAACCGCCCAGGCCAGTGCGATGGTCAGCACCTTCTGTCCCCAGTTATCGATGACGCGTGCACCGGCGGCGCCGCCCATCGTGCAGCCAAAGCTCACCAGGAACGGCATGACCGATTTTCCCTGCAGTCCCAGTTTTCCCATGGTATTGTCAAACACATAGGAGATGCGGGCCATGACGCCGACCTCTTCCAGGAGGCCGAAGACGAGCGTCACGCCGAACACAAAACCGAGCATCTTGAAGATATAGGAGAATGACTGGATGATCACGTCACCGATCACAAGACCTACGACCTCCGGACATCCGATCGACGAAAGCCCGTCCATCACCGGTGCCTTCAGCGCAAGTACCGCCTCACCCACGCCCATGAGCGGAAGTGCCGGGATAAAGGATGCTATAAGCCCCAGAAGAACCGTAAGAATGACCGCCGCCTTTCCCCAGACTCTGTTCGTATAGATGCGGTCCAGTCTGCCGAGTGTCACCTTCTGCTGCTTTGCGTCGACGGCTCCCGCAATCACATCGTCGATCCAGGCGAATTTGCAGCCTCCGACGGCCACCGCCCCCTCTGCCTGCTTTTTGATCTCGCGGAGCTTCTGATAATCTTCGGCAGTGAGTGCCTGACCGAGCTTTGCCATGACGACCGGATCTCCCTCCAGTACCTTGACCGCAAGCCACATGGAGGAATACCCGGGGATCGCGTTCTCCGGGATCAGCTCGCTGAGCTCCTGATAGCCCTTCACGCTCTCATACTGCTTTGCCAGGGACGAGACATCGACATGCGTATCTGTGCTGATCGCCTGTTCGAGCGTCCTGTAGAAAGCGTCGTAGGATCGTACATCCGTAGCGGAGAAAGGGATCACCGGGATCCCGAGCTTCTTCTCGATTGCTTTTGCGTCGATCTTTTTGCCCTGCTCCGCCGCCACATCCGCCATGTTCAGGAGCAGAAAACACGGCGCGTTGATGCCGGCATAATCCGCGAGCATAAACAGACTGCGCTGCAGCTGGGAGCTGTCCGCGAGGATGCAGACGACGTCCGCCTTGCCTGAAGCGATAAAGTCTCTGGTGATCACTTCCTCGTCGGAGTTGGCCGAGAGGCTGTAGGAACCCGGCAGATCCGCCACGTTATACTGCTTCCCGTCATGTGTAAAGGAACCTTCTTTCTTTTCTACCGTCTTTCCGGGCCAGTTGCCAACATGCTGCTTCAGTCCTGTCAGTGCGTTAAAAAGAGTGGACTTCCCGGAATTCGGCTGCCCCAAAAGTGCGATCGTTGCGCTCATGCGCTCACCTCCTCTACCCTGATGCCATCGCAGTCCGTCCTGTTCAGTGCGATCATCGTATCCCGTGAATAGATGAGCATCGGACGGTTTCTGTCATTTTTCACGACCCTGACCCGGCATCCCGGTGTCAGGCCGATCGACGTGATCCTGCTGACAAACCTCGTATCGCCGCTGATCTCCGAAACACACGCCTCCCCGTTTTCCTTCAGTTCACTCAGACTCATACTTTCCCTCCTTGTATCAGAATTATGAACCCTGATATTAGCAATCGCTAACATCCGGGCAAAAAAATCAGGAGACTTCCAGCAGCGTATAGGAAGTCCCTTTCAGCAGCTCCGTAAAGCCTTCCCGTCCCATCTCCTTTTTCGCAAGCACCCGGACCTCCTTATGCTCCAGATCGACTTTGGCCCACAGTTCTCCGCCGGCATTGAACGCGTTCTCAACTCTTCTCGCGCATCCGGCGCATACCATGCCGTCAACCCTGACCCTGTAGGAATAGGGATAATGCGACTTGTTGCGGTCCTTTACGCGGATCTTTTTATCCATCGCTCCGCCGGTCCCGCAGCAGGAACTCCCATACCGGATCGTCCGGTAGATACGCCACACCCCCGCAGCGATAAGAGCCGCGAGGATGAGGATGATGACTGCATTTGCGATCATGATCGCTCCTCTCTTCCTGATACCGGATCACCTGACATGTTTATGGCTGTCCGGTGGGTCTTGCCGCCTTGCAGGCTGTGCACATTTTGCAATGTGCACAGCTGCCGCCGCAGGTCGACCGTCCCTGTTTCCTGTCCCGGATGATCGACCGGATACACCCTGCCACGATCAGAAGCAGCAGGATCGTTATGAGTATTGTTCCGAGATTTCCCGTGATCCAGGCGATCATGACCAGTCCTTCCTGTTATTTGGAAACAGCACCGGCTATTTCCAGTTTGTCGGCTTCCCTGTATTTCTTAAAGAACAGCATGTAGATCATTCCCGCAAGGGCCGCGATCGCGATGATCAGGCCGATCACGTTGATATTGCCGGTGAACGCCCATCCAAACTGGGTGATCATAAACGCGATCAGGTAAGCGAAACCGCACTGATAGCCGATCGCGAACCATGTCCATTTCGGATTGTTCATCTCCCGCTTGATCGCGCCGATCGCGGCGAAGCAGGGCGCGCAGAGCAGGTTGAACACCAGGAAGGAGAATCCTGTGACCCCCGTGAATGCCGCTGCCAGGTTCTGCCATGTTGTCAGCTCACCGCCGCCGTACAGGATGCCCATCGTGCCGACGATGTTCTCCTTAGCCACAAGTCCGGTGATCGAAGCGACAGCCGCCTGCCAGTTGCCCCATCCCAGAGGTGCGAAGATCCAGGCGATCGCGTTGCCGACTGTAGCCAGCATGGAGAGCTCAAGCTCGTCCTCCTCGAGCATCCGGAATCCATCCTCCGTAAACCCGAAGAACGAAGTAAACCAGACGACAATAGTCGAAAGCAGGATGATCGTACCGGCCTTCTTGATGAATGACCAGCCGCGCTCCCACATGGACCGGAGCACATTGCCGAGTGTGGGCATGTGATAGGCCGGAAGCTCCATGACAAAGGGAGCGGGATCACCGGCAAACATCTTGGTCTTCTTGAGCATGATGCCGGACACGACGATCGCCGCCATGCCGATGAAGTACGCGGAGGTGGAGACCCACGCCGAGCCGCCGAAGATCGCACCCGCGATCATTGCGATGAAGGGCACCTTGGCTCCGCAGGGGATAAAGGTGGTCGTCATGATGGTCATGCGTCTGTCGCGTTCATTCTCAATGGTACGGCTCGCCATGACACCGGGCACGCCGCAGCCGACACCGATCAGCATCGGGATAAAGGATTTGCCCGACAGACCGAATTTCCGGAAAACACGGTCAAGGACGAAAGCGATACGCGCCATATAACCGCAGGCTTCCAGGAACGCCAGCATCAGGAACAGCACCAGCATCTGCGGGACGAATCCGAGCACCGCGCCGACACCGGCAACGATACCGTCGAGGATCAGGCCCTTCAGCCAGTCCGCCGCGCCGGCCGCGTCCAGTCCCTGTTCCACCAGGGCGGGGATGCCGGGGATCCAGGTACCGTAATCCGCGGGATCCGGTTCATCGCCGATCCCTTCCAGCGTCTTGACAGCCGCTTCGTAATCCTCGATGCTCGCAGTCTCTTCGGTGACCTCCAGCGTTTCCTCATCTTCCACTGTATATGTGTACTCTCCCGTGGGAGCGGAGCCGTTTTCTTCCACATAAGCATCATAGCCGTCGACAATGGCCGACGCGTCCGCGTATGTCTCAGAAAGCTCGCCGTAGCCTCCGTCCATGCCGAACAGATGGAAGCCATCTCCGAAAACGCAGTCATTCGTAAAATCGGTAGCCGGAGCCCCGACACCGACCATGGCGATCCAGTAGACCAGGAACATGACCGCGGCAAAGATCGGAAGGCCGAGCCATCTGTTGGTGACGATCCTGTCGATCTTGTCGGAGGCAGACAGCGAACCCGCGTTTTTCTTTTTGTAGCAGGATTTGATCACCCCGGCGATGTAGACATAACGCTCATTGGTGATGATGCTCTCCGAATCGTCATCCAGCTCCTTTTCCGCCGCCTTGATATCATTCTCGATGTGAGACATTTTGTCAGACGGGATGTTCATCTGCTCCAGGACCTTGTCGTCGCGCTCGAAGATTTTGATGGCGTACCACCTCTGCTGCTCCTCCGGCATCTCATGGACGACCGCCTCCTCGATGTGGGCGATCGCATGCTCCACAGGACCGGAAAAGGTGTGGAGCGGTACGGTCTTGGCGGTCTTGGCGGCTTTTACCGCCTCCTCGGCAGCTTCCATGGTCCCGTCGCCCTTGAGCGCCGAGATGTCCACCACCTTGCAGCCCAGCTGACGAGAGAGCTCGCCGATGTTGATCTGGTCGCCGTTCTTTTTGACGATGTCCATCATATTGACGGCGACGACGACCGGGATGCCGAGCTCTACCAGCTGCGTCGTCAGGTACAGATTTCTCTCAAGATTGGTTCCGTCGATGATGTTCAGAATGGCGTCCGGCCGCTCGCCGATCAGATAATTTCTGGCAACGACCTCCTCCAGCGTATAGGGTGAAAGGGAATAGATGCCCGGAAGGTCGGTGATGATCACATCATCATGCTTTTTCAGCTTTCCTTCCTTTTTCTCAACCGTTACCCCCGGCCAGTTTCCGACAAACTGATTGGAACCGGTCAGGGCATTGAACAGCGTGGTCTTTCCGCTGTTCGGGTTTCCCGCAAGTGCAATACGAATGCTCATTTATATGCCTCCTTATAATGTAGTTCGCGCTAATTCCCTTGAAAAACCGGTCCTGAGCGCTCACTTAACCTCGATCATCTCCGCGTCCGCTTTGCGCAGCGACAGCTCATAGTTCCTGACCGTAACCTCGATCGGGTCTCCCAAGGGGGCCACCTTGCGCACATACACATCGGTATTCTTTGTGATCCCCATGTCCATGATCCTGCGCTTGACGGCACCTTCCCCGTGCAGCTTTACCACTGTTGCCGTTTCTCCGATCCTTACATCCCGTAGTGTTCTCACTTTCTGCTCCTCCCTTCTTTCACAATGAATCGCCCCCTCACCTTCGTTCGGCGGCAAGTCGTCGGCGCCATTCCGAATCATGACTTCGTCATGAGGGCGCCTCCTCAGATCATGATCTTTCTTGCCAGTTCATCACTGACAGCGACTCTGCTCTCCTTGACCTTGACGATCAGGTTTTCACCGAGCGAACTGACGACACTCACCTCGCCGCCGACATGAAATCCCAGATCCTCCAGGTGCTGTTTCACTTCCGGGCTGCCGCTGATCTTTCTGATGATCTGCGGCTGCTCTTTTTCCGCATAGGTAAGTGGCATCATATACATCCTCCCGTCGTCGTATTTGATTAGCGTTCGCTAACATCGATACAAAAAATATCGGTTAGCATTCCCTAACCGATACAGAGTATAATTAGCCTATGCTAACTTGTCAAGTGGTTTTTGAAATTTCCTGAGAATTCAGAGGAAAGCCCGTCTCATCTGCTGCGCAGAAGCTCCATGATCCTGTCATAGTTTTCCGGCACGTGAGGGAACACGCAGTCGATGCAGCTCTTGACGAGCCGCCCGTTCTTTTCCGTCATCTTATAGTTTCCCGGGCAGTCCGTGTCATAGAGCGGACAGAAACAGAAGAGACAGTTGATCTCCAGATTCCCCTTGTGACAGGGATAGTATTCACAGTCCTTATTTGCAAAAAACCTGGCCGAATGTTCCATGTGCGTACTCCTGTGCTGCTCTGATGAATCCCTGCAGAAACGAAGGGTGTGACCCGTAGTAAAAATGCGGGTAGCCCCACATCTGTGTGTCCGAGCAGGTCATGCTCTTCCACTGCTGTCCTGAGACCGGTTTTTCAAAAAGACAGCTGCTGCCGCAGGCCGTGCTGTCGTAATAATGAAACTCATGCCCTTTCAGGCCGGTGAGGTCTCTTCCGAAAGCGCGGTTTCCTCCCCCGTTCTCCTGCGCGACCTCAAGATACCCGAAGCGGACCGGATGCCCTGTATCGGTGCATTCTCCGTCGATCACGGAAGCGAGCGGATATGCCCTGCCCTCTCTGTCCTTAACGGACCGGTGCAGATACATGAAGCCGCCGCACTCGGCGATCGACGGCATCCCCTGCCCAAGAGCGCTCCGGACAGCCTCCAGCATGGAAGTGTTCCCGCTGAGCTCCTTCAGATGAAGCTCGGGATACCCTCCTCCGAGAAGCAGCCCGGAAGCTCCCTCCGGGAGCTCCCGGTCGTGAAGCGGCGAAAAATACGCGATTCTCGCGCCTGCCTGTTCAAGGAGCCTGAGATTTTCCCTGTAGTAAAAGCAGAACGCCTCATCCCGCGCGACGGCGATCAGCGGCCGGCTGTCATTGCTCACGGCAAAGTTCACTGAAAACTGCCCCCCCTGCTCCGGGGCGGCAAACTCCTCTGCGCCGTCCATGATCCGCAGGATGGCGTCCACATCACAGGTTCCCTCGAGTACCGCGGCAAACCTCCGGATCCTCTCCCGGAGATCTCCGATCTCTTCCGGCATCTTCAGGCCGAGATGCCGGCTTTCAAACACCAACTCCGGTACCGCGGGGATCCCGCCCAGAAGACGCACATGACCATACCCGGCGTCCGACAGTTCCTTCTCCAGGACAGACCGCAGTCTCTCATAAAATCCCCTGGAGATACGGTTCAGGAGCACGCCGCGGATCAGCTGTCTCTCATCGTCCGCAAGGATCCCCCGGATCAGTGATATCACGGTCCTGCCGATACCGGATGCGCTGACAACAAGGATGATCGGGGTATCGGTCATCTCTCCCACTTCGTAGCATGATCCCTGACGGCTCTCGGTACTCATGCCGTCGTAGATGCCCATGACACCTTCGATCAGCAGATGACGGCCCTGTCCTTCACGCAGGATTCCGTGGAGTGCCTCCGCGTCGCAGAAGAACGGATCCAGATTTCCGCTCTCCACACCGAGTACCTGCCGGTGAAACATCGGATCGATGTAGTCCGGACCGCATTTTAAGGCAGCCGGCGTGATCCCCCGCTGCTTGAGTACTTCAAGCAGCCCGCAGGTAAGGAGCGTCTTGCCGCTTCCGCTGGCAGGCGCCGCGATCATCACTCTGGGTATAGGAATCCTTGTCTGTTCCATCTGTTCTTCCGCTCCGTCAGTTCAAGGTAAAGGATACGATCATCACGGGATTCTGGGCCTGCATCATGTGATACCTGCCTGCCTCTTTCACCGGCGTGCACTGCAGCTGTATCATTTCTGCATCTGATGCGCCCGTCTCACGGGTGATCCTTACAGCCTCTTCCATCGTCTCCAGGGTGACCGCGTTGAGGACGCACCGGATCTTTTTCTCTCCTGCCCTGAGCGCACTCAGGATCTCGTAGAGCCGCCCTCCGCTCCCGCCGATGAATACGCGGTCAGGCTTCTCCAGATCAGTGAACGCATCCGGTGCCTCCCCCTGAATGAGCGTCACGTTGTCCGCGTGCAGCTTCCCGATATTCTCCCGGATCAGCGCACAGGCCGCTTCGTCCTTTTCAAAAGTGTACACCGTAAGAGAAGGATCCATCGCGGCGATCTCGAGGGCAACACTTCCCGTACCGCCTCCGATATCATAGACCACATCTCCTTCGCAGAGGCCGAGCCTCAGGATACTCTCATGCCGGATGCAGGCCTTGGTCATCGGCACCCTGTCCCGGATCAGATCCTCATCGGAAAGGATCGGCAGGATGGGACGTTTTTCAAAACGATCGTTGAGGATCAAGGCAGTCAGGACACCTGCTCCCTGAAAAGCGGCCGCCTCCTCGGGAGACAGCGTGCAGATCCTTTCTCCTTCACAGGAAAGATCGCTCCCAACAACCACGCGCGCATCCATGCCTAAGGAGTGCAGCCGTTCCCCGATATCCCGCACATCCTCATCGCCGGATAAAAGGACAAAAGTCTTCCTGTGGAACCGGATCTTCGTAAGCAGCTGATGCATCACCCCCAGCGTCTTTCTTCCGTGGATACTGGTGACATCCGCGTCATCATAACTCTCACCGAGCCTGGCGGCGAGCACGGATACGGAAGAGATCCCCGGAAGGATCCGGATCTCCGCGCTCTCATCCCACATTTTCAGTTCCCTGACCATGGCACGGGCACCGCTGTAGAAACCGCTGTCTCCCGTATACAGGATGACCGCGCGCCGGATCCCGGGATCCGCCTGCAGCTGCGGGAGGATATCCGCGGCCAGGTACATGGGAAACTTCTTACGCGTAGACAGCCCTTCGAGGAGACGGGCCGCGCCGAACACAGCATCCGCTTCATCGAGCGCGCGCCGCACCTCCTGCGTTGTCACGTCCGTACCCCCGGGTCCGAAGCCCGCGAGGGTGATCTGACGCTGCTGCACCCAGGCAGCCTTTCTGCCGGTGATCCGCTCATAGGCTTCATAGAGATCGATACCCTCCTCTGTCCCGGGACGTCTGATCACATGGCAGGTGGCCCCCGCCTCCTCTGCCGCAAGAATCTTTTCTTCAAACCCGCCGGCAGACCCGCTGTCCTTGGTCACCAGGTGCCGGATATCATACTGCCTGAGGATTGCCAGGTTCATCTCTCTGGAAAACGGCCCCTGCATGGCCAGGATGTTCTTTGCCGCGATCCCCTCGGACTGGCAGATCTGAAGGCTCTCCTGAGCGGGAAGGATCCTGACCAGGGTGCGGTCCCTCGTCTCATCGGATATCTGCCGGCAGTAGACGGCCAGCTCCTTGCTGCCCGTCGTGAGCAGGATCCTGCCCTCCTCCCTGTCCAGGGCGGCGGCGCATTCCTCCATACTGTCATACCACTTAAGCGAGCCGTGATCCGCTGCGTCTTCCCCGCGCAGAACGCGCAGGTACCCCGTCCCAGCCTTCTCCGCTGCCTCTCGGATGTTCGCGGTCGCGTCCACGGCATACGGATGGGTGGCATCAACGACCAGATCTTCGGCGGAAAATCCCCGGTCCCTCAGGTAGTCGAGCATCTGTCCGGCGTCCATGCGGCCGACGCGGATCTCGACAGGACCGTTTTTCTCCATCAGGTCACTGCCGTACTCGGTAGCCACACAGACTGTATGAGGGATCCCGGCGTCAGAAAGCAGCTCCGACAGCTTTCTGCCCTCCGTTGTCCCGGAAAAAAGTACCAGTTTCATCATGTTTTCCCATATCCTCTCGGTGTGATCAGCCAGCCGTCCCAGGTTCGGGTCTGTGAATTCCCGATATACACGGTTGTCAGCATGTCCGCCCCGATCTGACCCAGCTCTCCCAGTCTGCAGACCTCCCTCTTGCTCCCTGCTCTGCCGATGTTCCGCACGTACCCGCAGCAGGTGTCAGGAGAAAGCACGGTGAGCAGGAGTTCACAGGCCTTTTGCAGGTAGTCTTTCCTGCCGTGGCTTGCCGGATTGTAGATCGCCATACAGAAGTCCCCGCGTGCCGCACAGAGAAGCCGTTTTTCGATCACCTCCCAGGGTGTCAGCAGATCGCTTAAACTGATCACGCAGAAATCATGCGCAAGCGGAGCTCCAAGGACTGCGCCTCCGCTCATGGCAGCAGTCACACCCGGGATGATCTCAACCTCATGAAAATCTTCCCGCTCCGCGGCCTCCAAAAGCGGAGAAGCCATGCCGTATACGCCGGCGTCCCCGCTGCAGATGAGTGCCACCGTTTTCCCGGCCTTTGCCATCCCGACGCAGGCCCTGCATCTCTCCGCTTCCCCGCGCATCCCGTTTTCATAAAACTCTTTTCCCGGATAGCGGTCTCTGACAAGATCGATATACAGAGAATACCCGGCGATGACATCACAGGCATCCAGCACCTCTTTTGCGCGGATCGTCATCATCTTTTCATCGCCCGGGCCGATCCCCACCACGTAGATCTTTCCCATCGGTTCCTTTCCTTCCTGTGTCATCTGCTCACCTGCGCCTTGCGATCGCGATGGTCATTCCGTCCGCGGCCTTCTTACGCAGCACGATCTCTGCTCCGGAACCCGCGCCGAGAACAGCAACCCGTTCACAGACATTGTCCACGCCGACCGTTTTTTCTACAAATTCCGATGCCGTAAAATCCCCCGGCGCTTTCATCAGGAGCTCACGGTCAAAGGAGATGACCGGGATGCGATATTTATCACGCAGTGCTGTGAGCGCAGGCTCTTCTTCCTTGATATCCAGCGTACAGAGCGCATAGATGTCTTCAGTCGTCAGATCGTTCTCGCGGAGGGTTTCGAGAAAGAAACGTTCCAGTTCAGCCTGATCCTTTCCCTTCTTCATGCCGAGCCCCACGGTGTATCGCTTCGGCTTTAAAAGGAGCTGACACTCCGCATCGGTCTCATCGGCAACGATCACATCCACCGGCTGATCCGGCGGATAGTTTTTGACGGAGATCGTCACGGCTTTTCCTTCGATCGCTTTCGCAGAGACCTTTTTAATCCCTGCACGGTCTGCGACTGTAAGCCGGTTTTCGGCAGCAAACGTATCGACCGAAAAGGTATCATTGACATCCGTCGACGTGGTGATCACCGGGATGGCCTCAAGCAGCTCCGCCAGAAGAACCGCCAGCTTGTTGGCGCCTCCCGCGTGACCGGAGAGGATCGGGATCACAAAGCCTCCGTTATCATCGATCACGATGACCGGACAGTCCGTGAGCTTATCTTTGGGAAGTCCCGTCAGAGCCCGGACGGCGATCCCCGTCGCGCCGACAAAGATCAGGGCGTTTCCCGGAATGAAGTGCTGCTCAGCCCATGTATGCACAGAGCCTGTTACCCTAGTAAAACCCGGGATCTCTTCCTCACCTTCCCGGTCGATGAACGCGTCAGTACCTCTGATCCCGCGGGCTGCGCACGCACGGTTGATCCTCTCAATGACTTCCGTTCCCTTTTTTGAAAAACAGATCGCTTTCTTTTGCATCACTCACCGGTCCGTATCTGTCAGATCTGTGTCCGTCTTCTTCGCAGATCGAAATCCCGTTTCAAAAGCCGGATCATAAAGCTTTGACCGCTCGTGCGCAGGATACCCGACAGCATCCCCCACCAGCACGACGGCCGTCTTTGTAATACTGTTCTCCTCACCGGCCCCGGCCAGCATTCCGACAGTGCAGAATACCTGCTTCTCCTCCGGCCAGGTCGCTTTGTAGACAAGCAGGGCGGGTGTTTCCGGTTCCAAGCCGCCGCGCATCAGTTCAGCCGAGAGCTTTTCCAGCATTCCCGTGCTCAAGTAGATCGCCATGGATGCCCGGTGCGAAGCAAGGAGTGCCATCTGTTCTTTTTCGGGTACGGCAGTCCTGCCCTCCAGTCTGGTGATGATCAGCGTCTGCGTGATCCCGGGAAGCGTGTACTCCAGGTTCGCGTCGGCCGCAGCGCCGAAGCAGGCACTGACACCGGGACAGGAGTTATAAGGGATCCCATGTGCATCCAGAACATCCATCTGCTCCCGGACAGCCCCGTAGAGGCTTGGCTCGCCGGTGTGAAGGCGCACGACATTGCGGCCCTGTGCATCGGCGCGGATCATCAGCTCCGTGATCTCTTCGAGCGTCATCGCGGCACTGTCGTGGATCTCCGCTCCCTTTTTTGCGTACTCCAGAAGAGCAGGATTGACCAGACTTCCCGCATAGATGATCAAATCCGCCTCCTGAAGGAGGCGCAGTCCGCGTACCGTGATGAGATCCGGCGCCCCCGGACCCGCTCCGACAAAGGTGATCATCAGCCGTTTTCTCCTTTACTGCCCTGCAAAGCTTCTTCCATAAGTCCTCCGGCGTTCGGCGTCTCCCCAAGAAGTCCCAGGGAATTAGCGTAGACGATGCATCCTGTCTCCAGACGTCCCGCCGCCCGCTTTTCGAGATAAAAAGCGATCAGCTCCATGAGATAGGACAGGCATTCCTCCAGGATCCCGGCTTCCCGGCAGATCCCGCAGGCCTCCTCCGTCGTCAGGCAGGAAAGGATCCGCCGGATCGTTCCGGCATCTGCCCCGCGCATCGCCGCAGCTGCGGCCATCAGTTCCATCCGGCAGTCCGCCTCCCGGGAGTGCGTGTTCATGATCCCGCCCGCGACCTTGACGAGTTTTCCGATATGCCCGCAGATCAGGAGTTTTGAAAAACCTGTCTCCGCCACCATATCGACGGTATCACCGATATAGTTGGAACACTTGACTGCCCGGTCCAGATCATAGCCGTACTTTTCCTTCATAAACTCCAGACCGTAGTTCCCTGGGGAAACCACCGCAACCGGATCGCCCATTTCCTTTCTCTGGCGCAGTTCCACCCGGATCGTCTCCAGGATCGCCTTCGTGCTCATCGGCTCGACGATCCCGGTGGTCCCGATGATGGAGATGCCGCCCTCGATCCCGAGCCGCGGATTGAACGTCTTTTTGGCAAGTTCCTCTCCCTCGGGCACAGAGATCTCCACATACAGATCCCCGTGATAGTCAAAGAAGTCCATGACCTCCCGCACTTCCTTTTCGATCATCTGTCTCGGAACGGAATTGATGGCTGCGCTGCCGACGCTCTGATCAAGCCCCGGCCTGGTCACCCGGCCGACACCGCAGCCGCCTTCGATCACGATCCTGCCTGTGTCACCGCCCGCGTAACAAACCTCGGCATAGATCAGTGTCCCGTTCGTGATATCCGGATCATCCCCGGCATCCTTGCGCACCGCGCATCGAACACTCTTCGGAAGGACGGTGATATCCTCCAGCACCGGCGAGTATTTCACTCCCGCCGGTGTGTCGATCTCGATCGTCTCTTTTCTGTTTCCGCCAAGGAGCATCCAGGCTGCCGCTTTGCTTGCCGCGGCCGCGCAGCTCCCTGTTGTGAATCCGTTTCTCATTGCATCCCGTACAGTACCGCGTTGCAGATCGACGCAGCAATACTGCTGCCGCCCTTTCTGCCGCGTCCGATGATATACGGCACCTGGCCGCCGATGAACAGTTCCTTGGCCTGGACCACGTTGACAAAGCCTACCGGTACGCCGATCACAAAAGCAGGGGTATATCTCCCCTCCTCCATCATCTCATGAAGACGGATCAGTGCCGTCGGAGCATTTCCTATGGCAAAAATGATCTTTTTATCCAGCGCCGCCGCTCTTTCCATGGAGACCGCCGCTCTGGTCACACCGCGCCCGCGCGCCTCCTCCGCGACATCCTCATCCGCCATGAAGCAGCGGACCTCCCCGCCATAGGAGGCGAGCCGTTTTCTGTTGATCCCTGCCATGGCCATGCGGGTGTCCGTCACGATATCGGCGCCGTCACGGATCAGCTGCTCCATCGCCGCCACCGCGTTATCCGAAAAAGCGAGATTCGCAGCATAGTCAAAATCCGCCGACGCGTGGATACAGCGCATGATGACATGCGCGTATCTCTCCTCCAGCCGGATCCCGGCTTTCGCCAGTTCCTCTCCGATGATCGAAAAGCTCCTCTTTTCGATGTCCTCCGGTCTTACCGTTTCAAACGTCATTTGATCACCCTGTCACTTCCCGGACAGCCCTGACAAGCGCTTCATCAGAAGCATGATCCTTCACCGCGGTCCTGAACCACCCTGCACCGAGCCCGGCATAGTCGCTGCAGTCACGCAGCAGGATCCCCCGGGCAAGGAGCCGGTCTCCAAGCTTTTCCGGTCCCTGAAACAGCAGGTACGGAGCGTCACTTGGATACACCTTCATTCCTGCTTCCGCAAGTTCCCCCGCGAGAAACCCTCTCTCCTCTCTGAGGAACGCGCGTGACTCTGCCGCGAAATCCGTTTCGGAGAGGACACGGCACCCTGCGTCGATCGCCGCTTCCGCCGCTGCCGAGAGATTCCACTCCGGGAGCTGCGCCCGGATCCGGCGGATGTTATCCGCGGAAGCGACCGCGTATCCCGCCCGGATCCCCGGGATCGCGAACAGTTTTGTCAGGGACCGGACGATGATCAGATCCGCGCACGTACGGAGCAGTCTCCCGCTCCTGTCCCTGCCTTCCTGCTCCGCTTTATCGGACAGCAGGAAAAAACTCTCATCCAAGAGCACCGGGATGCCTCGCTTTCCCGCCTCCTCAAGGATCGTCATGAGGACATTCTCATCGATGTTCCTCCCTGTCGGATTGGCCGGGTCACAGAGGATGATGAGATCCCGCAGCCCGGGCGCATCCCTGCCGTCTGCCGAAAAGTCCGCAAAAAGTTCCGATACGTCCTGTTCCTGCAGACAGAAACCGTCGGATGACTTAAGGATCTTCCTGTCGATCCTGCAGCCCGCGGCCTCTAGAACATGCGCATACCCCGTAAACGCAGGTTCGAACAGGAATGCCCGCCTCGGCTGCAGAGCCCTTACCGCGGCGAGAAGAAGCTCCGAAGCACCGCTTCCTCCGATCACCTGATCGTCAGATACAGACTCCAGCTGTGCGATCGCCCGCCGGACTGCTTCCTGCCGGGGATCCGGATACATGGCAGCAAGTTCCGCGGATTCCCTGACCGCGCGTGCGACCGCTTCCGGTGTCCCCAGAGGGTTGAGGTTCACCGAAAAGTCCAGTTCCACCTGGTTCCTGTAAATGTCTCCGCCGTGTCCCATGCTGCCCAAAACTCCATTCTAAATCCGTTCTTCTGCTCCTCTTCAGATCAGCAGGAGCGGCACGGCGATCCCGAGGATCACCGCGGCAAGGAGCAGCTCCGTGATCTCCATCAGCACATTTGCCCTGGCGACATCAGCGCGCTGCGGCTCCCTTGTCCTGTCACCGATGGTCGGTTTTTCTACAGCCACGCCATGATATCTGTGCGTCCCTCCCATCTGTATTCCCAGCGCTCCCGCGCAGACGCTTTCTGTCTGCG
>JAILFA010000142.1 GCA_024687125.1 Lachnospiraceae bacterium
TGCATCCCGATGGTCGCAGAGGATCGGGAAAATATGATACACGTTTTCCCGGATCTGCTCCGGAAGCATGATCTCTTCATTTTTGATCCCTGCGTAATACTGTGCGGCGATATGCTTCCTTTCCTCGTTCCATGCATCCAGATGCGCCAGTTTCACATGCAGAAAGGCCGCCTGCAGTTCATCCAGCCTGGAATTGGTTCCCATCAGGTCATGGTGATACTTCACCCTGCTGCCGTAGTTGCCGATCGCCCTGACTTTCTGCGCGATCTCTTCATCATCCGTCACAACCGCGCCCGCATCTCCGAGCGCCCCCAGGTTCTTGCCCGGATAGAAGCTGAACGCCGCGGCGTGTCCGAACGAACCGGCAGGATTCCCGGCCGCATCCTTTACGCCATGTGCCTGCGCGGCGTCTTCAAATAACAGAAGACCGTGCTTCTTTGCGATCTCTCCGATCAGGTCCATATGCTGCAGCCTGCCGTACAGGTGTACCGCGATAATGGCTTTGGTGCGTTCCGTCAGAGCCGCCTCTATACGTCCCGGATCCATCAGAAGCGTGTTGTATTCCGGCTCGACAAGTACCGGTCCGGCTCCGGTCTGCGAAACGGCGATCGCGGTCGCGATGAAGGTATTGGCCGGCACGATCACCTCGTCACCCTCACCGATCCCGTATGCCTGCAGCATGATCCGGATCGCATCCAGTCCGTTCCCGCAGCCAACGCAGTATTTCCGCCTGCAGTAAGCCGCAAACGCATCCTCAAAGGCGCTCAGCCTGTTGCCGCCGATATACCACTGACTTTGGAACACATCCTCGTAAGCCTGTTTCAGCTCATCCCGGATCGCATCATGCATTTCCTGAAGTGATTGATATGGGATCATAGGATCATTCACTCTCCTCATTGACAAACTTCAAAAAATCATCGTAATTCCGGATATAATCCTCCTCGTTATAAACCTCCGAGGCAAGGCACATCAGGACCGCATCCGGAGAAAAATCATACATCTCTCTCCACATATTGTTATCAACAAACAGTCCTTCGTACGGTTTCTCCAAAAAGACCTTCTTCTTTTCGCCTTTTCCGTTATCGAGCAGGATCTTACAGGACCCGTGAATGCAGATCAGGATCTGTTTCAACGACTTGTGCGCATGATATCCTCTGATCACGCCTTCAGCGGTATCGTACATATAGTATACGCGCTTGATCTCAAAAGGAATATCGTTGAATTCCTCCAGCGCCACAAGCTGCCCTCTTTCATCTCCGTGTTGCTGAAACTGGTATTTTACAATCTGCATATCATCCTCCGTAACTGGTTCTCTATCCGTTTCGTTCCATCAGATAGCGTGCATATTCAAAATCTTCCCGGCGGTCAATGTCCACGGCCCGCTCTTCGGGAAGCAGATATCCGATCGTATCCTCGCAGTAGTAGGTCCGCTTGGTACGCAGCAGTTCATAACTTAAGATATAGATCGCGCCGCACGGAACAACATACCGTTCTGCCTTCTGGCGGTTACTCATCAGAAGATCCGACCCGAACCCGCAAGGAGAAACTTTCCCGTCCGAAGCGGCACTCAAATACCATCCCGGCGGAACCGGCGCTTCCTTTACGGCGATCAGCGTCTTCGCCTTTTTCTCTGCAAAAGCTCGGTATGCGTCGTCAATATCGGCAGATGTGCGAAGCGGTGTCGTCGGGAGCAGGACCATGAAGGTATCTTCCCTGTTATCCCAGTGCTCCCTTGTCCATTCGATCGCATGCAGGTAAACATCCACCGCGCCGGCCGTATCCGTTGCCAGTTCGTCAGGTCGCATGAACGGCACCTGCGCGCCGTATGCTTTTGCCGCATCGGCGATCTCCTTACTGTCGGTGGTCACAAGCACGCGGTCCACACAGGAGGCTCCAAGCGCCGCTTCGATCGTATGCGCGATCAGCGGCTTGCCCTGCAGTTCCAGTATATTTTTACCCGGCAGACCTTTGGATCCGCCTCTGGCAGGAATGAGCGCGATCAAACCAGATCCTCCTTCTCAAACATCTTATCGTAAGCGACATCGCGTTTCAGCGTTCTTCCGATCAGGTTTTCCGCCTCTCCCGGTGTGATCCCCGTTCCGGGGCGCTTAAAATCAATATCCTCTCTCGTCAGTACGGTTCCGGCAGGCAGATCCCTTGCGGCAACAATGCTTCTGCGGAACGCGTCACGCTTGATCATCTCGTCCGTATTGACGGTCTTTTTCGTTGAGCCGAGTGCTTCCTGCACATGATGCGCCGCTTCCACCAGCGCTTTCAGTTCCTGCGGATCCGCGGAGATCTTATGATCCCAGCCAAACATTTCCTTGTCGAGCGTGAAATGCTTTTCGATCATGCAGGCTCCGAGTGCAGCGGCAGCGGTAGGGATCTCCACGCCGAGCGAATGGTCCGAAAAACCGATCGGGTAGTCCGGATACATCATCCGCAGGGACAGGATGTTGTTCAGATGAATGTCCGCAAATTTCGGCGGATAGACGGAAATACAATGCAGCAGGATGATCTTATGATTCCCCGCATCCTCGATCGTCTTGACGGCTTTTGCGATCTCCCACAGATCACTTAAGCCCGTTGCCAGAACGACCGGAACGTTCTTCTTTGCGACATATTCCAGGAAC
>JAILFA010000033.1 GCA_024687125.1 Lachnospiraceae bacterium
CAGCGCCGCCTCCCAGTCCGTGCTTCCGTTCGCCATGCCGTATGCTTCCGGCATGATAAAATATTTCAGATCCGCATCGACTTCATAGACCTGCGCATTATTGAGTGTAACCAGCTGCGCGGAGCCGCCGCCGTTTGATTCGCTGCCGTTTCCCGAGGAGGTCTGCTGCCCGCCGCCGCCGCGGCTGCCGGCATAGATTCCCGTTCCCTCCGGGACAAAGGTTGACACGACGGTCTTCTCCCCGATATAGAGCGGACTGATCCCGGCGTCCGCGAACAGAAAAAGAGGCAGGAACGCCAGTGCAAATCCCGTTATGCAGGCTATCGCCGTTATCAGTTCTTCCTTCAACGATTACCTCCGGACACAAAATCTCACTATAATTTTACCCCGTGTTCGGGAAAATCGCAACGCAACAGGTTGACGAAAGCGGCAGAATAAAAGAGAATGTTTTCATGATCTTCGACACCCACGCACATTATGACGACCCGCGGTTTGACGCGGATCGGGACACGATCCTTATGAACCTCGCCTCTGCCGGCGTGGGCTGCGTCGTTGATGTTTCCGCGGAATTTTCCGGGATCGACAGAGTTCTCGCGCTCGCGGACCGCTATCCTTTTGTTTATGCGTCGGTCGGTGTCCATCCGTCGGATACGGCGCTTCTCACCGAGGGAAAAATGGATATTCTCCGGGAGTATGCCGCAAACGCCAAAGTCGTCGCCGTCGGTGAGATCGGTCTGGATTATCACTACCGTCTCGAAACGGATCCCGGCGAGGCGGATCCCCCGCGTGAGGTTCAGAAAAAGTGGTTTCGCAGGCAGCTGCAGATGGCAGAAGAATTGAATCTGCCGGTGATCATCCACTCACGTGACGCATCCCAGGACACGCTGCAGATCATGCGTGAAGCACACGCATCCGGAATCATCGGCGTCATTCACTGTTATTCCGGAAGCGCAGAGACCGCCCGGGAATATCTGAAAATGGATTATTATCTCGGGATCGGCGGTGTCGTCACGTTTAAAAACGGCAAAACCCTGCGTGAGGTTGTGCGCGAAGCACCCCTTGAAAAACTCCTTCTGGAGACAGACTGTCCGTATCTCGCACCCGAACCGCACCGCGGACAGCGCAACGAATCCGGCTACCTCGATCTGGTTGCGGAAGAGATCGCCCGGATCAAAGGCATTGATAAGGAAACAGTGATCGGCACCACAGCGGAAAATGCCGAAAGATTCTATCACATCGGAAAAAGCGGCGAAGTCATCCGCCGGGGAGCGGAAGATGATACCTGAAGAACAGTCCGGCAGAGAATCAACACGCAAAAGCCTCACCGAACACGGCCTGGCGCCCAATAAACGATTCGGGCAGAATTTCCTGGTCGACGAACGGATCCTGGAACAGATCCTAGATGCTGCCGCGATCGACAGACAGGATACTGTTCTGGAGATCGGCCCCGGCACCGGTCAGCTCACCAGACGGATCGCCGAGCGGGCAGGGAACCTTGTGGCTGTTGAGATCGACCGCGGCCTGGCCGGCATGCTCGCGCGGGAATTTGAAGGCGATGACCACGTAAAGATCCATTGTGCCGATATTCTCAAAACGGACCTTCCGGCACTTTTTTCCGGGATGGGCACTTCATCAGACACCGTGCCGACGGTCAAGGTGGTCGCAAATCTTCCTTATTACATTACGACACCGATCCTGTTATCGCTCCTTCCCATGACAGATCTCTTTTCCCGCTTTGTTGTCATGATGCAGAAGGAAGTCGCGGACCGCATGCGGGCCAGGCCGGGCAGCAAGGATTACGGCGCACTCTCCCTGACTGTACAGTATTACGCGGTTCCCGAGATCGTGACAACGGTCCCGCCCTCCGCTTTTTATCCGCAGCCGGATGTGACCTCGGCTGTGCTTAAGCTGGAAAGACCGGAAGAACCGCCGGTTTCCGCAAGGGATCCGGAAAAGATGTTCGCGCTGATCCGGGCGGCCTTTGGAAAACGCCGCAAAACATTGGTCAACGCGGTTGCCGGTGCCCCGCAGCTCGGCATTGATGCGCGGACCATGAAAAAAGCCCTGCAGGACGCAGGGCTTGACGAATCTGTTCGCGGCGAAGTCCTGAATCTGCAGGACTTCGCGCGTCTGTGTGAAGTCTTATCTCCGTGATCGGAAGCTCTCAGTTAAGCTCTCCCACCTGATCCAGGATCTCCACCGTCGTGTCGCTGTCACTGCCGATGACAGAGGAGGTGAAGCTCGCGATATATCCGTTTCTGATGATCACGACCTCACGCTCATAAAGCATTCCGTATCCGGGGATCTCCGCGGTCAGATACATGCAGGTGTGATCTTCACCGAGGAAACTGATGGTGTCCATACTGGACTGCACATCGGAAAAACCGTTCTGCTTAAGTACGCTGACCACCGAATCAACAGCGGCGTCGAGGATCTGTTCCTCGCTGACGGACTTCAGTGCCGCTCCGCTGATGCCCAGCGACGAAACGTTCTGCATCGTGATATTGAAGGTTTCGATCGGCATCTTGGTGTTATCAGTAGATGCATAGCAGGCTATGATGACATTTCCGTTGTCCAGCTGTTCCTTGGCGGAAGCAACGTCCTTAAGGACGTCCGCGGTTGTTGCCGAAAGCTGTGCGAGCTGCTCATCCGTCGCAAAGGTCATGCCCTTGAGCGGGGAAAACCGAATGTTCAGAAATTCGTTTTCATAAACATTGCTGCTGGCTTTGCCGATGGAGAAGTCTGCAGCATCCGAGATCACATCTTCGATCCCGGCGACATCACCAGTTTCCTCAATATCCTCCGCGAGCTCTTCCCCTGCTTCCTCTTCGAGCTCTTCTATCTCTTCTTCGAGACCCTCTTCTTCGTCTGCTTCTTCCTTTTTAGATTTCTTGGACTTCTTGGAATCCTCTTCGTCTTCCTCTTCGTCCTCGTCTTCCTCCTCATCTTCGTCCTCATCGTCGGCCTCGATCTTGGAGGAGGACTTTCCGCTGTCCTTGTCTCCGCAGGCAGCAAGCGACAGGGCCATCGTTCCCATCAGCAGGAACATCAACAGTTTTTTCTTCATCTCTTTCACCTCATATGATCAATTCTTTTTGCAACAGTTAATAATAGTAGACTTACCTTTTCGGAATGTCAAGAATAACAGGTTTACTTTGACATCCGCCGGGCGCTATGCTAAACTACCACATGTAGTATGCGCAAAATCAGGTGGTAACTATCCGTTGTGCAAGCGGGACGGGAGAGGACAGTGGATAAGTACGAATATAAACTCAGAGCGGACGAGATCAAGACGCTGATCGGCGAGGGAAGATACGCTGAAGCAGTGCAGATCGCGGATACGATCGACTGGAAAAAGGTAAAGAGCGTTCGGATGCTCTGCACCATAGGCGATCTGTACAAGATCAACAGACGCTATGATGTGAGCCGGGATATCCTGATGATCGCCAACAGCCGGTATCCGGACGGACGCTATATCATTTATTCTCTCTGTGAACTTTCTATCAAACTGCAGGATATTGTTCAGGCGCTTGAGTATTTCAAGGAATTTGTACGGATCGCACCGCACAATACCAGCCGCTACATCCTGCAGTACAAGCTGTATGTCGCGCAGGACACGAGCCTGGAGGAGCGGATAGCCGTACTTCAGGAGTTTAAGAAACATGATTACCGCGAGAAATGGGGATATGAACTGGCGTTCCTGTATCATCGCGTGGGTCTGACGACGGAATGTATCGAAGAGTGTGACGAGCTCTTTCTCTGGTTCGGCGGCGGCAGATATGTCATAAAGGCCCTGGAGCTTAAAGCATTGCATTCACCACTTTCTCCCGAGCAGCAAAAGGTGTATGACAGATACCGCGCCGACGGTCAGGAACCGGAGGAGAAACCCAGGGATTCCTATGACGATGACCGTGACGAGATGGGTCACGACGAAGCCGACAAGGATGAGCACGAGGACGGGGAATTCCATGTCAAGACGGTCGATGTCGGCCAGTACAATACGATCAATCTGCAGCAGGTGATCGCGGAGAGTCTGCGTGAGCTGCAAAAGAAGCCGGCGGGTGTGTCGCAGGAGACGAAGGTGATGAACAGCCGCGGCTCGGATACAGAGCCGGCCGTACCTGTCAGAAGGATCGAGAATGCCGTCGCCGAGACAAATCTCGGAAGTGCCGGAGATACCGGTGTTCTCGGGATCACGGAGGAGGACCTTAACGCGTTTGAAGACGCCGAGGAGGGCACCTCACAGAAAAAAGCCGGCAGTGAGCAGCCCGGCGATGCTTCGGAGAGCACAGACGTTCTGCCGGGCGGTGCTGATGCCGCGGCGGATATGGAAAACAGGGCGTTTGAAGAGAGCTTTAAACGTACAGCGATGAGCATCGCGACGGATGATACGATCTGGATGCCGGGGATTCCGGAGATGGCCAAGTATGCAGCCGAACAGCGGGAAATCTCCGCACAGACGATAGCGCAGGCTACCGGCGAGATACCGATGGCAATGCCTGTAGATACACCGCATGCGATGCCGGAACGGGAAGATCTTTCTGTGGAAAGAGCTCTCGAGGAGGCATTGCCTGGGGCGACAGAACCCGCGGAGGATGAAGCGCCTCCGGAAGAGCCCGACGGGCTCCGGCAGGTCGAGGAACTGCGGACAGACGCGGACAGAGCCGTGGACGAAGCCCGGAGAATGCGGGCGGAGGTTCGACGCGCCGAACTCAGAAGCCGGGAAAAGAGCGGCAGGATGCGCGAAGTCTCTCAGGATACGCGCAGAATGGGGCAGACAAGGGAATATGTACCGATCGTCCGGATGGATGAGATGATCCAGGCGGCTTTTTCCGATAAGCAGGAAAGCGGACAGCACCCGGCGCCCGTACCCGCCCAGGAACCGAGACCGGAGAGCGGGCAGCCCGGCAGTGTTGTATATCCGCGGAAAAAGCAGGATGAGGGCGCCTATGACAGGCTGCTTACGCAGGGACTTGACGGACAGATCAGCCTCGCCGTCGATGGCGGTGAAGGCTTGGAGCGCCAGATCACAGGCCAGATCAGCATCGGCGAATTTCTGACCGGGGCGGTGACAGAGAGCAAGAGGCCATCACGCGAGGAACTGGCACATCAGCTGGCGGTGCTGGAAGGGCGGATCCCTCCGGATGCCCCGGCTGAGGCGCCGACGCACAAGGAAGACGAACAGGCGATCCGCAGTGCGGAGGGAGAAGCAGCACAGTTAAGACCTGACGCGGAAGCAGTCGTATCCGCGATGCAGACCCCGCCGGAAGCGGAGCCGCAGCCGAAAATTCCGGCGGAGGCAGAGACCGGTGAGACAGAAGCTGAGGAACAGACTGTTCCAGAACCGACGACTCCGGTAATGCCCGAACCGCAGAATGCTCCCGTGGGACCGTGGGCGCCGGTACCGGCAGAAGAGAGTACGGAAGACGGCTGGGAAGAGATTTCGATCCCGGAGGAAAATGAATCGGAAGAGGAGGAGAGCCCGGAGGAGGCACCGCTTCCCGCGGGACCGGATCTTGCCCAGTCCGCGGAAACGGAGGAAGAGATCGAAAAGCCGGAATCCGGGGAATCTCAGCCGGAAGAACAGGAAGCTGAGAAGTCGGAGCCTGCCGAGACGGAGACCCAGGGCGATGATGATACCGATGTCCTGCGTGTGATGACGCCGGAAGAAAAGGAACTCTTCGGACCGTACATTCATAAAAAGCGTTCCCGCAGGCAGATCATCAATGCGATCGATTCGCTCAGCATGGCGGCCTATGCCGGAAACGCGATCATCACCGGCGAAGAGGGCGCGGGGACGATCAACCTCGCCAAGGGACTGATCCGTTCTATCCAGCTGTCCGATTCCAATTTTGCGGGGCAGATCGCCAAGATCTCCGGACGTGCCATGAACAGAAAGCGCGTGGAGGCCATTATCGATAAGCTGACCGGCGGTGCGCTGATCATCCAGGGCGCGGCCGGGATGAACAATGAGACGACCAAGGCGCTGATGACGGCGCTGCAGAGTGAGAACAAGGGGATCATCGTCATCCTCGAGGACACGCGCCGCGGGATGGAAAAGTATCTCAAAAAGCATCCGGAGATCACGGAATGCTTCAACGTCCGCGTGGATGTCGAGGCGCTCGCGACCAAGGAGCTGGTGGCCTATGCCAAACAGTATGCGCTCGACAGGGAGTATACCATGGACGATTTTGCTATCCTGGCGCTCCACAAGCGCATCGATGAGATGCAGACGGCCGAGCATGAAGTGACGATCTCCGAGGTACGCGAGATTGTAGAGGAAGCGATCCGCCGTGCGCAGAGAAAAAACCCTGGACATTTCTTTGATATTTTGCTGCAAAAGCGGTATGATAGTAATGATATGATCATTCTCCGGGAAAAAGACTTCCTGCGGTAACACTCCTGTCTCACCGCGGGATTTCCTGCGGTGAAAGGAGACACGTTATGGCAGCAGAGCAGGTTTTTGTTTCTCAGGATGACGAATATTTCTTCGGTCAGGGCACCCACTACGAGATCTTTAAGAAACTGGGAGCACACCCTTCTGTAGAAAACGGAAAGAAGGGTTTCTTCTTTGCCGTCTGGGCACCTAATGCCGCCAGCGTTCATGTTGTCGGCAATTTCAACGGATGGAATGATACCATGCACCCGATGTATCGGCAGGGGAACATGGGGATTTTTACGCTCTTTATCCCCGGACTCGGAGAGGGAGAGCTCTATAAGTATCTGATCACCACGCCTGCAGGCGAACGTCTGTATAAGGCTGATCCGTTTGCCAACTGGGCGGAGCTGCGGCCGGGGACGGCTTCGCGTACCGTTGATCTTTCCGCGTTCCGCTGGTCGGACGGGAAGTGGTTCGACCATTTCAAGGACAAGGATATCTATGAAGAGCCGCTGGCGATCTATGAGTGTCAGATCGGCTCCTGGATGAAGCATCCGGACGGTACCAAGGATGGTTTCTACAATTACCGCGAATTCGCGGATCGTATTGTAGAGTATCTCAAGGAGATGAAATACACGCATATCGAACTGATCGGTATCGCGGAACATCCCTTCGACGGCTCCTGGGGCTATCAGGTGACAGGGTACTACGCACCGACATCGCGTTACGGTTCCCCGGTGGATTTCATGTATCTGGTCAACAAACTGCACAGAAACGGCATCGGTGTGATCCTTGACTGGGTGCCTGCGCATTTCTGTCCGGATGAACATGGTCTGGCGAGATTTGACGGACAGTGCATCTTTGAACACCCTGATCCGCGCAAGGGAGAGCATCCCGACTGGGGGACCAAGATCTTTAATTTCGAAAAGAATGAAGTCCGAAATTTCCTGATCGCCAACGCGCTGTTCTGGATCCGTGAGTTCCATATCGACGGCCTTCGTGTCGACGCAGTTGCCTCCATGCTGTACCTGGATTACGGCAAAAAGGACGGACAGTGGGTTCCGAACAGGAACGGCGGCAATGAAAACCTCGATGCGATCTCCTTCTTCCAGCACCTCAACAGCGTGGTCCGCGGCACCTATCCGCAGATCCTGATGATCGCCGAGGAATCCACCGCCTGGCCGAACATTTCCGGACCGATCGGCGGCAAGGGACTGGGTTTCACCTACAAGTGGAACATGGGCTGGATGCACGATTTCTGCGAGTATATGAAGCTCGACCCGGTCATGCGCGGCGGTGCCCATCATATGCTGACCTTTGCCATGAGCTATAACGAGGCGGAGCATTATATCCTCCCGATCTCCCATGACGAGGTGGTGCACCTCAAGTGCTCTATGGTGGAAAAGATGCCCGGCTATCAGGTGGATAAGTACGCCAATCTGCGCGTCGGCTATACCTTCATGTTCGGTCATGCCGGCAAAAAGCTCCTTTTTATGGGACAGGACTTCGGTCAGGAACGCGAGTGGAGCGAGGAAAGAGAGCTTGACTGGTATCTGCTGGATACAGATCTGAACCGCGGCATGAAGGAGTATATGAGAGCGCTTCTGGAGATTTACCGCAAATATCCCGCGATGTATCTCCATGACGGCGGTTTCGAGGGCTTCACCTGGATCAACGCCGATGACAAGGATCGGAGTGTCTACAGCTTTTACCGCAAGGACGGCACGGGTAAGAACAACGTCCTGTTCGTTCTCAACTTTACGCCGATGGAATGGAAGAACTACAAGACAGGTGTTCCCGCTCCCGGTGACTACAGGCATATCCTGGACAGCGCTGAGACGCGCTACGGCGGTTTCGGGACCGGGATTCCCGACAGGATCCGTGCGGTCCAGGAAAACTGCGATTATCTGGACTACAGCCTGACAATGGATCTGCCGCCCTATGCCGCTGAAGTCTTTCTGTTTGACGACGAAAAGAAGCCTGCCGTTAAGAAATCGGCAGCCGGGAAAACGACGGTTAAGAAAACGGCGGCTAAAAAATCGGCCGCAAAAAAGCCGGCTGCTAAGAAAACAACGGCAAAAAAGGCGCCCAAGGGATCGTGATCACGGAATATATCTTCGGCTCTTCGACCGATGCATGGAAAAGTGGCTTAAGGTTTTAAAGAATTCAGCCGAAATAAAGTGTGACCGGCACGGATGCCGTCACACTTTTTTCTTGATCCCGGCTGCGGCGAAAGGATTCGAGGTCAGACCGGACGGAGACTGGATAGATGAATTTGAACATTGACGATCTTCAAAACGGCATCCGCAGCGGACAGCAGATACAGAATGCACAGGCAGGGCGTACACAGCAGATATCGCCTCTGTCTTCTTTTGCGCTTGCGAAAGGTGCAGGTGCCGGGACGGGGCGCGTTCAGGATGTGCTTTCCGTGGATCTTACGTCCAGCACGGTCGGAACCGGTGCCTATGCCGGCCGTCATCGCAGTGCGCAGGATCCCGCCGTCGTGCAGGAGATCCCGGATGACATCAACGCGATGGTACTGCTCTCTCACACTCTTTCCGGAGAGGATTACGCCCGCGCAATGGAGGACGGTTATCAGCCCGGCGACGGTACCGCGGAAGAAACCGTGACGATCCTCGACCGGATCAAGACGGCGGTGATCAAGAGCGGCAAGGAAGTGGCCGGCTATACGGACACCATGGATCTTGACAAGCTCGCGCAGATCACAGGTTCCCGGGCATATGCGGGAGCGCTCGCGGAGAGCTTTTCCGAAAATGATCTTCCGGTACAGGAGGAGACCCTTAAGGAGGCGGCTGATGCGGTTCGCATGGCGCAGGAGTTGGAAGAGCCCGCCGGTTCCGCGGTCAAATATCTCGTCGAAAACGAACTCGATCCCACGATCCGAAATATTTGTCTGGCCAACAGCGCCACCAACGGAGAAAACGTCTCCCAGGGCGGATACTATATGCAGGAAGGCGGGTACCTCGCGCAGAAAGCCGATCATTCGGATCTGGAAAAACTGAGCGAGCAGATCGACGCTGTCGTGGAAAAGGCAGGATTTACGCGCGAAGAAGCCGGTGAGGAGGCACGCTGGATCGTGGCCAACGATCTGCCGCTGACCGGTGAGGCGATCCGACGCGTCAGAGAGATCGAGAGCATCACCTTTCCCGTGGATATCCGTACGGCGGCGGACGCGGCAGCCTCCGCGCTGGCAGACGGCAGGCCGGCGATGGACGGAAATCTGGCAGATCCGGTCAGCCTGAACAGGAAAGCCGTTCTGCTGATGCAGCGGCAGGACCTGGAGGAAGCACGCCTCTATCTTTCGACGGAAGCCAACCGGCAGCTGCTCGACAAAGGGGTGCAGATCGATACGCTTCCGATGGAAAAACTGATCGAGGAGTTAAAGGCGGCGCGCGAGGAGATCGCGCAGCGTCTCTTTGCGGATGCGGATGACAGCGGCGTGACGGTATCCGCAGCGTCGGAAAAATATACGGCCTTTGAAGAAACCCTGCTGCAGACGCAGCAGATCCGGACAGCACCGGCGGCGTTCATCGGCGAGGGGCTTTCCGTACTGGAGAAAGGGAGTCTGCAGGAGATCGCGGAAAAGGCGGCGGGCAGCGCGGCAAAGTACGCGCAGGCGCAGACAACCTATGAGGCTGTCGGGACAGAGGTCCGCAGGGATCTCGGGGACAGCATCCAAAAGGCGTTCCGAAATGTGGACGACATCCTTAAGGAGATGGGCCTGGAGGAGACGCAGGACAACGAACGCGCGGTCCGGATCCTCGGGTATAACCGGATGGAGATCACACGCGCAGCCGTTGAGGAGGTGCGCGAGCAGGATGCCAAGCTGCGGGATGTGCTGCAGCGCTTAAAGCCGGGCGCGGTCCTTTCTCTGATCCGCGACGGGGAAAATCCTCTGAAGCTGACCCTGGACGAACTGCGTCAGGAGCTGGACAGACGCGGCGAAGAAGGGGACGCTCCCGCGGAGAAATACGCGAGATTCCTGTATCAGCTTGAAAAGAACGGAGATATCTCTCCGGAAGAACGGGAATCCTATATCGGGATCTATCGTCTGTTCAATACCCTGAAAAAGACGGATCACGCAGCCATCGGGACGGTTCTGGAAGAGGGCGGCGAGATGACGATCGGAAATCTGCTCACTGCCGTGAGGACTGCCAGAGTATCCGCGCGCGGGATCGATACCCGTGTGGATGATCAGTTCGGCGGTCTGGAAGGCGGATACCGGACACCGTCCATTTCGGCGCAGATCGAATCGGCGTTTCATTACTACAGCGCGAAAGCGGACAGCATCTATGATCATCTCGACGCGGACAGGATGCACGAGAATGCTGTGGACGAGAGCACAACGCTTCCGGTGCTCGCGGAGATCCTCGAGGAGACCGGCGGTCCTGAGAGCAGAACGTCGGCAGTGCCGGGGACAGCCCGCGCGTACGCGGATGAGCAGGCGGCGCATCTGCGCGAGACGCTTTCGGGTGAGGAGGCAGAGCAGGCTGCAGCAGAGCTGAAGCAGGGAAATCTTCCGGTGACGCCGAACCTGGTTGAGGCAATGCGGCATCTGCAGGCCGGCAGACGGCGGACAGACAATGTCTGGGACGCGCTGGCGAAGTTGAATGCGCGCGGTGCGGGAGAAACACAGATCAAAGAAGCGCTATCGACGATCAGCGACGCGCTGGGAGAGGGCGAGCGGTTCGAAGAGATCTACCGGGATGAAGTACAGGAGATGACCGAGGAACTGGATCAGATGATGGAGGACACCGAAACCGTCCTCGATCTGCAGACGATGCTCCTGATGAAGCGGCAGCTCACCGTCGCGACACGGATGGCCGACCGGGGGAGTTACGATATCCCGGTGGAGGTAAACGGTGAACAGGTCAACCTCCATGTGACGCTCCGTGAGGAGGGGGAATCCGGAAGCTCCATGACGGCAAGCCTGCAGACGGCGGAACACGGAAAGCTGACACTTTCTCTCGGCAGGCGCGGGGAGACGTTCCATATGATCCTTAACACGAGTGAGGCGCAGAACGCCGATGAAGAAGCATATCTTGACAGAGTGCGTTCTTCCTATGCCGAGGCCGCGGGGCGGATCAGCGGCGTACAGGTGGATGAGCAGGCGATCCGTGTGGTCTACCGTGCGATAGAGGGGAAGGAGATCACGGCGGACGGTTCGGATACCATGGAAAAAGAAGAGATGTTCCGGCTGGCGGAAGCCTTCGTCAGAGTGGTTTAAAAGGAGGAAACAACCATGAGAGTAAACTACAATGTATCGGCGATCATCGCGCAGAATGCGCTGTCTAACAATGACAAAAAGGTCAACGATTCTCTGGGACGGCTTTCCAGCGGCCTGAAGATCGTCGGGGCCAAGGACAATCCGTCGGGTCTTGCCATGGCGCGCCGTATGAACGCGCAGATCAAGAGCATGCAGAAGGCCAACGACAGTGCCAACGACGGCATCAATATCATCAAGACGGCGGACGGCGTGCTCAGTGAAGTGCACGATATGCTGCAGAGGATGAACGAGCTGGCAACACGTGCCGCCACCGATACCCTGCAGTCCGTGGACCGCGAATACATCCAGGAGGAGATCAGCCACCTCAAGTCCGAGATCCAGAGAATTTCGGATACGACGCAGTTCAACGGGCAGAACCTGCTGGACGGCACCTTTGACCAGAGAGGATATGCCGTCATGAAGAGCACAGGTGCGACTGATCCGGCGATCAAGGTCGCGACCTTTACCGAGGAAATGCCGAGAGGGAAGTTTACGGTTGAAGGATTGAAGCTCAAGCTGAACAATGATCCCGAGGTGGCGGTCAGAAACACCGCCTATGATGATAAAGCCAAGATGATCGACCCGGATACCGTCAGTCCCGCGACCGATATCAAGATCATGGACTATTCGAAATCACCGGCGGAGGCAGTCATTGACGGCGCGGACGGCAATGTGACGGTAGAGGTCAAAGGCGACCAGGTGACGATCAGCGACAGCGCCGGAAGATCGATCACGCTGCAGATCGATAAAGATCTCAATGCCGGCGATGATATCGAAGTCGAACTGACGGATATCGGCGCGCTGACCGTGCAGATCGGGCCCAACGAGGGACAGACGCTGGATGTCAAGATACCGGCCGTCAACCTGACCAATCTGGGGATCCGTTTTACGGACTGCTCCACGGCGGAGTGGGCAAGAGAAGCGATCGACGATGTCAAGGGAGCCCTCGATTTTGTCTCGCGTCTCCGCAGCAGCCTGGGCGCTTATCAGAACCGGATGGAACACACCGTGTCCAGCCTGGATGTCAACGAGGAAAACCTGACATCGGCATATTCCCGGATCATGGATGTAGATATGGCCGAGGAGATGACGGAATACTCCACCACGCAGGTACTGACGCAGGCCGGTATCTCCATGCTGGCGCAGGCCAATCAGCGTCCGTCGGATCTGCTTCAGTTGCTGCAGTAAGGAGAATGTAGTAGAATAAACCTACGAGGAGGTAAATCCACATGACAGAGGAACAGAAGCAGGCTTACACAAGGCGCATCACCCAGGCGAACAAGACGCAGCTGGTCACGATCCTGTACGAGATGACGGCGGATTATATGAAGGATGCGGCAGCAGCAATCTCGGCGTCTGACGGAGCAGAGGCGGATCGTCAGATCCAGCACGCGCAGGCGTGTGTGGATCAGCTGATCCATGGGCTGGATATGAAGGTGGAGATCTCCAACAATCTTCTGCAGCTTTACCTCTATGCGAAGCAGGAACTGATCCGCGCCGTGACGGATCACGATCCGCAGCATTTTGACAACGCGGGGATCGTGATCAACGGACTTCACGAGACTTACCTCCAGCTGGAAAAGATGGATGATTCGGCGCCGGAGATGGAGAACACACAGTCCGTTGTGGCAGGCATGACATACGGCCAGAGCGGTCTCAATGAGGCGATCGCCAATCCGGACGGCAACAGAGGATTCAAAGCTTAATCATTCTTTTTTGTGCAAAATGACACCCGGCAGAGATGCCGGGTGTTTTTTTGCACAAAAATCGCGGTGCCATTTTGTACAAAATGACGAAACTGACAAAAACACCTTGTCAGATCATTTCCCTGCGGACTATCATGCGTTCATGACACATCTGGTTCTTTTTCTGCTCCTTGCCGGTGCGGTATTCACCGACCAGCGGAGTCACAAGATCTATAATCGCTGGCTGCTCCCCGGCGGGATTGCCGGGATCCTGCTCTCCTTTATTAGGTGCGGACCCGTGGGACTCCGGGAGGCGCTCATCTCCGCGTTCCTTGCCTTTGTGATCCTGTTCCCGGTCTATCTGTTCGGGGGGATCGGAGCGGGAGATGTAAAGCTGTTTGCGGCGGTCTCCACCTGCCTTTCCTTCGAAGACGTATTCTTATGTATCTTCTGTTCCTTTCTCGTTGCGGGTGTGATCTCGATCATCCGTATCCTGCAGACAAGAAGCCTGCATCAGACGATCCGTTTTGCCCTGCCGGTGTTCGTCAGTATCCTGTTTATCTACGGAGGAAAACTATGAAAAAAGCACAGATCGTCATCGTGGATGAAGACCCCGATTTCTGCAGACAGCTGGACGGCTGTCTTCGATACCGGCTGGGATTTCCGGTAACGGTTCATGATTTTACCGAATCGTCGGTTCTCTCGGAATATACAGAGCGCAGGGAGACGGCAGTGCTCCTGATCACGGAGACGGCAGCAGCCGGCGCGGAACTGAAGGGTTTTCCCGGAGTGATCATCCTGACGGAGGGCAGGGAGACAGCGGCGGCGATCCCGGAACAGGTGACCGGGGATCTGTCCGAAAAACAGGTGATCCGGCGGGTTCAGAAATATCGGCCGATGGATGCGCTGATCCGGGAGGTTCGGGCACTATGCCTGGATTTTGGTGTGATCCCCGGTGAGGCGGGCGCTCCGGACAGCAAAAAGGCACTGAGGATAGGATTCTTTTCCCCGCTGGGAAGGTGTCTGCAGAGCACGGCCGCCCTGACGCTGGCCAGGCTCTATGCCGAACAGAGGAAGACGCTGTATCTGACCTTTGATCCGTTTCCCGGGATCGACTGGGACGGATACGCGGGGGAGGAAACGGGGGATCTCGCGGAGCTGTTCTACTATTTTGACTGTGATCCCGGGAAATTTGCCCTGCACGCGGAAAAGTGCACGCTCCGGTGCGGCCCGCTCTATGTCGTGCCGTCTGCGGCGCTTTATGAATCCATCTCGGAACCGGAACCCGAAAAATGGAGAGCTTTCCTGGAGATGCTCATCACGCAGACAGATTACGAAGTGATCGTTTCGGACCTGAGTATCTGTATCCGCGGACTTTTTGATCTTTTCCGGGAATTTGACCGGATCGTGACCATTGTGCGCACCGACCCGGCCTCCGCGGAGGAGCTCAGACGCTATGACAGGATGCTCAAGAGAACAGGTCATGAGGATATCAAGGACAGGACGACGGAACTGGAACTGCCGGTGTTTCGCAGACTGCCTGCGGATCCGTCGCTTTGTCACAGAGGTGAACTTGCGGATCATATGAGAAGGTTCATGACGCGGATCGGCGGAGAGGAGGAGCATGCGGATACGTGAAGAGCTGCGGCGGAAGATGCGGGACAGTCTTGTCTCGCAGCTGGACTTTTCCCGCGAGGTCTCCGATGAGGAGATGTATGAGCGGATCGACCGTCTGATCTCGCAGGAGGCGAGGGAGCAGGAGATCTCTCTGGCGGAGCGCAAAAGACTCAGGACAGACATCTTTTCCTCGATCCGGCGGCTGGATGTACTGCAGGAGCTTGTAGATGATCCGAGCGTGACGGAGATCATGATCAACGGCACGGACAACATTTTTATCGAGCGTGCAGGCAGGCTCATGCGGTATGACATGAGATTCGAATCCCGGGAAAAACTCGGCGATGTCATCCAGCAGATCGTTGCCGGCTGCAATCGCGTCGTTAACGAGGCATCGCCCATCGTTGATGCCCGTCTGGAAAACGGTTCGCGTGTCAATATCGTGCTGGATCCTGTCGCATTGAACGGACCGATCATTACGATCCGCCGGTTTCCGGAACATCCGATCACGATGGATAAGCTCATCGCACTGGGATCATTGCCCCGTTATGCTGCGGATTATCTGGGGGCTCTGGTGCGATCCGGATATAACATCTTTATCTCCGGTGGGACAGGGTCAGGGAAGACGACCTTTCTGAATGCCCTGTCCGACAGCATTCCGTCCGACGCGCGCGTGATCACCATAGAGGACAACGCGGAGCTGCAGATCCTTCATGTTCCGAACATCGTCCGGATGGAGGCGCGGAACGCTAATGTGGAAGGATGCAAGGAGATCACGATCCGTGATCTGATCAAATCTTCTCTCCGTATGCGGCCCGATCGCATCATTGTCGGCGAGGTCCGCGGGAGTGAGGCGATCGATATGATCCAGGCGATGAATACAGGACACGACGGCTCCATGTCAACCGGTCATGCGAACAGCTCGCGCGACATGCTCTCGCGTCTCGAGACCATGATCCTGATGGGAATGGAACTCCCGCTCCCCGCCATTCGCGGGCAGCTCGCGAGCGGGATCGATATCATCGTTCATCTGGGGCGTCTCAGAGACCGTACGAGAAAACTCCTGGAGATCGCGGAGATTACGGGGGAGGTTGATCCCGTGACAGCCAGGATCGAGACACGGACGCTGTTTCGGTTTACGGAGACGGGGACGGATGCACAGGGCCATGTCCTCGGAGAGTTCAGAAGAGAGGAGGAACTGAAAAATGACGGAAAGCTTAAAGCGGCTGGTGTCCGGCTGCCGTCCTGAACCGGCCGACTGGCCGATTTTCGTGAAGGGGGCAGGGATCCTGGTCCTGCTTGCCTGGTTCTTTTACAGATCACCGATCGCGGTCCTGTTTCTCTCACCGCTCTTTTTCCCGTTTTTTGCGCGGGAAAAGAAGGAAAGGCGTAGAAAGCATGCCAGGGAGCTCGGTATCCAGTTCCGGGACGCGATCCTTTCCGTATCGACGAATCAGAAAGCGGGGTATTCCGTGGAAAACGCATTTCGCGAGGCCTATGGGGATATGACGCTGCTGTACGGCAAAAACAGCCGGATCGTCAAAGAACTGTCGCGGATTGGAAAGGGACTGGCAAACAATGTCACACTGGAGAAGCTGCTGCTGGATATGGGAGAGCGGTCGGGCAATACGGATATTCTGGAATTTGCCCTTGTATTTGCCGCGGCCAAGCGCAGCGGCGGGAATATGACAAGGATCATGGCGGATACGGCGGAAGAGATCGGTGAACGCCTGACTGTAGAAAACGAGATCGATGTTCTGATCTCTGCCAAGAAGATGGAGGCCAGGATCATGGATGTGGTGCCCTTTTTCATCATTTTCTACGTAGGCATCACGTCTCCCGGATTCTTTGATCCCCTGTACCACAACCTGACGGGAATCGTGGTGATGAGCGTATGTCTGGCCGTATATATCGCGGCATATCTTCTGTCGGAAAGGATCATCGCGGTGGAGGTGTAAAAATGCCGGAAAAAGCGATCTCTCTCTTGTATCTGCTCCCCGCTCTGGGAATTCTGATCCTGCTCATACTTTCCCGCGGAGAAAAACTCCCGGACGGCGGTGATATGACCGACGGGATCCGCGGATGGTTTACGCGCGGGGGGGCTTTTCTGTACAAAAAGCTGTCGCGGTTTCTGAATAAGCGGCGTGATGCGCAGATCCGCATGTATCTGGGGCTGATCGATCCCCGCAGGAATGCCGGCGAATCCGGGATACTGTACTATGCGGACAAAATCGGCATGACACTGCTCATCGTGTTTGCCGGAAGCATCCTTGCGGCGATGATCTCCTTTTCGGCACGCAGCAGACAGCTGGTGGACGAGCAGGGGCATATCGCCAGGGGAGATTACGGCAACGGAACCAGGCAGGAGACACTCGTCATGTCGGAGACAGGTTCGGAGGAGGAGAGTGAGATCCGTGTGGAGATCACGGACAGACAGTATACGCGTGAAGAAGCGGATGCGCTTGCCAGGGAGGCGGTGAAACAGCTGCCGTTGCTGATCCTGAACGGAAATACTTCTCTGGACGAGGTACGCAGTGACCTGGATCTGGTAAAGCGTCTCCCCGGGTATCCGTTTTCCGTATCCTGGAATGTCAGCAATTATTCGCTGATCCATTCCGGCGGAAAGCTGCAGAAGGAGAACATTCCCGAAGAGGGGGCTGTAGTCACGCTGACGGCGCAGCTCACCTATCTGGATGACGAGTGGGATGAAGAGATTCCGATCTGTATCCTGCCGGAGCTGCTTACGCCGGAAGAAGAGAAGAGGCAGCGGATCAGGGAAGCTCTTGGGCAGGCGGATCAGGCTTCGGTAACGGAGACGTATCTGGCTCTGCCTTCACAGATCGATGAGGAACCGTATACATGGAAGGGGAAGATCCGGGATGATGCGCCGATCCTGTTCCTTCTGATCCTCATTACGGCCGCAGCGGTCTTTATCATGAAGGACAAGGATCTGGAAAAGAAGGCCAGAGAGCGCGATGAAGCGTTATGTGATGCGTATCCGCAACTGGTGTCCCGTCTGGTGCTTTATCTGGGAGCGGGGATGACGGTGAGGGGAGTTTTTTACAAATTTGCGCAGGATTATATCGCGCAGAAAAAGAAAGATGGCCGTTTCAGCTTTCTGTATGAGGAGATCTGCCGCGTTGTCAATGAACTGGAGAGCGGGATCTCCGAACAGACGGCTTATGAGCACTTTGCGCTTCGATGCCGGTCACAGCCGTATACCAGATTATGTACGCTTCTGACACAGAATCTGCGCAAAGGAAGCAGTGGCCTGCTGGTCCTTCTTCGGGAGGAATCCAGAAAGGCGCTTAACGATCGTATGAGCAGAGCCCGCAAGCGGGGGGAGGAAGCGGGGACAAAGCTGCTTCTGCCGATGATGCTGATGCTGGTCATCGTCATGGTCATCATCATGATCCCGGCGTATCAGACGTTCTGACGGTTATTGCCGCTGCCTTATCAGCCCAGGGGGCGGCGGGTGAGATAACAAATCTTCAGGAAAGGAGGAGAAAAGATGAATCCGTTATTGATGCTTACGAAGAGAGTGCTGGATCGTGCGCGCGGCTTTCTCAGAAATGAAGATGGTATGGGAACCGTGGAGATCATCCTGATCATCGTGGTCCTGATCGGTCTGGTCATTGTCTTCAAAGAACAGATCAGCGGGATCGTGGAAGATGTTTTCCAGACGATCAACGAGGAAAAAGACGCGGTTACGGGGTAAAACATGAAAAAAGGGTATCTGACGGTTTTTTTGTCACTGACGATCTCCATAATGCTGTCACTGATCCTGGCACTTTTATATGGTGCGCGGGTCGGTGCCATACGGATGAAAACAGAGTGTGCGACAGACATTTCCATGAATTCGGTTCTGGCAGAATACAACCGCGAACTGTTTGAGCGGTATGACCTGCTTCTGGTGGACTGTTCCTACCAGTCGGAAACGCCTTCGATCGCCAATGTCGAAGAGCATCTTAAATACTTCATGAACGGAAATCTTGATCAGTCACTGTATGGCAAAGTAACCGGAGCAAGAACCATGATCGCGGCGGAATGTGCGAATGCTTCTATTCCCGCATATTCTTTTGCCACAGATGGAGAAGGGGCTGTCTTGAGACGCCAGATCCTGGAGTACATGAAGGGGGAGCCGATCATGGATGAACTCGCGGAGGCGAGTGCCAATCTGGTGATCCTTTCCAATAATGGATATGATACCCACGACGTGGAAGCGGAGGCTGCAGAGAACCGGGAAAGACTGGGCAATGTTGAGATCCCGACGCAGATCGACGAGAACGGAGAGGAGTATCAGCCATCGGCGGACAATCCCGCGGATGCGGTGGAGTCCCAAAAGGGGATCGGTGTTGTTAGTCTGGCAGTCCCGGATCCGTCTGCGGTATCGACGAAAGCAGTGGATCTGTCACCGTTTGCGTCTCATCGGGATAACAATCGGGGAACCGGTCTGGATGAGAGCGAAGCGTTAAGCGTGACGGATGTCCTGCTGATCAATCAGTATATGGTCGAAAAGACCGGCTGTTTCACAAGACCCCGGGAGGAAACGGTGCTGAAATATCAGCTGGAATACCTGATCGGCGGCAAAGAAAACGACTTTGACAATCTCGAGCATTGCGCCAGGATCCTCCTGTTCTGGCGGGAAGCCTCCAATTTTGCTTATCTGATCAATGATTCTGCCAAAGTGACAGCTGTGGAAGTCCTTGCCGCGGCAACGGCGGCGCTTCTGATGTCACCCGGCCTGTATGAACCGCTGAAGTGGAGCGTGCTTTTTGCGTGGTCTTTTGCCGAAAGCATCTCCGATATGCGGATCCTCTACTCCGGCGGCAGGGTACCGCTTATCAAGACAAGGGAGACCTGGCGGCTTTCCCTGGAGCACCTGCCGTTCTTTCGTGAGCATCTGGGGGAAGACGGGGGTTCGGGGCTGACCTACGAGGATTATCTGCGGATGCTTCTCCTTTTGGGGGATACGGAGAAAAAGACGATGCGGATGGCGGATCTGATGGAGATGGATATCCGGCAGACACCCGGAAACGGTCATTTCAGGCTGGACTGGTGTCTGGATGTATTTGAAGCGCAGCTGACGGTAAACAGCAGGATGGGAGTCTCTGTGGATATGGTGCGGACATACGGCTATGAGAAATAAACCGACGCGGAAACGGACACAGAAGGGGATGTCTTTCGTGCAATGGATCGAACACAGAATAATGCCGCTCCGGGCAGTCAGACGGACCAGGCCGGGAAGGGCATCCCCCTGTGCGGCCGGATTTTCAGGATCGGTAACGGTGGAGGCATCGATCGCACTGCCGCTGTATCTGTTCTTTTTTGTCAATATCCTGACAGCATTCAATATCCTCAGGATGCAGTGTGACATGACTGCGGCACTCCATCAGACCGGGAATCATATAGCCTTTCACGCATTCGATATGAAGTACGCGGATGATGTGGTCGATTATCTGACAGGGACGACAGCCGGGGAAGAATCGGGGAGTGTGCTGGCTGACGTGGGTACCGCGATCTATTCCGTAGCTTATGCGGAGGATCAGATCAGGAAATATCTCGGAGAGGAGTATCTGGAACACAGCTGTATCCGCGGCGGCTCCGGTGGGATCAGTCTGCTGCAGTCCCAGATCATGGTCCGGGCGGATGAGATCGATCTGGTGGCATCGTATGATGTGAAACCGTTCTTTCCCGGGATCATCGGCTTTTTTCCATATCCTACGCAGGCCCGGTATTTCGGACATGCCTGGACCGGATATGAACCGGGAGGCGCCACGGGATCGCCTGAAACAAAAGATGATCCGATCGTTTACATCACGGAGACCGGGACCGTCTATCACCGCAATCTGAACTGCCGGCATCTGAAGCATGCCGTAAGATCCGTGACACCGGCTGAGGCACACGGGGCGTCCAACAGCAGCGGGGAATCCTACACTTCCTGTGAGATCTGCGGAGGATATACCAATGCCCGGGGAATGGTCTACATTTCCGAAGGAGGTGACCGGATCCACAGTACGGTGAATTGTCCGGGGCTGAAACGGACAATCTATTATATCCACCTGTCGGAAGTGGGCGGCAGACCGCCCTGCTCGGTCTGCGGAGGAGGATGATGGACAGAGAGATGATGACGGAGCTTCTGGGATTCGGCGTTCTGTTTCTGGCGTCTGTTCAGGACATACGGAAAAGAGAGATCCCGGTCATGGTATTTGCCGCTGCGGCGGTCACAGGCACACTCTCCGTCCTGCTTACGATGACGGACGAGCTGCAGAGTGCCGCGCTTTCGATTATTCCGGGAATTCTGCTGCTGGCAGCGGCGTTTCTATCACGTGAAGGGATCGGGTATGGCGACGGCCTGCTGGTCCTCCTCCTGGGGCCGGTATATGGGTGGATGCGTCTGTCTGCCGGGATCTGCGTGGCGTTTCTTCTGACAGCGCTTGTCTGTGTTGTTTTGCTGGTATTAAGGCGTGTTCACAGGAGCAGCAGACTGCCGTTCGTGCCGTTTCTGACTGCTGCAATGGGGGTGATACATTTTGTTTATTCCGGGTAAAAAGTACGGGTGCGGACCCTCTGCCGCCGGAAAGTTTAAGAAGGCGTATTTTACGGTGGAGATGTCGCTTGTGTTTCCGATCGTCCTGTTCATTATGGTGCTGCTGATCCATTTTGCGTTCTTTCTGTACGGGCGGTGTCTTCTTTCGCAGGATACCTATCTGCTGGCTTTCCGGGCGTCGATCGTGAATGAGGAGGAGCTGGGGACGGATCGGGCCTCCTATGTACAGGAGATCGCGGAGGCACAGTTCGGTGAAAAGTATCTGGGAAATTATCGTCCCCGGGCAGAGGCGGCTGTTGACGGAGATCAGGTGCGCGTGGAATCCGAGAGCGAAGGGACACACCGCACCATGAGCGGATCTTCGCTGATGCCGCGCGGTTCGTGGACCTATATGACAGCGGCCCGCGCGGAGATCATTGACCCCGCAGGAAGGATCCGCAGGATCGACCGGATGGCGGATGTGGCCAAGGGCATCTACGAGAGCGTAAAGCAGAAGTGATGGGAGGATCAGCGGATGGAAATGCGTTTTGACAGAGATGTGAGACATAACTACATGGTGCTCTGCGGGATTACCTGCGGGGAAGACTACCGGCTCCGCATGGTGTCGGAGAATCATCCCGCGGGCCTTCTGCGGTGCAGTCTGCGAAATATCAACGGCGAAAGCTATCTGTATTATGAGATCGATTCAAAGCAGCCGATGAGGAATCGGTATGCGGACAAGGGACTGCATATCGGAGAGGTTCGACGGCTTTTGCGAGGTATTCTGCAGCTGGCGGACACGCTTGAGGATTACCTGCTGGACATGGATCACATCCTTTTTTCCGCGGACTGTGTCTATGCAGATATGCGTACGGAGGAGTTTCTCTTTGTGTACTGTCCGTCCTCCGAGGAAGATGTGACTTCTGTCAGCGGCTTCTGCGCTTTTTCGGAAGCGCTGCTTTCGTATGTCGATCCGGAGGATGAAAAAGCGGCGCGGGTTGTCTATACGCTGTGTGCTCTGGCGTCGGAGCATGGAATGAGGGTCACGGACATGGTGCGGGCTGCGCTGGAGGAAGACGATGAGCAGGATACGGATCCGGCAGGGGAAGACAGATCCGGCGTCATGGAAAATATGGGAACTGTGCCGACAGGCGAACTCCCGACGGACAGAGGGGGCTGCATCCGTAATACCGGGAGTCCCGTTCCGTACAGCATGCCTTCAGGGAACGGGGAGGATAAGCCGTTTGACGGATGGGGAGAAGATGATGAGGAAAAGCGGGAGAAAAAAGGGATCGCGGGTCTTGTATGGGCTGTTCTGTTCATGCTGGTTCTGATCGGCAATCTGGTGATCCGGCAGCGTTTTTATCTGAATGCGCAGGAGAATTATCTTTCACTCGCGACCGCGGGAGTAAGTATCGCGATGACGGCACTGTCGCTGATCCTGTGGTTCAGAGGCAGAGGTGAAAAGAAAAAGGAAGATACCGAAAGAGAACCGTCTGAATCCGGAAACGGCTGGATGAGCGCTGGCATCGAGGAAGCGGAACAGGTCGGAATCCCCGGATCTGAGAGGAGGCAGCAGATCTCCTTCAGGCAGCAGAGTGCGGATGACGAAGAGGCTTCCGAGGAGACCACGGTCCTCACGGATCTGGAGGACGAAAGATGCAGCAGGCTCTACGGGCGGGGAGGGGAAAAGACGATCAACATCTCTCTGGCCCAGCTTCCGCTTACGGTCGGAAAGCTTTCGGGCTGTGCGGATTATGTGATCCGTGATCCTTCCGTCAGCAGGATGCATACGCGTTTTTTCGGTGACGGCACAGGGAAAGCGACGCAGATGAAGGATCTGAATTCGACCAACGGAACCTTCCTGAACGGAAGACGTCTGGCCCCCAATGAGACCGTTTCCATCCGCTCCGGTGATGAGATCGGTATCGGCAGATTTGTGTTTGAACTGCGATAACGGCTGTACCGGAGATCAAATACCCCCTTGCGCCCTTTCCTCAGCCGTGCTACGATAAGGGTGGATTATTGGCCTTATCAGGAAGGGGGTGTTCCCTATGGCAAATACAAATCCGATCCTTGGCGCGAACGCCGCACTGCAGAACCGCCCGAATATTCAGGAGCTTGCGCAGCCGGTCCGGGCACAGAGAGCCGGACAGGAAAAGCCGGCCGCGGAGAAGCCTGCTGTCGAACAGCGCACCGCGGAGGACAGCACCAAAAAGCTCGACCATGTGATCGCGGTCTCCAAGGACGGCGATACGCTGCAGGCCAGTGATGAGGCGGTACGTGAACTCAATGAGGAAGAAAAAGACGGCCGTATGATCGAGGATCCCGCGAATAAGGAGGTCCAGGATAAAGACCGCGATAAGACCCGGCAGGAGCTGCTTGCCCAGGAGCTCGAGCGGAGCGCCGAGATCCGCGAGGCGATGATGGAAGCCGCACAGGAGGAAGCAGCCGAAAGACGGGAAGAGGCGCTTTCCGAAGAGCCTAACGCCGTGCTCGCCGAGGACAAGGCGACCAATGAGGCAAGGGGACAGATCAGCTCCTTCACCGGATACTCGGATGCGGAGCTGGAGCGGATGTATCTGCAGGGAGATATCTCCAAGTTTGATTATGACAAGGAGATGGAAACCCGCGAAGTCAAGGAGGAGGCACGCAAGGAGCAGCTGACCGACTTTTCGCTGGATAACACGAAGAACGCCGCAGAGCTGGAGCGCTCGGAGAGACAGGGAGAAGAGATCGAAAGGGCGTTTTCCGACAGGGCAAATGAGCGTCTTGACGTGGAGAACCGTACGCAGATCCTGCTGGCCATGCAGAATGCAAATGCACAGAGTGCCACGACCACGGATGACGATGTCAATCGCGCGATCCCGCTTACAAACTTTTCACTCAGCTGATCTCTGCCTGAGAATTCAGACGAAGAACTTACGTATACAGACTCTTCCCCGCCGCATCGATCACAACGATGGCGGGGAAGTTTTTTATCGTCAGTTTTCTGACGGCCTCGGTTCCGAGATCTTCCCAGGCGATGACCTCAGACTGCGTGATGGCCTTGGAGAGCAGAGCACCGGCACCGCCGATGGCGGCAAAGTACACGGCACCGTTACGGATCATGGCGTTCACAACATCCTCGGAGCGTCTGCCTTTTCCGATCATTCCCTTCAGCCCCAGATCGAGCAGCTGCGGTGTATAGCGATCCATACGGGTGGCGGTCGTAGGCCCGGCTGAGCCGATCACCTGCCCAGGTCTTGCGGGCGAGGGTCCCAGATAGTAGATTGTCTGGTTTTCCAGGGGGAAAGGAAGGGGTTCTCCCTTTGCCAGCAGTTCCGACATCCTTTTGTGAGCCGCGTCCCGTGCGGTATACAGCGTTCCGGAAAGCAGAACCTCATCACCGGCATGGAGCGCCAGGATTTCCTCCTGTGACGCGAACGGGATCTGTATCATCTTCTCATTCATGCGGTAATCTCCCGGGAGGCGTGCCGGTTGACATGGCAGCAGATGTTGACGGCGACGGGAAGACCCGCGATATGCGTCGCGTAGGTTTTGATATGAACGGCAAATGCCGTCGTCGTGCCGCCGAGACCGGCAGGACCGATGTTCAGTGCGCGGATCTGTTCGAGCGCGAGCTCCTCGATCCGGCGGATATGCTCCTGGTCAGAGTGCGCATTGACGGGGAGCAGGAGTGCTTCCTTGGCCAGCTGTGCGCATTTTTCAAAGGTGCCGCCGACACCTACACCGACGACCATCGGCGGACAGGCATTGGGACCGGCCTCTCTGACGGCCCGGACGATGGCATCCAGAACCCCCTGCTCGCCGTCCGCCGGCTTGAGCATGAAGACGCGGCTCATGTTCTCGCTGCCGAACCCTTTGGGCGCCACTGTGATATGAACGGTATCGCCGGGGACGATCTCCGTATGAATGACGGCGGGGGTATTGTCGCCGGTATTTTTCCGGATGATGGGATCTGAGACCACGGATTTCCGCAGATAACCCTGTTCATATCCTCTGCGGACGCCCTCATGGACAGCTTCACCGAGATCCCCGTCGGTGATATGCACATCCTGTCCGATCCGCAGGAACACAACAGCCATGCCGGTGTCCTGACAGATCGGGATCTGCTCGTTTTCGGCGATCTCAAGATTCCGGCAGAGCTTTTCCAGGATCGACCTACCCAGGGGAGAGGATTCCGTCTGCTGTGCCTGCAGCAGAGCATCCTTCATATCATCGGACAGGGAGAGGTTGGCTTCGATACAGAGCTCCTGTACCGCCTGTGTGATCCTGTGTGCGGAGATCTCTTTCACGTTACGAGAGCTCCCGGCATACATCCGCCAGTTCCTCACCCGACGGCTGCGTCGGATCCCAGAGGATATGCTGGCCGTCATCCGTATATCTGGGGATCACGTGCAGGTGAAAGTGCAGAACCGTCTGTCCGGCGGCAGCCCCGTTGTTCTGGACAAGATTGACCCCGTCGCAGTGGAGCCGCTCTTTCATGCGTGCAGCGATGCTTTTTGCGAGACGGATCGCACCCGATGCGAGATCCTCCGGCAGCTCCAGAAGATCCTGATAATGATCCTTGGGCAGGATCAGCGCATGACCGCGGGTCGCCGGTCCGTTGTCCAGGATCACGCGGAACCGTTCGTCCTCATAGATGCTGTTTGTGGGAATGTCCCCGCCGGCGAGCTTGCAAAAGATACAGTCATCTTTTTTCATGGTCTTTCTGCCTCCTATTCCTTAAACGGGAAGATCTGATCCAGATTGCGCAGAAGGGTAAAGTCGCCCTTCATCTTGACATTGCCCTCCATAAAGGAGCGCTGGAAGGTGACGCGGCCGTCCATGATCTCCGAAAGGCGTTCCATCGACAGAGAAAGAGTCGCATCACAGGGGGTCTCCGTATTGTTCTCGCAGGTACACCGCCCGTCTTCCACCTCGATATAGATCGGTTTGATCTGCGGCCTGTCGGTCACGACGATCCGATAGGAAGCCCGTGCACCGGAAACCGGTTTGAACTTTGCCTGGAATCTGGAAAGCAGTTCATTCGGTGTATCGCTTTTCTGCTCCTTGTCCATCATGCCGCGGAACAGATCCGTCAGCTCGCGGATATCTTCCTTCTGGGTCTGGACATATTTGTCATCTGAGACATAGTGCGCCAGCTGTTCGGATTCCTGCGGTGTCAGATCCGCGCTTCTTGGAATGGAGATCTTCTGTTTGACGGCCTGGTTGCTGGCCGGGAGGCAGCAGATCTTCTGGCTGATCGTTCGGTAGATGTTCTCTGTTTTCTTTTCGATCAGCTTTTTGTATTCCGTGCTGCTCTCCAGTGCGGCTGTGTCCGCGATATAACCGCAGATCCCGCTGCATACGATGCCGCCCAGGATTTCCCAGGCGCTCTCCAGATTGGTCTTGCCCTCCCGCTCGCCGTAGGTTGTGGACATGACCACAGGCGCCATATAGAGGCCGGAGATCTTTTCCTTGTCTCCGTAGAGCCAGCAGGCATCCAGAAACTGCATGAGATACCCGCCGACACCGTACCATTCCACGGTGGCGGCCAGGATGATCCCGTCCGCCTCCTTGAGGGTACTGGGAAGTGATGTGATGTTGTTGCGGTCCTCGTACAGATTGAACTGCTCCACCGTGACATTGAGTTCCTTGAGCACGCTGGAGATGACTGTCAGTACGGGCAGGGTCGGATCGTCGATCATTCCACGTCCGCCGTAGTAAATATTGATCCTCACGATATCCTCCAACTGCCGGCAGGTCTTATCCGGAAGCGCTTTCACGAAATCAGTTGCTCCCGTCACACCGGCAGAAAGTATTATAACACAATTTTGACCGCTGCCGGGACGAAATGCGCGGATATCATAAAATATCAGCAGTTACATAACAACAGGTTGCAATCAGGCCGGGGGCATGATAAAATAACAAAGATTATGCAATGATACAGGAGAAAAAAGTTGAAGTAGAATCGAACCTGCAAGGACAGCATTTTGATGAAAAAGAAGAAGAGAATTCCTGTCAGGAAGGACAGGATCCGTGCAAAAAGTACATATGATACGGCGCATTTCGATGTAGAAGACCTGCTGGAGCTTGATGAAGAGGAATCTCTGAGCAGGGATGATGCCGACGACATCGATGACGAGGAAGAAGAGGACGAACCGGAGGATGTGATCGAGGATCTGGCCGAAAGCCCGGATGCGGAGGATTACGATCGTGCGGGGACCGAGGAGACACTGACAGAGGAACCCGAAAAGCCTGTGCCTTCCGGTGAGGAAGAGGATCTTCTGACCGAGGAGCAGGTCCGGGATTTCACGCAGAGTTTTGAAAAACTGCCGGCGGATATCTCCGACCTTGAGGAAGGGGAGCCTGTACCTGAAGAATATGACGCATACGAAGACGATTACGGGGATGAGGAAGACGATCGGGAAAAGGACCGTCATGACGGAAGGGATGACTGGGACGATATCGACGACATCGATGAGGATGACGAAAAGTATGACGAAGATTATGACGAATACGATGAGAACAATGAGACTGATGAGGACGACGAAGATGTAGAGGAGGCGGACAGAAGGTATCGTCCGAAAAGAACTTCTCCGCACAGAGGAACGGCCCGCAGACGCCGCCGGGGACAGATGCGCCGGCCGAAAAAAAAGGCGGACAAAGGGGAGAAGAAGCGCAGCAGACTGACCCCCGCGGAATGGATGGCCATCGGCATGAGCGCAGTACTGGTCATCGCAGCCGTCTCCCTCGGGATCTATTTTGTCCGCATGCAGAAAAAAAATACGGATATGGCATCGTTCCAGGAGATCGGCGCCGATCTGTCCGGCGTCCGGATCATCGGAGAAAGCGGACTGATCGCGATGCGGGACGAAGCGGCGGTGCGTCTTGCGGAGGCGGAGGGGCCCGAGGAGGAAGAGGTCGTCGAAGAGGAGGAAGTCGAGCCGGAGGAGACGCTTGCCGAGGCCGTTGAGATCAACATGACGCTCACGACGATCAAGAGCGACCTGAAGATAAAATTCGTCAACGCGCAGACAGGCAAGCTGATAGCCAATGTCCCGTTCGAAGTAACGGCAAAGGCACCGGACGGGAAAGCCGAAACATGGCAGGATGATGACAGGGACGGCATCATCTACCGCAAGGGGATCGCGGCAGGGGTATGGAGCATCACCATGTCTGAATTGAGCGGGGAGTATGCACAGCAGTATACGGTTCACACAGCGCCGCAGACAGCCAAGGTCAAAGAGACCATTGAGTACAAAAAGGTTGATGTCAAGGAGGAGATCAAAAAGGAATCCGAAGTCAACGTCGCCGTAGAAGATACACAGCCCAAGGAAGCGGCGGCGGTCGAATCCGTCAACGTCGACACGGTTGAATGGGTCGAATCCTCCCGTGAGGAATATGACGCAGGCGACGGGACAGTCACCTACGAAAAGGTGAAGACAGAGGACCTGGCGGTACCGCAGACAACCGCTTCCCTGAAGACAGGAAAAAGGAAAGGGACCGGAAGAATGCTTTCTGAACCTGCCGATCCTACGGCGGGAGAATCGGCACAGACAGGGGATACTGCGCCAGAAAGCTCCTCGCAGCCGGAGGAAGCGGCCGGCGGCGGGACAACGGCCGCCGCGGACGGTACATCATTGAGTGCGGAGAGCGGTACGAGCGAGGCCGCCGAGGCCGGCAGTACAGCCGGAACAGGAGCGACCTCACAGGCCTCTTCGGAAGCGTCTACAGGTGCTACCTCGGATGCCGGGGCAGGGAGTTCTCCGTCGGCAAACACCGGAACATCCAGCAGCGCTACCGGGGCATCGAGCGGTTCGACAGGAGCTACTGTCAGCGGGAATGCCGCATCGACGGCAGCCAGTGCAGCCGCATCAAGTGCAAGTACGGCGGCTTCGAATGCCAGTACAGCGTCGTCAGCAGCGAGTACCGGAGCCAGTATCGATAAAAATGCACCTCTTAAAACGAAGAGCGGTGAGCCGGTTTATGTCAAAAACGGTGACGAATATCGTCTGGCTACCGTGGGAGACTACAGCGCATCGGCAACCTTTTATAAAAAAGTGCCGGCGAAAAAATACATCTATCACGGCTGGCAGACGATCGACGGCCGTACCTATTATTATGACAAGAACGGCAACTACGTCACCGGTGAACAGACCATCCTGGGAGTCAAGTACAAATTCTCCTCCGAGGGTGTTCTGTCCAGCGGCTCGGGTGAACTTGGCGTCGATGTCTCCAAGTGGAACGGCAGCATTGACTGGAATGCCGTGAAGAATTCGGGGGTCACCTATGCGATCATCCGCTGCGGTTACCGCGGAACTTCATCCGGTGTACTCGTTGAAGATCCGACCTTCCGCACAAATATGAAGGGAGCACTGAACGCAGGATTAAAGGTCGGCGTCTACTTTTTCTCGGCAGCGGTCAATGATGTGGAAGCCGTTGAGGAGGCTTCGATGGCGGCATCGCTCTGCAGTGGGTACAAGCTCACGTACCCGGTGTTCCTGGATGTGGAGCGGAGCAGCGGCGGCGGAAGGGCCGACAATCTGAGCAGCGGCGAGCGGACAGCCGTGATCAAGGCGTTCTGTGCCACGATGGCGAATTCCGGCTATCGCACGGGCGTTTATTCTAACAAGAACTGGTTTGAGGAGAAGATCGATACACCTTCGCTGACCGGCTATAAGATCTGGCTGGCACAGTACGCGGCCGCACCGACCTATGGACGGACCCGCTATGACATGTGGCAGTACACTTCCAAGGGAACGATCGGCGGCATCTCCGGCAAGGTCGATCTGAACATATCGTATCTGGGTTACTGATAAGACACAGAGTCTGCATTACAAGGAGGGGCGAACATGAAGACATACCTGGTGACAGGCGGAGCAGGGTTTATCGGATCCAATTTCATTCATTATCTGTATGAAAAGTACGGGGACGGAATTCGCGTGATCAACGTCGACAAGCTCACCTATGCGGGAAATCCCGAGAATCTTAAGGGGGTTGAGAATAAGGAGGGATACACCTTTGTCAAGGCCGATATCTGTGATCGACAGACGATCGACGAGTTCTTTGCGAAAAATGACATTGACGCAGTCGTCCATTTCGCGGCGGAAAGCCATGTGGATCGCAGTATCGTAAACCCCGAGGTCTTCGTGCAGACCAACGTTCTGGGTACCGCAACCATGCTCAACGCGGCGCGCAAGGCCTGGGAGAAGGAGGACGGCACATACCCCGAGGGGAAGAAATTCCTCCATGTCTCCACCGACGAAGTGTATGGATCTCTGCCGGATGATGACAACGCTTTTTTCTATGAGACAACGCCTTATGCACCGCACAGCCCGTATTCCGCCAGTAAAGCGGGCTCCGATCTGCTGGTCAAGGCCTATATGGACACCTACGGATTCCCGGCGAACATCACCAACTGCTCAAATAACTACGGGCCGTTTCAGTTCCCGGAAAAGGTGATCCCGCTGATGATCAACAATGCGCTCGAGGGCAAGAAGCTCCCGGTATACGGTGACGGGATGAATATCCGCGACTGGCTGTATGTCAGGGACCATTGCAAGGCGATCGATCTTGTGATCGAGAAAGGCCGTCTGTTTGAGACCTATAACATCGGCGGACACAATGAGAAGCGAAACCTGGAGATGATCAGGATCATCATCGCGACGCTCCGGGAGATGCTGCCTGACGACGATCCGAGGAAGGAACGCATCAGCGAGGATCTGATCACATTTGTCGCGGACCGCAAGGGACATGACAGACGCTACGCGATCGCGCCGGATAAGATCCATAAGGAGCTCGGATGGGTGCCGGAGACCCGCTTTGAGGAGGGCATCAGGGAGACCATCCGCTGGTATTTCGACAACAGTGAGTGGCTGGAGCATGCCACCAGCGGAGAGTACCAGAAATACTACGAAAAGATGTACGACAAACGTTGATATCCTGCGGGTGAAAAAAGGCGCAGACTGTGGTATAATCAAAAGATATGATCGCACCACGAGAGCGCCTTTTTCAGACAGGAGATGAGCTATGAAAGGTATCATCCTCGCCGGAGGATCCGGCACCAGACTTTACCCGCTGACCAAAGCGGTATCCAAGCAGATACTGCCGGTCTATGACAAACCCATGATCTATTATCCCCTCTCCACGCTGATGCTTGCGGGCATCCGGGAGATTCTGATCATTTCGACCCCGAGGGATCTGCCGTTCTTTGAGTCGCTCTTCGGCAGCGGAGAACAGCTGGGGCTGTCGTTTTCCTATGCGGTACAGGAGACCCCGCGGGGGCTGGCGGATGCGTTCATTGTCGGCAGAGAGTTCATCGGCAGTGACCGTGTCGCTCTGGTGCTGGGCGATAACATCTTTTACGGTCAGAGCTTCTCCAGCCTGCTCAGAAGAGTCGCTGAAAGAGAGTCCGGCGCGACGATCTTCGGCTATTATGTACGTGATCCCCGCGAGTATGGCGTTGTGGAGTTTGACAGTGACGGAAAAGCCATCTCCATCGAGGAGAAACCGGAGAATCCCAGGAGCAATTATGCGGTCCCGGGTCTCTATTTCTATGACAATGAGGTGGTGCGGATCGCGGCGGATGTCAAACCCTCCGCCCGTGGAGAGATCGAGATCACAAGTGTAAACAATGAATATCTTCGCCGCGGACAGCTCCATGTGGAGACGATGGGGCGCGGTTTTGCGTGGCTGGATACGGGCAATCATGATTCTCTTCTGGATGCGGCGGATTTTGTCGCAGCTTTTCAGAAACGGCAGGGACTCTATATCTCCTGTATCGAGGAGATCGCTTATAAACGCGGGTTCATCGACAAGGAGCAGCTCCTTGCTCTGGCGGAGCCGCTCATCAAAACCGATTACGGCAAATATCTGACGGAGGTAGCCGGTGGACTCTAGGACCATGCGGCTTGCCGTGCTCCTGTCGATCGGAGCACTGACACTGATCCTGCTGGTAGTCTATGCGATGAACAGGAATACGAGGCGCACCGGCGGACCGCAGGCGGCTTACGGAGAGACCGGAGAAGGCGAGCTTCAGCCGGGAATCGCGGCCAGTCTGGATACCGGTGCTTATCTGCGGACGATCGGTGAAGGCTTTCGGGCATATGGGGAACAGATCGGGGATCATCCCAAGGCGTTCATGTATGATGAAAATTTCTTTGATCCGATGCATGATGTGGTTACCGGGATCAATGACGGAAGCCAGGAAAAACTTTCTCTGGAAGCGGCAGCGTCAGGCGACGGGATTCATGTATCCGTGACCAATTCGCGCGGAGGTCTCGAGGAGGGCGTGGCGTTTCAGGTTGTCCTCGAGCAGGCACAGGGCGGTAAACAGACCACCTGGACCGATACGGACCGCGACGGAAAGATCGAGATCCCGGGGCTCCAGAGCGGAAGTTACCGTATCCGGCTCATAGCTGTACCGGGATACGAGATGCCGGATGCACCGGTCGTCGTCAAGCTTGAAGCACCTGTGCAGCAGGAGATTCCCGCAGGACAGAGCGGGAACGGCAGGACAGAAAGTGTTCCTTCCCTGCAGGAGCAGCCGGCGGGAACGGGGGCATCGCAGCAGCCGGAACAGGGAATGGGTCAGGAAGTGTGGGATCACGCGGAGTAGAAAGGAAGGATAATGAAGATCACAGTTGAAGAGAATTGCGGAGGGATCGAAGGACTCAGGGTCATCACCCCCAAGGTGTTCGGGGATGCCAGAGGATATTTCATGGAAACCTGGAACGAACGGGAGTTCGCTGAGGCGGGGATCACCGAGCATTTTGTTCAGGATAACCAGTCTTTTTCCGGAAGAGGTGTGATCCGGGGACTCCATTATCAGAAGCAGTTCCCGCAGGCCAAGCTGGTCCGTGTTCTTTCTGGAGAGGTTTTTGATGTGGCGGTGGATATCCGAAAGGGATCTCCGACATTCGGAAAGTATTACGGCGTGCGGCTTTCTGCTGAAAACAAAAAGCAGTTCTTCATTCCGAAGAATTTTGCGCACGGCTTTCTTGTTCTTTCGGAGACAGCCGAGTTTTTCTATAAATGCACGGAGTTCTACCATCCGGAGGATGAGGGCGGCATCATTTACAATGATCCGCAGATCGGCATAGAGTGGCCGGTAGAAGAAGGAATGGAACTGCAGTTTTCGGACAGGGATCGTTTGTGGCATGGAATCGAAAGCCTTTCGCTATAAGAAGGCGATCCTGACCATATTTATCCTCGCCGCCGTGGGTTTCGCCCTGACGGTGGTTCTTCACGTCAATCCCTACGCGGATCCGGAAACAGAACGGCTGAAAAAGATCTGCGCCTGTCTTCTGATCGGACTGTCCGTTTTTGTCTTTTCTCTGACCTATGACCGGTGGATGATCCTGCCGGCGGAGCTCTATGGGGCGAGAAAGCTCATTTCCAGGCTTTCGGTCAACGACTTCAAAAAGCGGTATGCAGGCTCCTACTACGGTATCTTCTGGGCACTTCTTCAGCCGGTGGTCACTGTTCTGATGTACTATTTTGTCTTTGACCGGATCATGCATGCCCGGGCATCTCTGGCGGCGAGCGACATCGAGGTGCCGTATGTCCTGTTCCTGACAGCCGGTCTTGTGCCGTGGTTCTTTTTCCAGGAAGCCCTGATGAACGGGACGACTTCTCTTCTGGAGTACAACTATCTGGTGAAAAAGGTGCTGTTCAAGATCAGTATCCTGCCGCTGATCAAGGTTATCGCCGCCATGTTCATCCATGTGTTTTTCCTTGTTCTGGCAATCGCGGTGGCGGCCATTTACGGTTATTATCCGTCCGTATATACGCTGCAGATCCTTTACTACATGTTCTGTGAATTTCTGCTCGTACTCGGCCTGAGTTATACGACCTGTGCTGTGGCGGTGTTCTTTCGGGATATCATGCAGATCCTCACGATCATCCTGCAGCTGGGAACCTGGGCAACGCCGATCCTCTGGGATATCGGCGCGCTTGACGACAGCATCAAATGGATCGTCAAGCTCAATCCGATGACCTACATCGTGGAAGGTTACCGGATGTCAATATACGGCAATGAGTGGTTCTGGCAGCATTTCTATTCCTCGACGTATTTTTGGATCTTTTCGGTGGCAGTCTTTCTGATCGGCTCACTGGTGTTTAAGAAATCCAAAATTCACTTCGCGGACGTGTTATAAAGGGGCATACATGCAGGCATCCACAGAGGCGATCTGCGTCTCGGACGTATCAAAAAAATACAGGCTCTACAACCGGCCGACCGACCGGCTGCGGGATGCGCTGCATCTGACGAGACGCAGACTGTATACCGAGCACCTCGCACTGGATCATGTGGATCTGCATGTCGGACGGGGAGAAACCGTCGGGATCATCGGTACCAACGGTTCCGGCAAATCGACGCTCCTCAAGATCATCACGGGTGTGCTGACGCCCACCGGCGGACAGGTTTCTGTCGACGGCCGGATCTCGGCGCTGCTGGAACTCGGCGCGGGCTTTAACATGGAGTATAACGGCATCGATAATATCTATCTGAACGGCATGATGATCGGCTTTTCGGAGGAGGAGATCACCAGACGTCTGGATGATATCCTGTCCTTTGCTGATATCGGGGAGTATGTCTACCAGCCGGCCAAGACCTATTCCAGCGGCATGTTCGTACGGCTGGCCTTCGCCGTGGCGATCAACATCGACCCGGAGATCCTGATCGTTGATGAAGCCCTTTCCGTCGGAGATGTGTTCTTTCAGGCCAAATGCTATCATAAATTTGAGGAGTTTAAGGAACAGGGCAAGACAATTCTCTTTGTCTCGCATGATCTTTCCAGCATCAGCAAGTACTGCGACAGAGCGGTCCTGCTGCACCGCGGCAAAAAGCTCGGTGAGGGTACGCCGAAAAAGATGATCGATATGTACAAGCAGGTGCTGGTCGGGCAGGTCCCCGCCGAGGAAGGCGGAGATAATCTGGTGGATGACGAGGAACTGCGCGAGGCAGCGAAAAAGTCCATGGGCAAAAAAGTCAGCCGGCCGGCGCAGGAAGAGGAGACAGAGGAACTGAAGTACGGTAACGGCGCGGCAAGGATCACATCCGTCGATCTGACGGATGAAAACGGAGTTTCCACGCCGACGATCATCAAGGGGAGTTCGTGTACGGTCACGATGGAAGTGGATATCATGAAGGATATTCCGAAACCCATTTTTGCGTTCACGATCAAAAACGCAATGGGGATCGAGATCACAGGAACCAATACCATGGTGGAGCGGTCCTTCCTGGAGAGCGTAAAAGCAGGGGAACATCACCGGATCACGTTCCGGCAGCGGATCGACCTGCAGGGGGGCGAGTATCTCCTGTCCTTCGGAGTGACCGGCTTTGAAGGGGATGACTTTACCGTGTACGAACGCCGCTACGATGCGCTGCAGATGACGGTTGTTTCCGACAGGAACACCGTGGGATACTATGATATGAATTCAGAGGTGACGGTGGAGTAAATGCAGCAGGAAGTTTACAAAATCGGAGAAGTGACACTGAATTTCCGCCACTACGCGGGGATGGATCTGTACAGTGACGGAGATGTCGAAGACGAGATCCTCGGCATTGTGCGGAACCACAAACCTTCGGAGTACCCCGAGATCATCGAGCGTGAAAAGAACTGGCCGATCTTTTACCATCTTTCCCGCGAGCGTGCCAACATCATCGAATGGGTCCCGATGAACGGAACGGAGCGCGTCCTTGAGGTTGGTTCGGGATGCGGTGCCATCACGGGAACGCTCTCGCGCAAGGCCGGCGAGGTCACCTGTGTCGACCTGTCCAGGAAGCGCAGCGAGATCAACGCTGTGCGCAACTGTGACTGCGGCAATGTCACGATTCATGTGGGCAACTTCCGCGATATTGAACCGGAGCTTCCGACGAATTTCGATTTCATCTTCCTGATCGGTGTCTTTGAATATGCACAGGGATATATCGGCACCGAACAGCCGTATGAGAACTTTCTTAAGATGCTCCTGAGACATCTTTCGCCGGGCGGCCGGATCGTGATCGCCATAGAGAACAAGCTGGGGCTGAAGTATTTCGCGGGCTGTGTGGAGGATCATCTGGGGACGTATTTCTCGGGCATCCAGGGATATCGCCAGGACTCCGTGGCGCAGACATTTTCCAGGAACGGACTGATCCGGATCCTGAAGAGCCTTGGGATCAGGAATTATCATTTCTATTATCCCTATCCGGACTACAAGTTCATGAACCTGCTCTATTCGGATCAGTATCTGCCGCGTGCTTCTGATCTGCAGGACAATGTCTACAATTATGATGCTGACCGGCTGATCCTGTTCAATGAAAAGCGTGCCTACGAAGATATGATCCGCGACGGACTGTATTCCACGTTCGCGAATTCCTTTGAACTTGTGATCGGGCCCGGATTTCCCGTCATCTTTTCCAAGTATTCAGGAGACCGTGCGGAGGAGTTCAGGATCCGTACGGATATCGTCATGGATCAGACCGGCCGCCGAAAGATCGAGAAGCACCCGCTCACCCCGGAAGCCAGGGAGCATGTCAGGGGCATGCGCTCCGCATATACGGCGCTTTCCGGACGGTTTCGCGGATCGGATCTCGAGATCAATGACTGTCAGCTGGACAGCACCGGCTATGTGGCGAAGTTTTCATTTGTCGCGGGCATACCGCTGTCGGAGCTTTTAGACTACTGTCTGTTCAAGGATGATATGAAGAATTTCCGCCGGCTGTTCGAGGAGTATCTGCGCAGGATCCGGTTCGGCGAGGAACAGGAGGTCGCGGACTTTGATCTCATTTTTTCCAACATTCTGGTGAACGGTCCGATCTGGACAGTGATCGATTACGAATGGACCTGGGGGAAAAGAATCCCTGCGCGGGATATCGCTTTCCGCGCGATCTACTGTTATCGGCTTGAGGACAAAAAGCGCAGGATCCTGGATCCCAGACCGTTTTATGAAGAACTGGGACTGACCAAAGCGGATGTAGACAGACTGATCTCGGAGGAGGCATCCTTCCAGAAATATGTGACCGGAGAGCGGCAGAGTCTCGTGGAGATCTGGAAAGGGATCGGCCGGAGAGCGGCGATCCCCGGCGAACTCAAAGTGGAAACGGAGACCCTGCAGGAGCGTGATCCTCTGACAGTGCAGGTTTACAGCGACATCGGACAGGGCTTTTCCGAGGAGAATTCCTACTTTGCCGAGGAGCGGTACGACCGCCATCATGCCATCACGCTGGAGATCGATCTGCTTCCCGGGACAAAGGCTCTGCGCATCGATCCCGCGTTCGATCCCTGTATCGTGACGCTTCAGGGGATGTGCTGGAACGGCGTTTCGATCCGCGAATGCGGCAGGCCGGTCGTGACAGTTCACCCGAGCGGTCGGTGGATCGGTTCGGACAGCATCCTTTTTGCCGCGGAGGATCCGGGGATCGAGATCGGCATTGCCGTTCCGGAACGGGAAAAGAGGAACCATCTGACAGTTACCATGATCACGGCGCTCCTTCCCGAAGAGGTGGCGGGGTCCGTATCGGAGGGGCTGTCTGAAGACGAGGGGCTAAGCCGCCTGGAAGAGCTTCCGGAGGAACGCGGCGGACTGCTTAAGAGAAGACGGAGGCATACAACTTGACGATCAGGGACAGAATGAAGGGTGTCCTGGTGGGACGCCAGGATAAAAGATATGAAAGACGGCTCGAGCAGCTGCGTCTGACGCACGACATGTGGGAAAAACAGCGGGAGATGGATCTGGCGCTGACCGGGAACTGTCGGGTGCGGTATCTCGGAGAAGAAAAGTTCACTCCGCTTCAGACGGAAGGCGGGGAGCAGGCCAGTGAAGCGATGCCGGAGGAAGTGCCGGAGCTGTTCTGTGTTCTGTATTCCGATATCGAACATTTCATTGAGAGCGGGGAACTGCTCAAGAGAGAGGATGGGGAGATCGTTGTTTTCGCCGCAGGCAAGGGACGTCTTTCCGCGGCTGCCGGGACGCTGATCTACACCTGGTTTGTCGAGCATCCGACGGGCAAGCTGGTATACGGTGATGAGGATGTGCTGTATTCTGACGGGAGTTACAGAGATCCGTACTTCAAGCCGGATTGGTCTCCGGATACCTACACATCCTGTTTCTACATCGGCAGCGTTTTCGCGGTCCGCGGAAGTGTACTCAAGAATGCCCTGCTGCATGCCGCCTCGGAGACCCTCACTGAAGAGCAGAAGAAACAGCGCGGGCATCTGCTCGGCGGTCTCCCGGACGCGCTTTTCCTGAAGCTGGCAACAGCCGCCGGCGGTTTTAAGATAAGGCATGGCGAGGAGTTCCCGATCGGTCATATCCCGGAAATTCTCTTTCATCTTGAGGAAGGACAGGATCTGTACTCCGGCAGAAAGTATCCGACGGCACCCTCGAACCGGGGTAAGCGTTTTCTGCTCCCCCTGTCCGGGATCAAGGAGGATATGCGTGCCGAGCTGGTGAGCATCATCATACCGACCAAGGACCATCCGGACATCCTGACGGCATGCATTGATTCGATCCGCGAGACAGCGACGGAGGCCTGCCCGTATGAGATACTGATCGTCGACAACGGCAGCACGGGCTACAACAAACTCCTGATCGCCAATTATGCCGCCAGGTGCGAGCGTAAGAACGGGCTGGTCGATATCAGATATATCCATGAGCCCATGCCGTTCAACTTTTCAAAGATGTGCAATCTCGGTGCGTCGCGTGCCAGAGGCAATCTTCTGCTCTTCCTGAACGATGACATCACGGCGCGTGATAAGGACTGGCTCTGCGAGATGGCGTACTTTGCGGCAAGGGACTATGTTGCCGCGGTGGGCGCCAAACTCCTGTATCCGCCGCAGCCGGAGGGAGAAGACGCACCGGAGATCAGGGATCCGCGGGACGGAGGGAGTGTATCGGAGAAGATCCAGCATGCGGGCGTTACGAATGTGCGGCTGGGACCCATGCATAAGCTGCAGTACATGACGGACACACGGGCGCACAGTCATGGGTTTAATCGCGGAGTACATGACCTTCTGGCGGTCACGGGCGCCTGCCTGATGATCGAAAAAAAGAAATACGAAGCGGCCGGCGGTCTGCCGGAGGATATGGCGGTTGCTTTTAACGATGTTGATCTGTGCTATAAGCTGTTTGAGCAGGGTTACTACAATGTACAGCTGAATCATGTGACACTGTACCATCACGAATCGCTTTCCCGCGGGCTGGATACGCTGGATCTCGCCAAGATGGAGCGGCTGGCCGGGGAGCACAGGGTGCTGATGGGCAGGCACCCGCAGCTTTATAATGTGGATCCGTTCTATTCACCGCACCTGGTCGAGGATGAGCACATCAGCGAGATCGTGCCGCTGTATGAGGCCATGCAGCCGGAGGAGATACCGATCGGCAACCTTTCTCATCATGCGGAGGGCCTTCCGGATACGCCGGCGGATGCGGTTGTCAGGATCGGTGTAGAATATGCGGATACGCTGGGATACTGGCTGACCGGCAGGCGCGAGGATGAGAGTACCGGGTATTACATCAAGGGGTACGCGTTTGTGATCGGAGCAGACAATGCCTGTTATGACCGAAGGCTTCTGCTGAGAAGGATCACCGAGCAGGAGACATCGGATACCGGGACCAGGGTGATCGTCGCGGATGCCCAGATATGGTCGGTTCCGGTGAACGATTGGTATCGCCCGGATATCAGTGCCAAGCTTCCTGACCAGCAGAATGTGGAACTGGCGGGATACCGGGTGCGCATCGGACAGAAGGATCTCCCGGCGGCTACATACCAGCTGGGAATGATGGTGCTGGACCGGACATCGCGGCAGAGACTGCTTAACTGGGTGGAAAACAGGATCACGATAGGTGAAGCATAGGCGGGGATATGGAAGAAGACAAGAGAGTCGCAACACGCGAGTTTGACGCGCTGGCGAGAGAAAAACTGAAATGCGCCGCACTGGCGGAACGCGTTGCAGCCCTGGAAAGCGAAAAGCAGGAGCTCGAGTATTCACTCAACAGGATCAAGAACAATCCGCTCTGGAAGCTTACGACGCCGTTCAGGGTCGTGATGCACTGGTGCAGCCGCACGATCGAGCGCCTCAGGAATCAGGGGGATATCCGGGGCGTGATCGCCAAAATGCGCTATAAGAAAAAGGAGCGGCAGGCCTTTGCGTGGTATGGGACGGAGAGCTTTCCCGACGATGCGCAGCGAAAGAAAGAGGCGCAGGAAACATTTGACACCATGGTCAAGATCAGTATCCTGACGCCGCTGTACAATACACCGGAGAAGTTTCTCAGGGAGATGATCGAATCCGTACAGGCGCAGACCTATCAGAACTGGGAACTGTGTCTTGCGGACGGCTCCGATAATGACCATGCCGAGGTGGGCCTGATCGCCCGCAGCTACGCGGAAAATGACGAGCGGATCATCTATCGGCATCTGCCGGAAAACAAGGGGATCTCCGGCAATACCAACGCCTGTCTTACACTGGCGGACGGCGACTATATCGCGCTTCTGGATCATGATGATATCCTTCATCCTTCAACACTCTATGCCTATGTCCGTGAGATCAACGAGCAGGGGGCGGATTACCTCTACTGTGATGAGGCCACCTTTAAGGGCAGCAGCATCAATAACATGATCACGATGCATTTCAAGCCGGACTACGCGATCGATAATCTGAGAGCCAACAATTATATCTGTCACTTTTCCATGTTCCGGCGTTCCCTGCTGGAGGGAACAGAGCTCTTCAGACCCCGGTTTGACGGCAGCCAGGATCACGACATGATCCTCAGGCTCACGGATCGCGCGGAAAAGATCGTGCATGTTCCGAGACTTCTGTATTACTGGCGCTCCCACGCTGGTTCCACCGCCTCCAACATCGAGGCCAAGCACTACGCGATCGAAGCGGCCCGCGGCGCGGTCGCGGATCATCTGCGCAGACACGGGTTTGAACACTTTACGATCACGAGTACGCGCGCATTTGAGACGATCTTCAAGATCAGCTATGAGATCAAGGGAGAACCGAAGATCTCCATCATCATTCCGAACTGCGATCACGACAGGGATCTGAAGCGCCTGGTCGATTCCATCTACACACGTTCCACCTGGGACAACTATGAGATCATTGTTGTGGAGAACGGCTCAACCTCCAAGGAAATTCAGAATCTGTATGACTCCTTCGAGGACGGCCCCATGCGGGAGCGCGTCCGCGTGCTGGATTTCCACCGTTCCCCCGACGAGCCCTTCAACTTTTCGTCGGTCATCAATTTTGGTGTCCGGCAGGCGCGGGGTCAGTATGTGCTGCTGCTCAACAATGACACCGAGGTGATCACGGTCAACTGGATGGAAGAGATGCTGATGTACGCGCAGCGCCCGGATGTCGGCGCGGTCGGCGCCAAGCTCTATTTCCCGGACCGCAAGATCCAGCATGCCGGCGTGGTACTGGGGCTCGGCGCGCATCGGACCGCGGGTCACGTGCATTACCGTCAGCCGGGACAGAACCTCGGCTATATGGGAAGGCTCTGTTATGCACAGGATATGTCGGCTGTGACAGCCGCGTGTCTGCTTGTAGAAAGAAAGAAATACGACGAGGTCGGCGGCTTTGACGAGCACCAGTCGGTATCGCTCAATGACGTGGATTTCTGCCTGAAGCTCAGGGAAGCCGGCTATCTTAACGTGTTCACGCCGTTCGCCGAGCTGACGCATTATGAGTCGGCGTCCCGCGGGGATGACCTGACCGGAGAGAACGCCAAACGCTACGATAAGGAATGCGAGCGCTTCAGGGAGCGCTGGAGAGAAGTGCTGGACGCGGGGGATCCGTACTACAATCCGAACTTCTCACTGGATCGCTCCGACTTTTCCCTGAATGTGGAAGGGTATTCGTCGCTCAGGACACAATGACAAGAAAGGAAGACGATTATGAGCCTGTATGAAAAACTGAAAAACCGCGAAGAGGCGCTGTCCCTCATCGGACTCGGTTATGTGGGCATGCCGATCGCGCACGCGTTCGCGAAGAGTATCCGCGTGATCGGATTTGATACGAGCAAAGAAAAGATCGCCCTGTACAAAAGCGGTGTGGATCCGACGAACGAAGTGGGCGATGAGGAGATCAGAAAGACCAGCATTGAATTCACAAGCGATCCGGCCCGTCTCGAGGAGGCAAAATTCCATATTGTGGCGGTTCCGACACCGGTCAACGACGACCATACACCGGATCTGACACCCGTGGAGAGCGCCAGTACGATCCTCGGCAAACACCTGACAAAGGGATCGATCGTTGTCTATGAGTCGACGGTCTATCCGGGTGTCACGGAGGACGTATGTGTCCCGATCCTGGAGCGCGAATCGGGATTGAAGTGCGGCACAGATTTCAAGGTCGGCTACTCGCCGGAGCGCATCAACCCGGGTGACAAGGTCCACCGCCTGTCCACGATCACCAAGATCGTCTCCGGCATGGATGAAGAGACGCTGGATGAAGTGGCGCATGTCTACGAGATGGTGGCGCTCGCCGGCGTGTACCGCGCGCAGTCGATCAAAGTGGCGGAGGCCGCCAAGGTCATCGAGAACAGTCAGCGCGACATCAACATCGCATTTATGAACGAGCTTTCCATGATCTTCCACCGGATGGGGATCGATACGCGTGAAGTTCTTGCCGCTGCCGGAACAAAGTGGAATTTCCTGCCGTTCTTTCCAGGACTTGTCGGCGGGCACTGCATCGGTGTGGATCCGTATTATCTTACCTACAAGGCGGAGGAGCTGGGATACCATTCGCAGATCATTCTCTCCGGCAGGCGGATCAACGATGATATGGGCAAGTACATCGCGGAATCTCTGGTCAAACGCCTGATCGCGGCGGACATCCCGGTGAAGACAGCACGCGTCGGCATCCTGGGATTCACCTTTAAGGAAAACTGTCCGGATACGCGGAATACCAAAGTCATCGATATCATTCGGGAACTCAGGGAATACGGCATCGCGCCGATCGTATCCGACGAAACGGCGGACAGCGCGGAAGCGGAGCGCCTGTATGGACTGAAACTGGCGGATGCCTCCGAGATCCGGGAGATGGATGCTGTCGTAGTCGCGGTCGCGCACGAGTATCTGGCGGGGATGGACAAAAAGCAGCTGGAAGGTCTGTTTAAAGCCGGAAACAGGGTAAAGGTGCTGTTCGATGTCAAAGGGATCTATAATCGTGCGGACTTCGCGGAACCCGGCTTTGATTACTGGAGACTGTGATGCGCATCGCTGTCCGGTTGGATGATATTGCTCCGATCATGAACTGGAAAAACTTTGAAAGGATGATGGCGCTTCTTTCGGAAAAGAACGCCATGCCGCTTTTGGGCGTGATCCCGGACTGTCAGGATCAGAAGATCGCCGGGATGAAGGGCGTGACACAGGAAGAACCGGAGGCCTTTGCCGCACGGATGAAGGAACTGAAGGAGGAGGGCGTCGTGATCGCAATGCACGGCGCTCATCATGTATATAAGACACAGGAGGGCGGGATCTTCCCGCTGAACAAAGCCTCCGAATTTGCGGGCCTGCCGATCGAGGAGCAGCAGGAACTGCTTCGCGTGGGCACAGAGGCAATGAAAGCCATGGGACTGGAAACAGACATCTTCATGGCACCATCCCACAGCTATGATGAGAATACGCTGAAAGCGTTATCGGAAGCAGGGTTTCATCGGATCACGGACGGTTTTGGGAACAGCCCGTACCGATATCACGGACTGACCTTTTATCCGATCGCCTTTTCAAAATCACGGGCATTAAAATCCAAAAACAACGGGACGGTGACGGTGGTGTACCATGTCAACACCATGCGCAACAGAGATTTCGCGGAAGCGGAACGTTTTCTGGGACAGGCGCAGCTGATCCCGTACCGCGAACTGCTGTTTGAACCGACGAGCCGCAGGATGGATATGCTGCAAAAAGCGGAGCATGCGGCGGCGTGGTGCAAGCGCGCAATGCTGTCGCGCAGGAAACGGGGGAAAAGACCGTGAACGGGCAGAAGCCGATCCGTGTACTCCATGTCCTTGGCAACACACGGCGCGGAGGTGCAGAAAGCCGGATCCTGGAGATCTATCGAACGATCGATCGCGAGCGTGTTCAGTTTGACTTTCTGATCCATGAGAATGATGACAGAAGGGGCCGATCCACGAGCGATGAGCTGATGGCTTCGCACAGACAGAATCCCTATGATGATGAGTTTCGGGAACTCGGCGGACGGATCTTTGCGCTGCCCAGACCGGATTACCGCCCCGGAGGCACAGGCCTTATGGCATACCGGCGGGCCTGCAGGCGCTTTTTTGCGGAGCATGCCGGAGAATGGCAGGTCATACAGGGGCATATGACCAGCACGGCCGCTGTCTATTTAAAGGAAGCAAAACGCAGCGGGATCCCTGTGACGATCGCGCATGCCAGAAGCGCAGGGACAGATCCCGGACTCAAGGGCCTGCTGACCCGGTTCCTCAGGAGGCCGCTCTCGGATCCGCGGCAGGTGGACTGGCGCTTTGCCTGTTCGAGCGAGGCCGGACACGCAGTATTCGGCAGTGCGCCAACAGTGATCCTTCCGAATGCCGTCTCCGTGGACACCTTTGCCTGGGATCCGGAAAAACGGGCGGCGATCCGGCGCGAGTTTGGCCTGGAACCCTATCAGGTGGTCGGCCATGTCGGTTCGTTCCGCTATGCCAAGAATCATGAGTTTCTGCTGCGGGTTTTCCGGCGTCTGTGTGATTCGGCGAAGGAGGACAGATATCGCCTGCTCATGCTCGGTGAAGGCGAACTCCTCGAGGAGATGAAGCAGCTCGCGGCCGGGCTTGGCATCTCGGACCGCGTGATCTTCGCGGGAACGCGCGGCGATGTCGCGGATGTCTGCCAGGCGATGGATGTTTTTGCGTTTCCTTCCCGCTATGAGGGAATGCCGGGAAGTGTTGTGGAGGCGCAGGCCTCGGGACTTCCCTGTCTGGTGTCCGACCGTGTTACGCAGGAAGTCGGTGTGACAGAGCTGGTCCGTTTTCTGAGCATCGGTGACGAACGGACGGGCGGCGAAGAAGAGGAGGCCCTCTGGGCGGCGCAGCTCTCGGAGATCCTTGCGCAGGAGTCCCCGAAAAGGCGCGCGGAACGTAATGAGAGCATCCCGCGGAAGCTTCGGGAAGCAGGGTTTGATGTTACGCAGCAGACAGCGATGCTGCAGGATTTCTACATGACCGGCCGCGGACTCTCTTCCGGCAGGAAACTGATGCTGATGCTTCCGATGCTGCACCAGGGGGGCTTTGAACGTGTGGCCGTCGCGACCGCAAGACTCCTGTCACGGGATTATGAAGTGACGGTATGTATATTCAGCGACAAGAATATCCACTATGACATTCGCGGACTTCATATCGAAAATCTGAACGTCCCGAGCAGTAAAAACCGTCTGTGCAAGGTGTTCAATGTATGGAGACGCATCAGCCGGGCGCGGAGGCTCAAAAAGAAGCTTGGGATCGACATTACCTATTCCTTCGGGAATACAGCGAATCCCGTCAATGTATTCTCCCGCAGACAGGACAGGATCATCACGGGACTTCGCTGTGAGACAGATCTGGAGAGCCCTCGGCTGGTCCGTCTTGCCGTCCGTCGTTCGGACCTGGTGCTTTCCTGTTCCGGAGAGATCAGAGATCGTCTTATAACGCGGTTCGGGTGCAGGAGGGCAGCGGTCGTCTATAATCCGCTGGATGTAGAGGATATTCGACGCAGGGCCTTGGGGAACGGATCGGAGCGGCCGGAGACAGGGACATTCACGATCGCCACGATGGGAAGAGATGACGTGATCAAGGGCCACTGGCATCTGATCAGGGCGTTTTCAGCGGTCTGCGAAAAGCATCCGGAGGCCAGACTTCTGATCATCGGCGCCGGCAGGTACGAAAGCGTCAGGCGTCTTGCGGAAAAACTGGGCGTTGCGGACAGGATCACCTTTACCGGCGCACTGACAGATCCGTTCCCGGTCATGGCAGGAGCTGATCTTTATGTACTTTCTTCGAACCGGGAAGGCTTTCCCAATGCACTGGTTGAAGCCATGGCGCTTTCCCTGCCGGTGATCGCCACGGATTGCCGTACAGGTCCGAGGGAGATCCTGCTCTCCGACGAGGAGAGAAAAGCTCTTCCGGAAAGGGGCGCGGCAGATGACAGCATCGCAGCTCCGATCGACGGAGCGTATGGTATAATGACACCCGACATGTCGGCTGTTCCCGATGAGGAACCGGTTCTTAAGGAGGAAGGGGAGAAGATCCTGGCCGGCCAGATCATACGTATGATGGAGGATCCGCAGCTCAGAGCGCACTACGCGAAAGCGGCGGGAGAAAGAGCACTGATGTTTACGCCGGAGAACTACCGCGGAGAACTGCTCACGGTTCTGGACAATGTGATGAAACAGAAAGGATGCCTATGAGTTATCAAGATCTGACGTTTCCCGAGAACAGTATTTTTCTGGTGACAGGAGGGGCCGGATTCATCGGTTCCAACCTCTGCGAGGCGCTGCTTGCGAAAGGAATGCAGGTGCGGTGTCTCGACAATCTGTCGACCGGCCACCGCGAGAACATAGAGCCATTTCTGGCAGATCCGAAATTCACCTTTATCGAGGACGATATCCGGGATATGGATGTCTGTCTGAAGGCGACGGAGGGCGTGCGGTTCGTTCTGCATCAGGCGGCGTGGGGAAGTGTTCCCCGCAGCATCGAGATGCCGCTCCTTTATGAGGAGATCAATATCCGCGGCACGCTTAACATGATGGAGGCGGCCCGCCAGAACGGCGTGCATAAATTCGTCTACGCATCCTCCTCTTCGGTGTACGGAGATTCCACGGAACTTCCGAAAAAAGAAGGCGGCGAAGGCAATCTCCTGTCTCCCTACGCGCTCACCAAGCGAGCGGATGAGGAATACGGCAGGCTCTACTTCAAACTGTACCACCTCAACACATACGGCCTGAGATATTTCAACGTGTTCGGGAGAAGGCAGGATCCGAACGGTGCTTATGCGGCTGTGATCCCGAAATTCTTAAAGCAGCTCCTTGGCGGTGAGCGGCCGACCATCAACGGAGACGGCAGACAGAGCCGCGATTTCACTTATATCGACAATGTTATCGAGGCAAACCTGCGGGCGTGTCTGGCCCCCGCCTCCGCTGCCGGTGAAGCGTACAACATCGGTGCCGGCGGACGCGAATACTTGATCGACGTCTACAACGATCTGTGCGAGGCGCTGGATCTTACGGTCGAGCCGATTTACGGTCCGCCCCGTGCCGGCGATATCAGGGATTCCAACGCGGACATCTCCAAGGCAAGAGAGATGCTGAGCTACGATCCGTCCTATGATTTCCGTGCCGGGATCAGGCTGGCCATCGACTGGTATAAAGAGAATCTATGAGATCGATCGCTTTTCATCTCAACTGCCTGACGCACGGAGGCACCGAGCGGGTGGTCTCCAATCTGGCCAATCGCTTTGCACAGGAGGGGTACAGGGTCTATGTGCTGACGGAGTGGACGGACGAGGATGAGTTTGCGCTGGACGAACGTGTGAAGCGCATACACGTCGGTCTGAAACCCGAAGATGAGAAAAGAGGAAGGGTCGCGAAATTCCTGCGGCGCGTAAGATATCTGCGGGAATTTCTTGATGGCGAAAAACCGGAGCTTTTGGTGGCGTTTATGCGGCGGGCGAACTACCGCGCACTGATGGCGACAATGCGAAACAGGATCCCGTCGATCGTCTGCGTGCGGATCGATCCGGCACAGACCTATAACACCTTCACGGACAGACTGCAGATCCGCTGGCTCTTTCCGCGCGCAGCGGGAGCTGTCTTTCAGACAGAGGAACAGCGCGCGTACTTTCGACCCTGGCTTCAGGAGAATTCCCGCATCATCCTGAATCCGATCAACGAAAAATATATCGGGATCCCCGCGCCTGATATGCGGGACAAAGCCGTGGTACACGCAGCGAGACTGGTTGACTTTAAGGATCAGCCGACGCTTGTCCGCGCGTTTCTGAAGGTACATGAGCGGCATCCGGACTATTGCCTCAGGATCTACGGGCCGGATTCCGGTGACGGGACCAAAGAGCTCCTGGAAGAACTGATCCGGGAGAACAGCGCGCAGGAGTGGATCCTCCTGATGGGCGGCTGCGATACGCTTGAGAAGGAACTGCCGCGCGGAGAGGTCTTCGTGAGCTCATCACTTTTTGAGGGACTGCCGAATGCCGTGATGGAGGCGATGGCGCTGGGACTTCCCGTTGTATCGACGGACTGTCCCTGCGGCGGACCGGCAATGATCATCCGGGACGGTGAGAACGGACTTCTGGTGCCGGTCTCCGATGAAGAGGCGCTGGCGGCAGCGATCGACCGCCTAATCGAGGATCGGCCCTTTGCCGAGAAGCTCGGGCAGGAGGCGAGAAAGATCAGTGAGGTCGCCGGAACAGAAGCGGTATATCGGCAGTGGAAGGGGTATTTTGAAGAGGTGATCGAACGTGAAGGAAAGAATACAGATCGCTGACCGCAGTGTCGGATCCGGAGCACCGGTCATGATCGTCGCGGAGTTATCCGGTAATCACAACCAGGACTTCGGCCGGGCGGTGGAACTGGTCCACGCCGCGGCGGAGGCGGGTGCGGATGCGATCAAACTGCAGACGTATACGGCAGACACGATCACGATCGACTGTGATAAACCGTATTTTCGGCTGGACCGGGGGACGATCTGGGATGGAACGAACCTGTACAGACTGTATCAGGAAGCATATACACCCTGGGACTGGCAGCCGAAGCTTTTGGAGGAGGCGAAAAAGCTGGGGCTGCTCTGTTTTTCTTCGCCCTTTGACCGGACAGCGGTAGATTTCATGATGGAAATGGAGATGCCGGCGATAAAGATCGCCTCCTTTGAGATCACGGATCTGCCTCTGATCCGGTATGCGGCATCCCGCCGGAAGCCCATGATCTTTGCGACGGGGATCGCGCGGAGGGAAGAGATCCTGGCGGCAGTCGAAGCCTGTCGTCAGTCCGGCAATGAGGATATCATCGTTCTCAAATGCGTTTCCGCCTATCCGACGCCTTATGAGGATGTTCATCTGCGGATGATGCCCGGTATCGGAGAGTTCTGTTCCGCGGTATACGGCCTCTCTGATCATACTCCCGGAAGCGCTGTCGCCGTGGCTGCCGCGGCAATGGGGGCGAAGATGATCGAAAAGCATCTGACGCTCAGACGTGCCGATGGAGGACCGGACAGTGCCTTTTCCATGGAACCGGAGGAATTCGCGCAGATGGTGCGCGATGTACGGATCGTGGAAACCGCGCTCGGGAACGCGGAATATGCGCTCACAAAGAAGCAGGAAGGGGAACGGGCGCTCGCCAGATCCTTGTTTGTTGTTGCCGATATACGTGCCGGAGAAAAACTGACATCGGAAAACATCCGTTCCATCAGACCCGGATACGGTCTTTCGCCGGCACGCTACGAAGAAGTTCTCGGAAAGACCGCGGTAAGGGATCTGGAACGGGGAGAGCCTCTGAAGGAGGATGACTTCCGGTGAGCAGGCAGACACCCGTGATCGCCATACGGTGCGATGGCAATGCGCAGCTTGCATCCGGCCATCTGATGCGGTGCCTTTCGATCGCGGGAGAGCTCGCGCAGCGGGGAGCGGAGGTTTTTTTCTGCTTCGCGGACGAGGAGAGTGAGCGGTGGTTCCGCGGGAAGGAGTTTCCGCGGGAGATCCTGAGAAGCGATTTTCGTGATCCGCGCGGTGAGCTGCCGGTACTCGCGGAGTGTCTGCGCAAAAGACAGGCGGACGCAATACTGATCGATCATTACCATGTAGATGACAGCTATCTCGCGGAGCTTAAGGAGAGAGACCCGGAGCTTGGGATCTGTGTACTGGATGATTTTCTGTCCTCCGGAAGACCCGCGGATCTTATGATCAATTATACGTTGCCCGGAAGAGCCGCGGATACGCCTCTCAGGCAGCAGTTTCGGGAGCATCGGATGTCTGTGCGCCCGAAGGTGCAGCGGATTTTTGTCTCTACAGGCGGTTCGGATCCATGCGGCATGCGCGAAGCGCTCACCGTGCTTCTTAAGGAGATCCTTCCGGAAGCAGAGATATGCATTCCTCAGGGGATCGAAGAGATGGCGGCGTACATGGCTTCCTGCGATCTCGCCGTGAGTGCCGGCGGAACGACGGTCTATGAGCTCTGCGCGGTAGGTGTGCCGACGATCCTGTTCACCATGGCTGATAATCAGCAGGTTCTTGCGGAGAGTGTGAAGAATGCCGTAGAAAACGCGGGTGATGTTCGAAGCGAAGCCGGAAAAAGATACGCACTGAAAAAGATCGGGACGTTCATCACCATGATGGCAGGTGACATCGGGCTGCGCACGCAGACTTCCGAACGGATGAAGCAAATGACGGACGGACACGGGGCAGAAAGGATCGCCGACAGGATCCTCGGGCTGATCCGGTCATCCGGCACACGGGAGTAAGGGGAATATGCAGTTTGCTTCACTGATCTTCATCCTGTTTTTCCTTCCCGGAACACTTCTGGCATACTATCTGGTGTCCCGCAGGAGTGCCATGTACGCGCGCCTTGTTCTGCTGGCGGCTTCTCTTCTTTTCTGCGGACTGACGGATCTCTGGTCCTTATGCACGCTGCTGGTCTCCGCCGCAGAGAGTTTTCTCTTTGCACGGGCGATCCTGCGGGCGGGACCGGGGGCAAAGCGCGGGCGCGTGCTGCTGGCAGCCGGTATCGTTGTTCAGGCGGCGGGGCTGATATATTTCAAGTATCTCGGTTTTCTGACCGGCGCGATCGGGCTGCTCCTCGGAAATGATTTTATGTGGCAGAGCGTTATTCTCCCGCTGGGGATCAGTTATTCCACATTTACGCAGATCGCTTTTCTGGTGGATGTGTGGCGCGGCAGGATTTCCGAGCCGGTGCGTTTTTGGGAATATGCCGGCTATCTCTTTTTCTTTCCGAAACTGACGCAGGGACCGATCGCTTCCGGAACAGCATTGTTTGAGCAGCTCTCCGGCAGATCCGCGGGGGGACGGGTGACGGCAGAAGGTCTTTCCTCCGGCCTGGTCCTGTTCACGTTTGGACTCTCCAAAAAGCTTTTGATCGCGGATGTATTCGGCCGTGCCGTGGATACCGTGTTCGCGGCGTATCCCTATTTTTCGCCCGCGGATGTTGTCGTAACGATCCTTTCCTATTCGTTTCAGATCTATTTTGACTTCAGCGGATACTCCGATATGGCGATGGGCGTTGCCAGCATGTTCGGCTATGAGCTTCCGGTCAACTTTAATTCCCCGTATCGGGCACAGTCGATCACTGATTTCTGGCGCAGATGGCATATGTCCCTGACGGGATTCCTGCGGGAATACCTGTACTTTCCGCTGGGAGGCAGCCGGAAAGGGACGCTGCGTACGTTGGGAAATATCATGGTCGTCTTTCTGGTCAGCGGTCTCTGGCATGGGGCCAATTGGACCTTTGTCCTCTGGGGTGCTTTTCACGGACTGCTGCAGGTACTGGAGAGAACGGCAGGAAAACTGATCGCACGGATCTGCGCGGGGCGGGCAAACCCTGCGTTACCTGTGATCGCGGCCGCCGTTTTGAGGATTCTGCGCTGGGCGGTGACCTTCGCGCTGGTCTCTGTTCTCTGGCTGCTCTTCCGCTGCCCATCCGCGGAGGTGTTCGGCGGCTTCCTCGATATCCTGAGGGAAGATATGCCCTGGAGCATCCGTCAGGATGTGCTTGAAGTGTTTCGCCTTCCCGGCATTCGGGGACTGCTTGGGGCCGCGGTCACGGAAAGCACTGAAGGGATCATCGGGACGCTGTCGATGGTCTTTTGGATGATCCTTGCTTTTGTGATCTGCCTACAGCCGAAGAATAATGAGACCTGCGTGTATCGGAGGAGTACCTTCCTGTTTGCGGTGACCGCTGTCCTGCTCGCGGTATGTATCCTGTCCGCCAATGACATGTCGGCATTCCTCTATACGAATTTCTGAAATGGAGACAATGGATAAGGAGAAAACAGTAAAAAAAAAGGAGTGGACCGCAAAGCGGTTTCTGGTCGGGATCCTGATCGTGCAGGGCGTGATCCTTGTGACGGTCGCGATCCTTACGATCATTCTGGATCCTTTCTTTCACTATCACGCGCCGCTTGATGGTTTTTTCTACAAATTGTCGGATCAGCGGCATCAGAATAACGGCATCACCAGACACTTTGACTATGATGCGGTCATCACCGGGACCAGCATGGTGGAGAACTTCAGGGCGAGCGAGTTTTCGGATCTCTTCGGAACCCGGACGATCAAGGTTCCATATCCGGGAGCGACCTTCAAGGAGGTAAATGATAATCTGGATGTCGCATTCGCGACGCACGATGAGATACGATATGTTCTGCGCGGCCTGGATTACTCCCATCTGGTGGAGGATGCACAGGCGATCCGGACGGATATGGGGGAGTACCCCTCCTATCTTTACGATGACAATCCGTTCAACGATGTGAAATACTTCTATAACAGAACGATGCTCTCGGTCTATCTGGCACCGATGCTTCGCGGATACCTTTCGGGAACGGCCGGCGGGGTGACGGATTTCGATACCTACGGATCAAGCGCGGGAGATGAGTATTCGGCGGCTGTGACGCTGGGTGACAGGGAGTCTTTTCAGGTGGATCGCGCTGAGAACTCGCGGCTCACGGAAGAGGAAAAGGTGATGCTGCTGGAGAATATCCGGCAGAATGTAACGCGGACAGCACTGGATCATCCGGAAACAGAGTTTCTTATCTTTTTTACACCCTACAGTGCGGCGTGGTACGGGGCCCTTCTGGAAAAGGGAGGATTCGGAAGCCAGTTTGAGGCGGAGAGGATCGCGGCACAGGAGATGCTCGCCTGTCCGAACATCCGCCTGTTCTCTTTTGCCGCGGAACCGGAGATCACGATGGATCTCTCCCATTATAAGGATTTCGGTCACTACTCGCCGGAAATCTCATCGCTTCTTCTGGAAAGGATAGCGGCAGGGGAAAACGAGCTGACGCCGGAAAACCTTGACGCCTGCCTTACTGCTGAGGAGAAGCTGTATCGGGAACTTGACTACGACGCGCTGATCCGGCAGAAAAATACGCCATGATCGGCAGGAAAGTATAAAAGGCTCCCATATTGTAGATCATATACCGGGACTGTGTGAACATGAGGAGTCCGACGGCACAGGCATTGATGATGATCCCGATGAGAACGATCTCGCCGGCGAGAAAAAGCTCCCGGCTCCCTTTGCGCAGTGTCTTAAGGAGCAGGAACAGGTACAGGGCATAGATCGCGAGTACATAGGGCTGCAGGATATCGGACATCTTCGCTACACCGTTCATTAGGCCGGAAAGGATCTGTGTACCGTAGGCACGCAGGGAGAACGGGGGTATACGCTTTACGAGCGCCAGGTTGAACACGGTGATGATATCATCGTAGACCAGGGCGCGGCGGGCTTCTGTGAGCGTCAGTCTGCCGGTCTCGTCCGGGGTGAGCATCTTCTCAAAATCGATCCCGGCGCCGGTATAGTCAGCTGCCTCTTCTCCGTTGTAAAGAGCGATCCGCTCATCGATATAGGCTTCCACGGTTTCGATCGTCGCGTTAAATCCGATACTGTCATAACTGAACGCAAAATGCTCGGCCATGTCGATCCAGCTGTCCGCGGGAGGCATCTGGTCTTCGAGCAGAGATCGCTCTCTGCAGTTTTCCAGCAGAGTCAGGAAGAGTTTCCGTTCATCCGCGTTCTTTACGGGGTCAATGGCATCGGCGACCTCGGGTGTGGCATTGTACATCATCGTACTGTAAAAAGCCTTGTTGCCGAAGGTATGCTTCATGAACTCTCCGTGCATGGCAAGGTGAAAGCTGCAGTCAAAGAGGAGCGCAAGGATATAGGCGGCACCGCAGAGAGCGACACTGAGCAGAAAACGCTTCACGGAACGGCTGTGCCTGCCGATCAGATCATGTATCAGTGAGATAACGAAGAACAGAGCAGGTACAATGACCATATGGGTGCGCGATGCCAGAAGGGCGGTCATCAGCAGGAAAAGACGAAGCAGATGCTTCTTTTCGTGACGTGTCATCCAGTACCAGAGATCGATGCAGAACAGCAGGTAGAGCGGCATGGCCAGACTTTCCGACAGAATACTCTCGGCATACATGGAGGAGCGTTTGGCGGAAAAGCGGTTGAGCAGAGCGACGGCGAGCTGCATTCCGGAGGCAAGAATACCGAAAAGCTGTGGGTGACGGATGCCGGCGCGTTTCATCTCGCTCCAGACTGCCTGTCCGACGCGCCATGTGGCATAACCGTTGACCGCTCCGGCGATCAGTGCAGCGGGAAAAAGATACAGGGGACTGCCGTATAAGAGGGGTGTCTCCCCGAAGATCTGCCGCATAATGAACAGAAACATGGGATAGAGCGGCGGACGTGAATTGTCCGCAGTGATGTAGCTCTCGGAATCCACGCAGATCACCGGTCCGTCGATCAGTACGAAGACCAGGAAAAAGCCGATGCACGCTGCCAGAGGAAGAGCCTGCCGCAGGAACTGCCGGTTGTTTTTGTTCTGCATGGGTAATCTGCCTTTCTTCCATTTTCAATATCGGGGCAAAAGCAACTCAGAAGTATCCTACTCTATTCCCCTTCATCTGTCAAAACGCTTAAAATGGGGAAAACGGAGAATTGTAACTTGCAGTAACCGTTCCTATATGGTAAAAATAAAAATGATTTTTTGTTTTAGAAGGAGGAGGAAGATTATGAAGAAACAGGTATTATCAGCTGCACTGATCGTGATGATGGTCCTGACGCTCTGTGCGTGCGGATCGAGCGGATCTTCGGGAACCGCGACCAAGGGCGTGCTCGTTATGGCCACCAACGCGGAATTCCCGCCCTATGAGTACAAGGAAGGGGACAAGATCGTCGGCATCGATGCGGAGATCGCGGAAGCCATTGCCCAGAAGATCGGATGCAAACTCGAGATCGAGGACATTGCGTTTGATTCCATCATTGCGGAGGTTGTCTCCGGAAAAGCAGACATCGGTCTGGCCGGTATGACGATCACCGAGGATCGCAAGCAGAGCGTTAATTTCTCTGATCCCTATGCGACCTCCAGCCAGGTGGTCATCGTCCAGGAAGCGTCCGGCATCAAAGGTCTGAGCGATCTTACGGAGGATTCCGTCATCGGCGTACAGATCGGAACCACCGGTGATATTTATTGCTCCGACAGCTTCCAGAATATCGAGAGGTACAACAAGGGCATGGAGGCTGTGCAGGCACTCACCCAGGGCAAGATCGACGCCGTTGTCATCGACAGTGAGCCTGCCAAGGTCTTTGTCTCCGAGAACGCCGGTCTCATCATCCTCGATGAGAGCTACACGGACGAGGAGTACGCCGCGGCGATCCGCAAGGACAACACCGAGCTTCTTGAGGCGGTGAACAAAGCGCTCTCTGAGCTCAAGGCGGACGGCACGCTGGATGCCATTGTTGCCAAGTATATTTCAGCGAACTAAGGATATTTTATGAACTGGTGGGAGCAGTTTCAGGCGGATTTCTACCTGAATTTCGTCAAAGATGACCGCTGGCTGTATCTGACGCGCGGTCTTAAGGTGACGCTTGTGGTGACGGTCTGTTCGGCACTCATGGGTATCATCCTTGGCTTTCTGGTCGCCATCGTCCGGAGTACCTGCGAAAATACCGGACGGCTGAAGATCCTGAACGCGGTCTGCAAGCTGTACCTGACCATCATCCGGGGAACACCGGTGGTCGTGCAGCTCCTGATCATCTATTTCATCATCTTTGGGAGCGTCAGAGTGGACAAGACACTGACCGCGATCATAGCGTTCGGGATCAATTCCGGCGCGTATCAGGCGGAGATCTTCCGCTCGGGGATCCAGTCGATCCCGCGCGGTCAGTTTGAGGCGGGGCGGAGTCTGGGCTTTACCTACGGCCAGACCATGCTCCACATTATCATGCCGCAGGCCTTCCGCGTCTGCGTGCCGACGCTTTGCAACGAATTCATCACCCTGCTCAAGGAGACCTCCGTCGCCGGATATATCGCACTCGAGGATCTCACCAAGGGCGGCGATATCATCCGCAGCCGCACGTATTCGGCCTTCATGCCGCTCATTGCGGTTGCCCTGATCTATCTGATCATGGTGATGATCCTCACCAGACTGGTCTCTCTTCTGGAAAGGAGGCTCGCCCGTGGCACAAGATAACATGGCGGTATCTGCTCCCGGCGAAGCCCTGATCCGGGTAGAGCATCTTGAAAAGCACTTTGACGGCCAGATCGTCCTTAAGGATCTTTCTACAGAGATCCATAAGGGCGATGTGGTCTGCGTTATCGGTCCGTCCGGTTCCGGCAAATCCACTTTTCTCCGGTGCCTGAACCGTCTGGAGGAGCCGACGGGCGGACATATCTATATGGATGGCATCGATATCTGCGATCCCCACACGAACATCGACCATCATCGCCAGAAGATGGGCATGGTTTTTCAGCAGTTCAACCTCTTTCCGCAGATGACCATCATGAAAAATCTGACGCTGGCGCCGATGAAGCTGCAGAAACGTTCCAAAGAAGAGGCGGAAGCCTACGCGGAGGAGCTGCTGAAGCGTGTCGGTCTGGCTGACCGCAGGGATTCCTATCCGGGTGAACTCTCCGGCGGACAGCAGCAGCGTATCGCCATTGTGCGCGCTCTCTGCATGCGCCCCGAGGTCATGCTCTTTGACGAGCCCACCAGCGCACTTGATCCGGAGATGGTCGGAGAAGTACTGAATGTCATGAAGGATCTGGCGGCGGAAAAGATGACCATGGTCGTGGTGACGCATGAGATGGGATTTGCCAGAGAAGTCGCCAGCCGGGTGATGTTCCTGGAAGGCGGTGAATTCATCGAGGACGGCGAGCCGACAGAGTTCTTTGCGCATCCGAAGAGCGAGCGCCTGAAGAGCTTTTTGGGAAAGGTGCTCTAATACCCCCCGCTCGCGGTTCTGCCCTTATCCCGGTAGTTCGTGATGAACGTTTCGATCTCCTGCAGGTCCGATGAGAACAGGACGCCCTCCAGAGCCTCCCGTTCCATGAACTGTGCACGGATCATTCCTTCATAGACCGCACGCAGCGGTTCGTAAAATCCATTCTCATTGAACAGGATACAGGGACTCTTGTTGACGCCGAGCCTCTGCCAGGAGATCACCTCCGTGATCTCTTCGAGCGTCCCCGCTCCGCCCGGCAGAGCGATCAGCGCATCAGACAGATCGCACATGCGCTTTTTTCGGGCGGACATGTTCTCTTCGATCAGCAGGGTTGTGAGGTGCTTGTGGCACCAGCCGAGATCGACCATGAAACGCGGGATCACACCGGTCACGCGTCCCCCTGCCTCAAGAACCGTATCGGCGATGCGGCCCATCATTCCGACCCTTCCGGCGCCGTAGACCAGCTCATGCCCGTTTTCGGCGATCCATTTTCCCAGGCGTTCCGCAGCCTCCAGGTAGGCGGGATCGCTGCCGCCGGCTGCACCGCAGTATACTGCTATCTTCATCGTCATTCCCCCTCCAGGGATTCCAGGCTTGCTTCCGTTCCGGTCCCTTTGATCAGTGTGCCGCTCCCGCCGCAGGCAGGACAGGAAAAAGGATCTCTGCCGGATCCCACGGTGTGCCCCGGAAGAAAGTCATATTCCGTGCCGCAGGCTTCGCACCGCAGCTTTGCCGGTTCTACGCAGAAGTCGAGCAGGGCTCCCTCCGCGGCTGTACCTTCACTGGCAGTCTCAAAATACAGTTTTACGCATTCCGGCTCGATCCCGGAGAGCTCACCGATGCGCAGCCGCAGCCGGCTGATCCGGGCAAGATTCTCCCGGCGGGCGGTTTCCTCAGCTTCGCCAAGGAGCTTTATGACAAAGGGAAGCTCGTGCATTCTTCGCTCTCTTTGCCGGCGGGATCCTCCGGCCCGTTTTTTGAGCGGGCGCGCAGCTCTCTGAAAAAACGTCTGAGCAGGGCAGAGCAGGCTTCCCCGAGTACGCCTCTTTCCACGGCGGCCTGATGCATGAAATCCGGGTTCTGGAGGATATTGATGATGGAGCCGCCGCTGCCGGCTTTGTCGCTGTCAGCGCCGATCACAACGCGGGGGATCCGCGCCTGAATGATCGCGCCTGCGCACATCTGACAGGGCTCCAGGGTGACATAGAGGGTGCAGTCATCCAGCCGCCAGTCGTGAATTGCCCGATTGGCGCGGCGGATGGCTGTGATCTCCGCGTGTGCGAGCGCCGTTCTGTCCGTATTCCGGCGGTTGTAGCCGCGGCCGATGATCTCACCGTTTCTGACGATCACGCAGCCGATCGGAACCTCACCGATGCGCATGGCATACCTCGCCTGCTCCAGCGCCTTTTTCATGAAGCGCTCGTCGTCCGTATCCGGTATTGTTGTTTTTCCCTGCTGTTCCAATGCGCTATTGACTTTTCCCAAATGATCCGATAACATGAGCAAGGCCGTTGGTCTCGTGCAAGGCGGGCCCGTGAACCGTGTCAGGTCGGGAACGAAGCAGCACTAAACGGATTTCCTCCTGTGTTGCGAGGTGCCGGCGGCCTTCTTTATTTCTTATCCAGATATTTCAGATAGCTGTGTACCATCAGTGAGATCTTCAGAGTCAGCGCGTCATCGAAATTCCGGATGTCCAGACCGAGTTCCTTCTGCAGTTTGTCGATCCGGTACACAAGTGTGTTCCGATGGACAAACAGCTTTCGCGCTGTTTCCGATACATTGAGATTGTTCTCGAAAAAGCTGTCCGCCGTGATCCGTGTCTCTTCGTCGAGATCCAGGATATGATCGTCCCCGAAGATCTCCGTGATGAACATGCGGCAGAGATTTGCGGGCAGCTGATAGATCAGACGGCCGATGCCCAGACTGCTGTACGCGCTGATGGAATCACCCGCGTAAAAGATCTTGGCGACCTCGAGAGCGAGCATGGCTTCCTTGTAGGATTTGCTCAGATGCCGCAGTTCGTCTACGGGGGTACCGTAGGCAACCCGGGCGTTGATCATCGCTTCCGTGTTCAGGACCGAAGCGATATCTCTTGCCACCTGGTCGATCTGTTCTTCGCTGTCTTCCGTCGAGAGCGATTTGATCACGATCGCACTGGCCTCATCGACACTTGTGACCTGATCTCCGCCGGCGGGGGAAAACATTCCGGACAGGACCTCCATTGCAGGCGTGTCGCTTACGGAACCAACCTCGACCAGATAGATGACCCGGCGGACGCGATCCTCGATATGGAGCTTCTTTGCGCGGCTGCCGATATCTACGAGCAGGAGGTTGTCCAGCAGCAGATTCTGGAAAAAGATGTTCCTGTCGATCCGCTCCTGATAGGCGATCAGCAGTTCGTGCAGCTGTGATGCGGCGATCCTTTGTACCATCGGTGCGTTCTCGCCGGAAGCGGCGACCAGATAGCGGTCCTGTTCATCGTCGCTGACAGGCTGCGCACTCTCAAAAAGAGAGGCAGGATTGCTCCCGCCGCTTTCGGTGTCGGCCACGACCGTCCCGTGCAGGTCGAATACAACAAGCCGCGCCCCAGTGATGGACGAGAGCTCCTCGATCGAATGACGGATCGTCTGACGCGTGATCATCTACAGCTCGATCCCGTTCTGTCTGCACAGCTCGCGGGCACTTTCGACCGAATCGACGCCTGTGGGATTCTTGATCGGCGCGAATTCGTGTTCACGGACCACCTCGTACGGAAGGCACGAGGAAAACTCATGGATCATATCCAGAACGAGCTGTTCAAACTTACAGCCGTTCGGCTCGGACGGCTTTACGGTCTCTCCGTCCGCACCGATGTGGGGAATCTTCTTTTCGACTACATGGAGCGGCAGCTCCTTTCTGGCGATGCGTTCCAGGGCATCCACGCGGAACAGGTAGTTGAGGATCACCCCGAAGTTGTAGGCCGGGTCGCCTTTCTCGTCTTTGGCGTCCATCATCTCCTGCGAAAGCTCATAGTATTCCACGATCGAAGGGCGGCCGTCCTCGAGACAGACCACGCCGACCCGTTCGTCCGGTGCGTTCTTTCTGACGACCTTTTCTCCGGCTTCGACCCCCGCGTCGATCGTCGCGCCGACAAAGACCGGATCCGCGATGCGCTGGAGAACATTATCCACGGCAAAGATATTCATCCACTCGATGCCCTCCTCGTGGACAAGCGGCAGAAGGCCCGCTTTGTTCAGAGAGGAGAACCATCCGGCGTTTCCGTTGGGGGAGGTTGAGATCTCGAACCGGCTGTCCATGTAGACTTTGCCGTTATAATCCGACGCCGGAGCCATATCCTGCATAAAGAAGGTCACACGGTCCTCGCGGTAGCCGAAGAAGGCATGCTCCTTAAGGAATGCCGTAGTAGCATCGTTGTTCTTCTCACTGGTCATGATGAACAGACGGGGCCAGGCACCGGTCCTGTTCACGACGTCCAGCAGGTTTTCGATCAGACGCTGGAAGATGTAGACCGGACGGGTGAGGCCGATATCATACATCCCCTTGGGGTTGTCCGAACCGAGGCGGGTCCCCATACCGCCCGCGAGCAGCACGGCAGCGACCTTGCCGTCCCGGATGGCCTGTTCGCCGATCTGAGAAAAGGTGTCCTTTTTCGCTTCGATCTCCGGCAGCTCCATCGTCTTCATCGGTGAAAACACGCCGCGTGGATAGGTGTGCCCGCGGTTTTCGCAGTTCTTGAGCACCGAAAAGTCGGTGCGGTCGATCTGGGCAAGCAGGCTCTCCTGCTGCTCACCGGTAAGCCCGTCCCAGTACTGCAGGACGTGCAGCTGATCAAAGCGCTCCAGTTTCTGTTTTGCTTCTTCGTAGGTCATAAGCTTTCCTTTCGTGAAAATCTCCGCAGACACTGTGGTCATTATAGCATGATTCAGCCGCCTGATGACATGTTTTTCGAAATCAAAATGCGTTGCTTTTTTATGGTGTCTGTTATAAAATATTATCGTTATTTTTGTCTGCTCAGGAAGGAGGCAGCCATTGGCAAATAATACGATCGAAGCGATCCGCGAAGCGGAGATCGCCTCCCAGAACAGTGAAAAGGAGGCGAAGCAGACAGCCGCCAGAATGGTGGAAGAAGCTCGCGACGCAGCAAAGAACCTTTTGACAGAAAAGATCGATGCACTCAGAGCAAACGAGGAGGCAGACCTGAAAAAGGCGGACGAGGAGGGCGCAGCTCTTCTGGAGAAGGCCAGACAGGAAGCCGCTGCGGAGATCGAGACCATGCGGAGTGCTGCGGCGGGTAAAGAAAATGCCGCGATCGATGCAGTGCTTGCAAAACTTGCCGGATAGAACAGGAGCGATCAATGGCTGTACTTCCTATGAAGAAAGTCCTCATCGTAGGACTCAGGAAAAACCGCAAGCAGATGCTTGAACTCCTGCAGCGCCAGGGAGTGTTGGAGATCGAGACAGCTGCGGTACATGACGGCGACGAGCCGGATCCCGTCTTTTCACGGACGGACACAGCCGGTGTCAGAGCCACCTTTGAAAAGAACATCACACTGGCAAATCAGGCGCTTGCCGTGCTGGATGCCGTGTCTCCCCCGGAGGGCGGCGGCGGACTGTTCGTCGGCAGAGAAAAAATGTCCCTTACGGACTATGAGACCAACATCCGCAAGCGGGAAAAGATCATGGACATGGTCTACGATCTGATCTCCCAGGACAAGCGCAGAAATGAGATAGCGGCGGAGATTCCCAAGGAAGAGGGACAGCTGGAGGCGCTTGCGCCCTGGCAGGATTTCCCTCAGCCGATGGATTGCACGGGTACCGCCCGTACAAAGACATTTCTCGGGAGTCTTCCCAATGATGTGCCCGAGCAGGAGATCATGAGCGGCATCGACAATGAGCGTGTCGCTGTCGATATCATCTCCCATTCCCCGGAGCAGACCTGTGTAGCGATCACCTGCCTTAAGGAGGACGCTGCCGCGGTTGAGGAAAAGCTCCGTCATATGAGCTTTGCCCGTCCGGCCGTGAGCGGCGATGTGCCTGCCAGACAAAAGGAAAAGCTGACCGCGAATCTGGAAAAACTGGCGGCCGAGGACGAGAAGCTCAGGGATAAGATCAAAGCATACGCGCCGCGCAGGGATGAACTGAAGTTCATCGCGGATTATTTCCGGATGCGTTCGGATAAGTACGAGGTGATCGGTTCTCTGGAGCAGACGGAACGGGTCTTTCTGGTAAGGGGGTATATCCCCGAGCAAAGCACCAGATTACTTGAGGATCTGCTCACAACGCGGTTTGACTGTGTCGTCGAGTTCTCAGATCCCGCTGAGGATGAAGAGGTTCCGATCCTTCTTAAGAACAACGCCTATGCGGCGCCTGTGGAAGGCGTGGTCGCCTCCTACGCCATGCCGGCCAGAGGCGAGATCGATCCGACCTTCCTGGCTTCCGTCTTTTACTATTTCCTGTTCGGTATGATGCTGTCGGACGCGGCATATGGCTTGATCATGGTGATCGGCGTGGCCGTGGTCCTGGCCAAGGGCAAGGATACCATCGAGCCCGGGATGCGCAAGACCCTCAAGATGTTCCAGTACTCCGGTATCGGCACGATCTTCTGGGGTGTCATGTTCGGCTCCTGGTTCGGCGATCTGCCCGCGGTCATCATCCGCACCTTCTTTGATCCGAGTCTGCCGGCTGATTTCTCGATCGCCCTCTGGGTGGAACCGGCTGTGCAGCCGATGACGGTTCTCGGATTTGCCTTCATCATCGGTATCATCCACATCTTCTTCGGTATGGCTGCCCTTGCCTACACGGATATCAAGCAGGGCAAGCCACTGGATGCGCTCTTTGATGTCGGCTTCTGGTATCTGCTGCTGATCGGGGCGATCGGCATCCTGATCAATACCGAGATGGTCGGCGGCATGTTCGGCCTTTCCCTGAACCTTCCCGCATCGGTGATCACCGTGTTTGAGATCCTCGCCGGGATCGGGGCTGTCGGGATCGTGCTTTTCGGAGGAAGGGACTCTTCCAACTGGGGACTCAGGATAGGCAAGGGACTCTATGCGCTCTACGGCATCAGCTCCTACCTGTCCGATATCCTTTCTTATTCAAGACTTCTGGCGCTTGGTCTCGCGACCGGCGTTATCTCCAGTGTTTTCAACTCCATGGCGGCGATGGTCGCGGGACCTCCGGTGATCGGACCGGTGCTCTTTGCGCTGATCGTGGTCGTGGGGCATGTGCTGAACCTGGCGATCAATGCCCTCGGCGCGTATGTGCATACCAACCGTCTGGAGTACGTTGAGTTCTTCGGCAAGTTCTATAACGGCGGCGGCAAGCCCTTTACCCCGTTCACCGAGAACACGAAGCACTACCGCGTTAAGGAATAGGACACAGAAACTCATAAACGCAAGCTCATAACAATTCAAAACGGAGGAAAAAAACATGGGTGATTTAGGTCTCTTTTTTGCAATCCTTGGTGCGGCGCTTGCAGCGCTGGTCGCCGGAGCAGGCAGTGCCAGAGGTGTCGGTATGGCCGGTCAGGCCGCGGCCGGAGTCGTGACGGATCAGCCGGACATGTTCGGACGTGTTCTGATCCTGCAGCTGCTTCCCGGTACACAGGGTATTTACGGTCTTCTGATCGCTTTCGTTGCGATGAACAATCTGGGCATCATCGGCGGCACGCCGGCGAACATCTCCCTGCTCAAGGGTCTTGCCTACCTCGGCGCCTGCCTGCCCATGGCGATCGTCGGTTACATCTCCGCCATAAACCAGGCCAAGGCTGCGGTGGCATCCATTGCTCTGGTCTCCAAGAGACCCGATCAGTTCGGTAAGTCCATGCTGTTCCCTGCGATGGTCGAGACCTACGCGATCTTTGCTCTGCTGATCTCTATCCTTGCTATCAGTGGTGTTGGCGCGATCCAGTAATACGGCTACAGAAGCGGAGGACAAGCATGGCGGGATTAGATAAGATCCTCGGTGAGATCAAGGCACAGGCCGACGCCGACGTGGAAGAGATCCTTGCGACTGCCCGCAAAGAGGCGGATGAGATCCACTCGGCAGCAGAGCGCGAGGCGGCTGACAATGCCGAGCGTTACGAGCGTGAAGCCGCAAAACGCAGTGCCGACAGAAAGGCGCGCGCGGTATCTGCGGCAGCTCTGGCAAAGCGTCAGCTGTTGCTCGCCGAAAAGCAGAAACTGATCCGTGAAGTACAGGAAAAAGCCAAGGCGAAATTCCTGGCACTGCCGGACGGTGAATACTTTGACGCGATGATCCGGCTCATCGAGAAAAACGCGCTGGCACAGCCCGGACAGATCCGTTTTAATGACAGGGACCTGAAGCGCCTGCCGGCAGATTTTGCGACGAAGATAGAGAATACGGCGTTTAAGAACGGCGGGCGGCTTCAGCTTTCCAGGGAAGCGGCGGCCATTGACGGCGGTTTCGTCCTTTATTATGACGGGATCGAGCAGAACTGCTCCGTGACGAGCCTGTTTGAGACCTATGCCGAGGAGATCTCGGATGAGATCCAGAAACGCCTGTTTTAAGATGGGAGCAGATGCGAATGCCTGAACAGTATATCTATGCGGTTGCCCGCGTAAGAGGCAAAGAGTTAAAGCTCCTGTCGGCACCGGTGATGGATTCACTGGTCGCAGCACCGGGAACACAGGAGGCGCTCCGGATCCTGGCTGATCATGGCTGGGGTAACGGTGAAGAAGCGGGCATCGATGAAATGCTTGCCGAGGAGCGTGAAAAGACATGGGCGTTTATCTCTGAGCTCGTACCGGACATGTCGGTATTTGATGTCTTTCTCTATGCCAATGATTACCACAATCTGAAAGCGGCGGTCAAGGAGACGGCGATGATGGAGACACGTGACAGTGTTTTCATCGGCCGCAGCCAGACGACCGTTGATGCTGATCTGATCCGAAATGCCGTCAGGGATCACGATTTTTCCGCGCTTCCGGAAGAGATGGCCCAGGTCGCCCGGGAAGCGCTGGATGTACTTCTGCACACCGGGGACGGTCAGCTTTCCGACATTATGATCGACCGTGCGGCGTTGGTGCGCATCCTCGAGGCGGGAAAGAAATCCGACAATGAGATCCTGCAGATGTACGGCGAACTCACGGTTGCGTGCGCGGATATCAAGGCAGCGATCCGTGCCAGCCTGATGAAAAAGGACAGAGCATTTCTTGATAAGGCGCTTGCGCCCTGTGATTCGCTCGACATAGCGGATCTTGCGCAGGCAGCGGCGGATTCGACGGATGCGGTGTACGAATATCTGGGACGTACGCGTTACAGTGACGCGGTTTCCGAACTCAGGAAGTCACCGTCCGCTTTTGAGCGCTGGTGTGACAACCTGATGATCGAAAAGATCCGTCCGGAGATCCATCACCCCTTCACGATCGGCCCGCTCGCAGCCTATATTCTGGCGCGGGAAAATGAGATCAAGTGCGTCAGGATGATCCTTTCGGGCAAGATCAACGATCTGTCTGTGGAATCCATTCGGGAGAGAGTGAGGGAAACCTATGTATAGAATGGCAGTTCTCGGGGATAAGGACAGCATCTATGGCTATGCAGCCCTCGGGATGGAGGTCTGTCCGGTGACGGATGACGGTGAGGCGGCACATAAACTGCGCGAACTCGCGGAGGGAGATTATGCCGTAGTCTATGTCACGGAGGCACTGGCCGAGAGGATCCCCGGCGAGATCGCCCGATACAGGGAACAGATGCTACCGGCGGTGATCCTGATCCCCGGCGTATACGGCAATACCGGTGCCGGGATCAATAATGTCAAAAAATCCGTCGAGCAGGCGGTAGGAAGCGATATCCTCTTTTCGGGTAACTGACGAGGGCAGAACCAATACGATTGACGGCGGGAATGCGCAGCAGCTGCTGGGTTCCGCCCTATAGAAAGACTAAGAAAAGGAGCGAACGAATGAGTACAGGAACGATCAAAAAAGTCGCCGGCCCCCTGGTCATCGCCAGAGGCATGGGCGAGGCAAACATGTTCGACGTGGTCCGTGTCAGTGATGAGCGTCTGATCGGCGAGATCATTGAGATGCACGGAGATGAGGCTTCCATTCAGGTTTATGAAGAGACATCGGGACTGAAGCCCGGCGCGCCGGTGGAATCCACCGGACAGCCCATGAGCGTGGAACTGGGCCCCGGCCTGATCGGCAGCATTTACGACGGTATTCAGCGTCCGCTCGATGATATCATGAAGGTGACCGGCGGCAACCTCCTAAAGCGAGGCGTTGAAGTTCCTTCGCTCAAGCGCGACAAGGTCTGGCACTTCGTTCCTGTCAAGACTGCGGGAGATCAGGTTGAAGAGGGGGATATCCTCGGTACCGTGCAGGAATCTCCGATCGTTGTGCAGAAGATCCTGGTTCCCGTCGGCGTAAAGGGTACGATCGACAAGATCACCGAGGGTGACTACACCGTTACGGATGTTGTGGCGGTCATCAAGGGTGAAAACGATAAGCAGACGGATGTCACACTCATGCAGAAATGGCCGGTCCGCCGCGGACGTCCCTACAAGCAGAAGCAGTCCCCGGATACGCCTCTTGTTACGGGCCAGCGCGTTATCGATACGCTGTTCCCGATCGCCAAGGGTGGTGTCGCGGCTGTTCCCGGACCGTTCGGTTCCGGCAAGACAGTCGTTCAGCACCAGCTGGCAAAGTGGGCGGAAGCCGACATCGTCGTCTACATCGGTTGCGGTGAGCGCGGTAACGAGATGACGGACGTTCTGAACGAGTTCCCGGAGCTTAAGGATCCCAAGACCGGTCATTCCCTGATGGAGCGGACGGTCCTGATCGCGAACACCTCGGATATGCCTGTGGCAGCGCGTGAAGCAAGTATCTACACAGGTATCACTATTGCGGAATACTTCCGTGATATGGGATATTCGGTGGCTCTGATGGCAGACTCCACCTCCCGTTGGGCCGAGGCTCTCCGTGAAATGTCCGGCCGTCTGGAGGAGATGCCCGGTGAAGAGGGTTATCCCGCGTATCTGGGTTCCCGTCTTGCGCAGTTCTATGAGCGTGCCGGCCGTGTACACACGCTCGGCAGCGAAGAGAGAGAAGGCTCACTGTCCGTTATCGGTGCTGTCTCTCCTGCAGGCGGTGATATTTCCGAGCCGGTCACGCAGGCAACCCTGCGTATCGTCAAGGTCTTCTGGCGTCTGGATTCCGATCTCGCATACAAGCGTCATTTCCCGGCGATCAACTGGCTGGAGTCCTATTCTCTGTATGACAAGCTCGATGGCTGGTTCGATAAGAATGTCGACAAGGAATGGTCAAAGCTCAAGGGCCGCGTGATGCTTCTCCTGCAGGAAGAATCCTCCCTGCTTGAGATGGTCCGACTGGTCGGTGAGGATGCCCTGTCGGCACCCGACCGCCTCAAGATGGAAGCTGCGCGCTCCATCCGTGAGGATCTGCTCCAGCAGAACGCTTTCATGGAAGAAGATACCTATACATCGCCGCACAAGCAGTTCATGCTGATGAAGCTGGTCATGACCTTCTATGATGTATGCAGCGAGGCTCTCGGCAAGGGCGCAGATATCAATAAACTTGTGGGAATGGATGTCCGCGAAGCGATCGGCCGTTTCAAGTATACGGCTGAGGACGGAGTGGATGCACGTTATGATGAGATCGAAAGACAGCTCCATCAGCAGGTGGATGCAGTCGTACAGGCAAAGGAGGAATTCTAAATGGCGAAGGAGTATAAGACAATACAGGAAGTCGCGGGTCCTCTGATGCTCGTGCGCGGCGTAGATGACGTCGCCTATGACGAACTGGGAGAGATCGAACTGTCAAACGGCGAAAGACGCCGCTGCAAGGTTCTGGAGATCGATGACGGCAACGCGCTGGTCCAGCTCTACGAATCCGCGACAGGTATCAATCTGGAGAGTTCCAAGGTCCGATTCCTCGGACGAAGCCTGGAGCTTGGTGTTTCCGAGGACATGCTCTCCCGCGTTTTCGACGGTCTGGGACGCCCGATCGACAAGGGACCGGAGATCCTGCCCGAAGAGCGCAGAGACATCAACGGCCTCGCAATGAATCCGGCGGCACGTGACTATCCGTCCGAGTTCATTCAGACAGGTGTATCCGCGATCGACGGTCTGAACACGCTGGTCCGCGGACAGAAGCTGCCGATCTTCTCGGCCTCCGGTCTGCCTCATGCGCAGCTGGCCGCGCAGATCGCCAGACAGGCCAAGGTGGTTGGCACCGATGAGCCCTTCGCGGTCGTCTTTGCCGCCATGGGTATCACCTTCGAGGAATCCAACTTCTTCATTGAGAGCTTCCAGGAGACCGGTGCTATCGATCGTGCCGTTCTGTTCATGAACCTGGCAAATGACCCGGCGGTCGAGCGTATCGCGACGCCCCGTATGGCGCTGACGGCAGCTGAGTATCTGGCCTTTGAGAAGGGCATGCACGTTCTGGTCATCCTGACGGATATCACGAACTACGCCGACGCTCTGCGTGAGGTTTCCGCGGCGCGTAAGGAAGTTCCCGGACGCCGAGGCTATCCGGGCTACATGTACACCGACCTGGCGACACTGTACGAGCGCGCCGGCAGACAGCGCGGCAGGAACGGATCCATCACGATGATCCCGATCCTCTCCATGCCGGAAGATGATAAGACCCACCCGATCCCTGACCTGACGGGATATATCACAGAGGGACAGATCATCCTTTCCCGTGACCTGTACCGCAAGGGCGTTCAGCCGCCGATCGACGTGCTTCCGTCCCTGTCGCGACTTAAGGACAAGGGTATCGGTACCGGAAAGACCAGAGAAGACCACGCGAACACGATGAACCAGCTCTTTGCGGCGTATGCCCGCGGTAAGGACGCCAAGGAACTCATGGTCATCCTGGGTGAAGCGGCGCTGACCGACATCGATAAGCTGTATGCGAAGTTTGCCGATGAGTTCGAAGCACGCTACGTTTCGCAGGGCTACCGCTCCGACAGATCCATCGAAGAGACCCTGGATCTCGGCTGGGAACTGCTCCGCATCCTTCCGAGAACAGAGCTCAAGCGTATCAGGGACGAATACCTGGATAAATACTATGATAAGTGAGCACTTATGCCCGGTATTCCACGGGCATTAGTGCGAACTTAGTTCCACCGAACGAAGTGAGGTGGAACTTCCTTACGAAGAGAAGTGGAACTTCCTTGAAAGGAAAATAATATGCCTACAGTCAACCCTACCAGAATGGAGCTTACCCGCTTAAAGGGCAAGCTCGCGACCGCGACACGCGGACATAAGCTGCTTAAGGACAAGCGTGATGAGCTCATGCGGCAGTTCCTGGATCTGGTGCGCGTGAACATGTCCCTTCGTCAGCGCGTGGAAGAGGGCCTGAAGACGGCCAACAAAAACTTTGCGCTCGCCCGTTCGGCAATGAGCGATGAGACCGTTGAGGTTGCCTTCATGGCCTCCAAGCAGGAGATCGAGGTCGAGGTGCAGGCCAAAAATGTCATGAGCGTCAATATTCCTCAGTTTGAGGTCAGGACGCGCACGAGCGATGAGAGCGACATCTATTCCTACGGCCTGGCTTTCACCTCCGGCGACCTGGATGACGCTGTTGCCTCACTCGCGGCGGTGCAGGCGGACATGGTGCGCCTTGCCGAGGTCGAGAAGGCCTGTCAGCTGATGGCGGCCGAGATCGAAAAGACCAGGCGCCGCGTGAACGCTCTTGAGCATGTCATGATCCCGCAGTATCAGAAGGATATCAAGTACATCTCGATGAAACTCGATGAAAACGAGCGCAGCACGCAGATCCGACTGATGAAGGTCAAGGACATGATGCTTGAGGAAGCGCATCACTACAAAGAAAAGATGAACGCCTGAACCTGATATTGCGTGTGTTCTGATGCTGACCCGGTTCCACCTTGCCCCGTGCGAGGTGGAACTTTTTTATTCTGCGTCCTCCAGGCAGGCGGAGATATAGCCGAGGATCTCCTCCAGATCATCGTCGTTCATCCCTGCATCCCGAAGTGTCTGACGGTTGTCGCGGATCATGACTTCCATCTCTCTGTAAAAAGCAAGTGTTGAATCATCCATTACAGGCTCCTTTACGGTATTGCTGCCGGCGAGTGAAAACCGCGGATGCGCCATCATACCGAGCAGGACAGTGAGCGCTATCGATGCCGTGAGCGCAAGATAGCGGCCGCTTCGGGCAAGAAGGCGGAGGGGTTCGCGGTGCTTCCAGTTCTTCAGTACGGCAGCCAGCTGCGAGCAATCCTGATATCTTACGGAGGGTTCCGGGCTGGTGCATTTGAGAATGATCTGTTCCAGAAAGGGGGAGACAGAGGGACGGATATTGCGGACAGGCGGGAGCGTGCCGTTCAGGGAGGAGGGGCTCAGTCCCGTAAGGAGCTCGAACAGTGTGACGCCGAGACCGTATACATCGGTACGTCTGTCGGTCCTGGCTCCGGTACCGAACTGCTCCGGGGCGGCATAACCGGGGGTCCCCAGAGGAATTGTATCCGGCTGATCCGCAGCATCCAAGGAAAGATATCTGGCGCACCCGAAATCGATGAGCTTCAGACAGCCGTCCGTATCCATCAGCAGATTCCCGGGTTTCATATCGCGGTAAATGACCGGAGGATCCTGGGCGTGCAGATAGATGAGGATCTGACAGATCTGCAGTCCGAGACGGACAGCTTCCTGTTCGCTCATAGGGCCTTTCCGACGCAGGAGATGCCACAGGGAAGTACCTTCTACATAGTCGCGGACGATCAGAAGAGGGGTGCTCTCGCCTCGATCTACGATCTCCCGGGCCGCGGGAAGTCCCGGATGATGGAGCCGGCTGAGGAGTTCTCCTTCGAGCAGGAGCGCACGCCTTGCGGCGGGGACATCTGCGATATCCTCGCGAAGCTCCTTGATCACGCACTTTTCCCCGGAGCGTCTGTCGAGTGCGAGATAGACGCGGCTTTGACCGCCCTGCCCGATCAGGGAGAGGATCTGATATCTGCCGGCGACAGACCAGCCGGTAACGGGGACCGCGCTCAGCATACCAGTGCCTGCCTGACGGAGACGGGGGCGATGGCGGGAATTGAGTTCTCCGCGGTGAGATTCAGGAAGACCGCCGAGATATTGTCCGGCTCGCCGCGCTGCTTGATCGTTTCGACAAGCGCTCTGACCGCCTCGCTCATGGTCGATTCATCCGTATGGTGATCCGGAAGGATGCCGCTCAGGATCTCTTCTACCCGGAGCCTCCGCCAGAAGCCGTCACTGCAGAGCAGAACAGAGGTGTTTTCAAAGAGTGTCCCGCTCTTGAAGTCCGGACGTACTACATGCGACGCGCCGACACACTGAAGCAGGACGCTTCCGTATTCCGAATGGAGCGCCTGATGAGGTGTCAGGATACCGGCATCCTGCTTCATCTGAACGAGCGAATGGTCGTGGGTCAGAAGCTCCAGCATGCCGCACCGGGTCATGTACAGACGTGAGTCCCCGACGTGCATGACCAGATACTGCTGTCCGAGGAGCAGAAAAGCGACAACAGTCGTCCCCATGCGGATACCCTGTTCGCGCCCCTGTTCAGCGAGAAGATCGTTCATCTCCATGACAATACTCTGCCACATCAGCCGTGTCCTGTGCAGGCACTGACCGGCATCCAGACGTGCTTTTCCGGCACCGCTGATCAGACGTGTGAATTCTCCGGTGAACCACTTTTCCATCCGCCCGGACAGGGAGGAACTGGCCACTTCCCCATGAGAGAGGCCGCCGAGTCCGTCACAGACCAGAGCGAAGCAGATCCGGCCGAAGCGGTCGCAGCGCGCAGTCCTGCACAGGACAGAATCCTGATTAATGCGGGCACACTGCCCGATATCGGACAGCACGGTTTTTCTGACAAGATAATTCATAGACAGGCTCCTTTCAGATCAGACAGAACCCCCGGAAAAATGACCGGCGGGCGTGCGGACACGTCAAAAAGACGCGGTGACGCGATGCATATGCAGTGTTTTTGAAATCCCGGGAACCGTGAAACGGTACCCTTTCGGTCAGAACGACCTTATGGCAGAATGATAATTTGTGAAAAGTGTTTTGTCAAGGAGAACATGGAAGTGTTATAGTAAGAAAAGTGAAAATCGCAGCACACGACAGGAGGACAGTCATGGATATCGATAAGCCGGAACAGGAGATCCTTGAAGAACTCAAAGAGGCCTTTGCGGCGCAGTACGGCGATACACAGGGGGCCCGCTGTTTCTTTGCACCCGGACGCGTAAACCTCATCGGGGAGCATACGGATTACAACGGCGGACACGTCTTTCCGTGCGCGCTGACGATTGGCACCTATGCCATGGCGCGCAGACGCGGCGACAGGGAGATCCGTTTCCACTCGCTCAACGGCAGCGAGGAGCGGTATATCACCTGCAGTCTGGATGATCTGGAGCCGGAGGGCAAGAGCGGCTGGACCATGTATCCGCTGGGAGTCGTCTGGACATTTCAGGGACAGGGCATGATCCTGCCGGAGGGCTTTGAGATGGAGATCTGCGGTAACATCCCTGCGGGTTCAGGGCTTTCCAGTTCCGCGTCTCTTGAAGTGCTGACAGGGTTTGTCCTGAAAAGCCTTTACGGGTTTGACGTGGACGGCGTCACACTGGCGAAGATCGGTCAGTATTCCGAGAACAATTACAACGGCATGCAGTGCGGCATCATGGATCAGTTCGCGTCCGCGATGGGGCTTAAGGATCACGCGATCTTCCTCAACACGGCGGACCTCTCCTATACCTATGCGCCGGTTCTGCTGGAGGGAAAGAAACTGGTCGTCACCAATACGAATAAAAAGCACAGGCTGACGGACTCCGCCTACAATGACCGCCGGAGTTCCTGCGAACAGGCTCTTAAGGAGCTGCAGGCCGCCGCGCCGATCGAGAATCTCTGTGATCTGACGCCGGAGCAGTTTACGGTCCTGGAATCCAATATCAGAGATGAAGACAGACGGCGCAAGGCAAAACACGCCATCTATGAGAACTATCGGACGCTGCAGGCGGTGGAAGCCCTGCAGAACGGCGATCTGGCGACATTCGGCCAGCTGATGAACGAATCCCATATATCCCTGCGCGATGATTATGAAGTCAGCTGCGAGGAACTGGACGTGCTGGCAGAGGAAGCGTGGAAGATCCCCGGTGTGATCGGCGCGCGCATGACGGGCGGCGGCTTCGGGGGATGTACGGTCGCGATCGTCGATGACGACGCCGTGGAGACCTATCGGAAACAGGTCGGGGAAGTGTATCTTAAGCGGATCGGCTATGAGGCATCCTTTTACGTTGTTTCGATCGGCGGAGGACCGAGAGAACTTAAGTGAACACTTACTCGCGGTACCTCACGCGAGTTAGTGTGAACTTAGTTCCACCGAACGCAGAGAGGTGGAACTTCCTACAGATCTCCGATAGCCTCCTCCAGTTCCCTGACGATCCCATCTCGGGAGAGAGAGTTCAGAGACTGAGCGACCGGCAGGAGAGAGATCATCTTCTGTCTGCTTTCCTCGGGCGCAAGCCCCAGATGGAAGCGCAGACATTCGATATAGAGATGCCAGCTCTGGGAGATATCCGTGCGCGTGTCGATGGCAAAAGCAAGAACACGCGCGGCTTCCTGGTAGCGGCCTGACTGAAAGAGTGCCCGGCTCCACTTCTGCAGGGCACGTGCGAGCGTCATGTAATTAGTGTCGTACTGGGTAAGGACCGTGATGTTTGCTGTTCCGTAGGCGAGTTTTAAGTCTGTGTTGGAGATCCCGGTGAGATTGACGATGGGTTCACCGATCAGTCCGCGGATAAGGCGCTCCGCTTCGAGGGCTTCGGGATCTTCGGGGAGCGCGCCGAAAGGCAGATCTTCCTCGCGGATGCGGATATAGGAAAGATCGTCCAGGCTTTTTTTGCGGACAAAGTTGGCATCGTGCTCTTTTTTGAAAAAAGCCGCGTTGTCTGCATCCCGCCGGGCATCATTTTTGCGGATGGCATGGCGGATGACGAACACAAAGATAATAAAAACTGTAAATAAAGGCATAAACATGGTATAATCACCATTTATCAGTAAACAGGACAGAAAAGCAGGCAATGATCATGAAGAACCGAAGCATATTATATCATAGATCGCGGATACTGGCGAACCTCGCGGCGGCGTGTGCCTTTGCGGGTGCCGTATTTCTTGCGGCCGGCGGGTCGGCGCGGGCGGCAGCCGCGGATGAAGTCATTCCCGCCGGTATCTATGTCGGACCGGTAGATGTGAGTGGATGTACCGCGAAGGGCGCCAGAGAAAAGGTGGCGGAATTCGTCAAAGAGGCCGGCACCAGGACCATCACGCTGCACGCGCAGGAAGGGGAGACACAGACCGTTACACCCGGGGAGCTGGGGCTTTCCTGGAGAAATCCCGAAGTGGTGGACGAGGCTTTTTCCTACGGACACCGCGGCAATGTGGTCAAGCGCTATAAGGAGCTCAAGGATCTGGAACATCATACCCGCACACTGGGACTGCAGGTCGCGCTTGACGAAAAAAAGGTGGATGCTTATCTTGAGGAGAACGCTGAACGTTATGAACAGGAAGCGGTCGATTATGAACTCCATCGCGTGAACGGCGAGTTTGTCATCACGGACGGCTGTACCGGCACGCAGCTCGATCAGGAGGGCACCCGCCGCAAGATCCTGAATACCGTTTCCGACGGCTGGGATTTCGATGATGCCGAGATCGAGCTTGTGATCGAGGTACAGGAGCCTGTCGGAAGTAAAGAACAGCTGGAGTCTGTCAAAGATGTGCTGGGAACCTTTACCACAAGCTATAAGAGTTCCAGCGGCGCCAGAAGCGCCAACGTGGAAAACGGCTGCCGGCTGGCTTCGGATGTGACGCTCTACCCCGGCGATGAATTTTCTGTTCTGCAGCATATCACACCGTTCACTGAGGAAAACGGATATAAGCTGGCGGCATCCTATCTGCAGGGTCAGGTCGTCGATTCATTTGGCGGCGGGATCTGTCAGGTATCGACTACGCTCTACAACGCCGTTCTGCTTTCGGAGCTGGAAGTGACGGAAAGACACTGCCACTCCATGATCGTCAGCTATGTATCTCCTTCGTCGGACGCGGCGATCGCCGAGAGTGCCAACACGGATTTCCGGTTTGTGAACAACACGGATACGCCGATTTATATCGAGGGACATACAGAGAACAAGACCATGACCTTTACGATATACGGTAAGGAAACACGTGATCCAGGGCACAAGGTCAGATATGAGAGCGAGACGCTCGAAAAGATCGAGCCGGAGGGCGAGAACATTATTGCGGACGGGAGCCAGCCCGCCGGAAGCATCACGATCCAGAGCGCGCACCTCGGCTACAAGGCACAGCTATGGAAGATCGTAGAGGAAGACGGCAAGGAAGTAAGCCGTGAGGTGATCAACAAATCAAATTACAAGCTGGTGCCGCGGACTGCTACCGTGGGAACGGCAACCGATGACCCGGCAGTGGCGGATCGCATCAATCAGGCGATTGCTTCCGGCTCTATCGATCAGTGCAAGGCGGTGGCGGATGCCGTGCGCGCCGGGGGAGAACTTCCGGAAGTGGCGATGCCGCAGCCGGCACCTGAGGAGGCGCCGCCGGCACCGGAAAATCCGCCGGCTGAAGCGCCGGCAGAAGAAAATGCGGGGGAAGAAGGATGAGTGAAAGAGAACTGTGGGGGAAGCTGCTCCCCCTGATCGAAAAGAACTCCAGAATGGGAGTCAAGGAGCTGGCGGTCATGCTGGACGTGTCGGAGACCGATATCGCAAACGCGATGACCCGGATGGAGGAAGAAGGGATCATCTGCGGATACCACACGATGATCGACTGGTCCAAAACAGATGTCGAAGAAGTCTCCGCGCTGATCGAAGTGCGTGTGACCCCGCAGAGAGGACAGGGCTTTGACAGTATTGCGGAGAGGATCTACAAGTATCCCGAGGTGACGAGCGTCTATCTGATGAGCGGCGGGTTCGACCTGATGGTGATCCTCGAGGGCAAGACACTGCAGGAGGTGGCGTCCTTCGTTTCGATGAAGCTCTCCGCGATGGATTCGATCCTGAGCACCGCCACGCACTTTATCCTCAAGAAATACAAGGATCACGGAACGATCCTCACGAAAAAATATGAGGATACCAGAGAACAGGTGTCGCCGTGAGAAATCCGCTTTCCGAAAAAGTAACCGCGATCCGGCCGTCCGGGATCCGCAAGTTTTTTGACATCGTCCAGGAGATGGATGATGCCATCTCGCTGGGTGTCGGCGAACCTGATTTTGACACGCCGTGGCATATCCGCGACGAAGGCATCTATTCGCTTGAGAAGGGCCGTACTTACTACACCTCCAACGCGGGACTCAGGGAACTCAGGGAAGAGATCTGCCGCTACATGAAGCGCACGCAGAACCTCGACTACCGGCCGATGCAGGAGTGCTTTGTGACGGTCGGCGGATCGGAGGCCATCGACCTTGCCCTGCGCGCGATGGTCAATCCCGGCGATGAAGTACTGATCCCGCAGCCGTCCTATGTCTCTTATGAACCCTGCGCGGTCCTGGCGGACGCGAAGCCCGTGATCATTGAACTGCAGGGCAAAGACGATTTCCGCCTGCAGCCGGAACAGATCCTGGAAAAATGCACGGATAAGACCAAGATCCTGGTCATGCCCTATCCCAATAATCCCACGGGCGCTGTGATGAGCAGAGAGGATCTGGAAAAGATCGCAGAGGTCGTGCGGCAGAAGGATCTCTATATTATCTCGGATGAGATCTATGGGGAACTCACCTATCGCGGAAAGCATGTTTCGATCGCGTCGCTCCCCGGTATGAAGGAGCGTACGATCGTGATCGGCGGTTTCTCGAAGGCCTACGCGATGACGGGCTGGCGTCTGGGTTACGCGGTCGGTCCCGAGCTCATCATGCAGCAGATGATCAAGATCCATCAGTTCGCGATCATGTGCGCGCCGACGACCAGCCAGTATGCCGGTATTGAGGCCCTGAGGAACGGCGATGAGGATGTTGCGCAGATGCGTGAGGAGTATGACAGACGCAGACGGTATCTCCTGCACGCGTTTTCGGAGATGGGACTGGAGTGCTTCGAACCGTTCGGCGCGTTCTACGCGTTTCCGTCCGTTGCCCGCTTTGGAATGACAAGCGAAGAATTCGCGACAAGGCTCCTTACGGAGGAGAAACTGGCGGTTGTGCCGGGAACCGCGTTCGGAGACAGCGGCGAGGGATATATCCGCATCTCCTACGCCTATTCGCTTGATGATCTCAAGCGCGCCCTCGAGCGCCTGGAGAGATTTCTGAAAAAGATCTGATCCTACGGTTTATAGATATTGGATTCAAACAGGCGGCTGTATCCGATCCAACCGCTGCCGTTTCCGGCGGCCAGAGCCTCTTTAAAGGATTCCAGTTTGGCGTCGGCGTTATCCGCGAGATGCAGAGCCATCGCCTCCATCAGAGCAGGCTTCTTGGGTGAGCCGAACTCATATTCCCCGTGATGAGCAAGAATACAGTGGATCAGCTTCAGACGCAGATCCTCCGGAAATCCGTCGATCTGCCGGATGGCGTCATCCAGCATTTCCGCGCCGATGACGATATGGCCGAGGAACTGCCCTTCATCCGTGTAATCATTGAGCGGAAAATCGGAAAGCTCCCGGATCTTGCCGATGTCGTGACACAGGGCTGCCGTCCGCAGCAGATCCTTATTGAGGACAGGATACTGCTCGCAGAAGAACATGCAGGTTTTTGTGACGCTCAGCGTGTGCTCCAGCAGGCCGCCGATAAAGCCGTGGTGCACGGATTTGGCGGCGGAGGACCTTTTAAACGCGCCGGCGATCTGCGTATCTTCGACAAAGAGTATCTCCAGAAGCCGGTGCAGGTGGGGCTCCGTGACCAGTGAGATCTGCTGCGCGAGCTCACTGTCCATCTCGGCCGGATCGCGGTCGGAGACCGGGAAGAAATCCGAAGAATTCACATTTTCCGGCTTCACATACCGGGCTCTGCGGATACTCAGCTGGAGTGCCCCGTTGAACTGTGTGACCTCGCCGACCACCTCCACATAATCCAGTCCCTGAAAATCGCCGATCCCTTCACTGTTGGGCTCCCAGATCTTTGCGTCGATCTGACCGGTCTTGTCCTGCAGGATGCAATTGTCATAGGCCTTGCCGTTCTTGGTGACGGCGCTGGTGCGCTGGCGGCACAGAAAGACACTGTTTATATGGTCACCCGCCTGAAGATCTTTGATATAGTTCATGGTTCCTCTCCTTCGATCGTGATGCTGAGATTCATTTCTTCATATGCTTCTGTTCCCCGCCGCTGGATGACGAGCCGCAGTGTTTCCCCGGGGAGGCTGTCTTCAAAGACCGAGACAAAGCCCTCCCAGGAGACGATGTCCCTTCCCTTGGCCATTGTGATGATATCACCGCTCTGCAGTCCGGCGGTGATGGCGGGTGAATCCACATCGACCTGAAGGATAAAAGCGCCGGAAGGCAGATCCAGCTCTCTGGAGAGATCCTCTGTCACACTTGTGCCGTGGATCCCCAGCCGCGGGAGCGGCGTCGCATTTGCCAGATGTTCGATCAGGTTCTTGGTCTCCGTGATGGAGTATGCCAGAATCCGGTTACTGTCCACACCTTCGACGGGCTCCGGATAGATGATGCCGACGACCTTGCTCTCGTAGTCGATCAGAAAGCCCGCGGCCTCTCCGCCGCCGTAAATATCGGTCGCGTAGACCTTAAGTGCCTTGTCGGCGAGGTCTATGGGGAGCTTCTCCGAGGAAATGATCCCGTAGGAGACCGACGGATAGACGCCCACAGGGCTTCCGACAGCCACCACCGGCGTTCCTGTAAGTGAAGAGGACAGCGTCGAACCGAGAGTCGCGACCTTGATCAGACCGGCCGTCTGTGATGACAGAAGGCGTTTCGGAACAGACAGTACCATCAGTCCGGAATCCTCGTCTGTCATTTTGACAGAGGCGTTGAGAACCTCGCTGTTTGCGAAGCGTACCAGAAACTCCGCGTCACTTTGCAGGACAGAAGCATAGGTCAGGATCAGATAGTCGATCCCGTTGTCGGCAACGATGAGACCGGGCGCATCATTCCCGCGTTCGATGGTGCCGCCGACAAAATCGGTCTCCTCCTTCACGGTGCGCACCAGGACCAGAGAAGGATTGATGGCGGAGGAGAGCTGCTTGAGCGAACGATACAGTTCCTCGGCCGCTTTTTCATCCATGGAGACGCGGGACAGGGCGAAATCGACGGCGCTGTTGATGCGATCCTGCTCGGAGGCTTCAATGCTTGCCTGAATGGATTCCGCGACACTCTGCTCCTGTGCGCTCATGATCTCGGCATCATCCGCATAGAGATCCTCCGGCTGGATCTCGTCGTCCGACGTGGGAAAAGTGATCGGCAGCGGTTCTTCCTCCTTGGGCGGAGTCAGCCTTTCCGAGATAAAGGGCTCCAGGATCAGAAAGGAGAGACTGGCGACCGTGCCGAAGACAACAGCAAGAAGCGCTGTCACCAGTGTGCGGCGAAAGAGCTTCTTCTTGTTGATGGGCCGTGCCTTGATCTGCTCCCGGATGAAAGCGGTGTCGTTTTCCGTCAGGGGAGAAACCGGTGTCTCCTGCGTGTTTTCTTCGTTCATATTGATCATTTTACCATGAATTCGAAACTCGTGCTATAATGAAGTGTTATGAATGATCGTGCTCTCAGACTGCTGGAATTTCACAGGATCCGTGAGATCCTTGCCGGTTATGCGGACTCCGCTCCCGGCAGGGAACAGTGTCTCGCGCTCGTTCCCTCGTCCGACCGGGCGGAGATCCTGCGCAGCCAGCAGTTTACGGGCGATGCCATCGCCAGATATCTGAAAAAGAGCGAAGTTTCCTTTTCTGCCGCGTTTGACGCACAGCCGGTCTTTTCGGCACTCCGCGTGGGAGGAAGCCTGGAGGCCGGAACGCTCCTCACTGTGGCCAGGTTTCTCAGGGAGATCGGCCGGATCCGCAGCTACGGAGAGTCGGACCGGGAGGATGAGGCGGACGATTCCCTGACCCCGTATTTTTCCGCGTTGGTTCCGCTCCGGGAGATCTCGGACGAGATCACAAGATGCATCCTGTCCGAGGATGAGATCGCCGATGACGCGACGCCGGAGCTCAGGCAGATCCGGCGGGCCATCGACAGGATCGGCGCGCAGATCAGAAAAGAACTTTCCAGACTGACCACCGGTTCCCTGCGCAGTTATCTGCAGGACGGCGTGATCACCATGCGCGGGGACCGCTACTGCCTTCCCGTGCGTGCCGAGTACAAGAACCAGGTCGGCGGCATCGTCCACGATGCGAGTGCGACCGGGCAGACACTGTTCATCGAACCCGCCTCCGTTGTTGAACTCAACAATGAACTCCGCGCCGAGCATCTTAAGGAACAGGAGGAGGTGGAGCGGGTTCTCGCGCTGCTGAGCGGACGCCTCGCGGAGAGACTTGACGATCTCTCGTTTGACATGGAGACGGCGGTCTTTCTGGATTTCACCTTTGCAAAAGCCAAATACGCGCTGGAGAGCGGCGCGATGATCCCGCATTTCAACGAGCGCAGCGCCTTTCTGCTCCGTGGGGCACGACACCCGCTGATCCCGAAAAAGGAGGTTGTCCCGATCGATGTCTATCTGGGCGACGCCTTCGATCTGCTCGTGATCACGGGTCCCAATACCGGCGGCAAGACGGTCACGCTCAAGACCGTAGGTCTGCTGGCGCTGATGGGGCAGGCGGGGCTGGCCATACCGGCGGGTGACCGCTCCGAACTGGCTGTGTTTCGTGAGATATTCGCCGATATCGGAGATGAGCAGTCGATCGAGCAGAGCCTGTCCACGTTTTCATCGCACATGACCAATGTCGTCGAGATCCTGTCCGCCGCGGACGGGGAGTGCCTGTGCCTGTTCGACGAATTGGGTGCCGGGACCGATCCGACCGAGGGCGCGGCCCTTGCCGTCGCCATCCTGGATGATCTGCATCGCCGCGGGATCCGCACAATGGCAACGACGCACTACAGCGAATGCAAGGTCTATGCCATGACGACGAACGGAGTGGTCAATGCCGCCTGCGAATTTGATGTCGATACGCTGCGTCCTACATATCGCCTGCAGATCGGCGTCCCCGGCAGCAGCAACGCCTTTGCGATCGCCGGGAAGCTCGGACTCTCAGCGGAGATCATCGACGCGGCCCGGGAGCGGATCAGCGAAAATGCGGAATCCTTTGACCGCCTGCTCTCTGATCTCGAGACGAGCCGCAAACGGGCATCCGAACAGGAGGAAGCCGCCAGGAGCGCAAGAACAGAGGCTGACCGGCTGCGCGGGACGATCGAAAAGCAGCATAAGAAGCTGGAGGAGCAGAAGGAAAAGATCCTGGAAGCCGCGGAACGCGAGGCACAGGAGATCCTGGCCAGGGCCAAGCAGGTCGCGGATGAAACGATCCGGGAGATGAACCGCTCCGGCGCGACCGTCCGGGAACTGGAACAGGCAAGGAGCCGGGTCGGAGGGGAACTCTCCGGCAGGAAAAAGCAGCTCGAGGAACGCGCGAAAAAACCCGAAGCCTCGCATCCCAAAGTAAATCCTGCCAGACTCAGGGTCGGAGATCTTGTGCGCGTCGTTTCCATGGGGCTGACCGGCACCGTCTCCACCCTGCCTGACAAAAAGGGAGATCTGACGGTCACCTGCGGCATCATGAAGAGCAAGGTGAATATCAGTGACCTGGCGCCCGCCAAAGAGGAATCCGACGGAAAGAAGGCGATCCGCAGCCTGTACGGAAGGGACGCCGTAAAAGGCAAGGTGGATCTTTCACGCGGGATGAATATTTCCACGGAGTGTCATCTTATCGGCCTGACGGTCGATGATGCGATCAGCCGGCTGGATCAATATCTGGATGAGGCGTATATGGCGCACTTGAAGACCGCGCGTATCGTGCACGGTAAAGGAACCGGGGCGCTCAGGAACGCGGTACAGGCGCATCTGGAGCAGGTGCCCTATGTGCGGGATTATCAGGACGGAGCTTACGGAGAAGGCGACACCGGTGTAACCGTTGTGAAGTTCATGTAGAAAAGGAGCAGAGGAAGACATGGCACAGAAGCAGAAGATCCTGATCGTTGACGACGACGCGAACATCGCGGAGCTCATCGCGCTCTATCTGGAAAAGGAGTGCTTCGAGACCCGGATCGTCGGGGATGGGGAAAGCGCTGTTCCCGCAGTCCGCAGTTTTATGCCGGACCTGGTTCTGCTGGATATCATGCTGCCGGGGATGGACGGCTATCAGGTCTGCCGGGAGATCCGCAGCAAGGACAGCGTGCCGGTCATCATGCTGTCCGCCAAGGGTGAAGTGTTCGACAAGGTGCTCGGACTTGAGCTCGGCGCGGACGACTACATGGAAAAGCCGTTTGATTCCAAGGAACTGGTCGCACGCGTCAAAGCAGTCCTGCGGCGGTATCAGACAGTACCGGAAAAGAAAAACGAGGAGGCCGAACGCAGGGTCGCTTATCCGGGACTGGAGATCAATATGACCAACTATGCTGTCCTCAGGGACGGCGTGCAGATCGATATGCCGCCCAAGGAGATGGAACTGCTGTATTTTCTGGCGTCCTCTCCCAACCATGTCTTTTCCCGCGAACAGCTGCTCGATCAGATCTGGGGATACGAGTACGCGGGAGATACCCGCACAGTCGATGTTCACATCAAGAGACTGCGCGAGAAACTCGGTGATCACGAAGGGTGGCGCCTTGCCACGATCTGGGGTGTCGGATACAAATTTGAAGCCAACTAGGGAATGACCGCATGCTGAAGAAGTATATCGGAGACCGCGCTTTTTACAGGCGCGTGCTGGCGATCACCGTACCGATCATGGTACAGATGGGGATCAGCAATTTTGTGAGTCTCCTCGACAATATCATGGTGGGCCGCATCGGGACCGAGCAGATGAGCGGGGTTGCCATTGTCAACCAGCTGCTCTTCGTGTTCTATCTGTGCATTTTCGGCGGCTTCGCCGGGGCCGGGATCTTTACGGCACAATACTACGGCTGCGGGGATCACGAGGGCATCCGGCAGACCATGCGCTACAAGCTGTGGCTCGGCGCGATCCTGTTTGCCGGCGCGCTGGTCGTCTTTCTGGGGTACGGTCCCCAGTTGATCGACCTGTACCTGAACGGCAGCAATGACGGCGGTGACCTGGCCGCCACGCTGGGATACGCGCAGAAATACCTGTACATCTCACTGGCGGGCCTGCCGGCTTTCGCGATGGTGCAGGTATATGCCAATACCCTCAGGGAGTGCGGGGAGACGGTCGTTCCCATGAAAGCCGGTCTCACAGCGGTCTTTGTGAACCTGGCATTCAATTATCTGCTGATCTACGGGAAGTTCGGCTTCCCGGAGCTGGGTGTACAGGGCGCCGCTATTGCCACTGTGATCGCGCGGTTCGTGGAGATGACGATCGTCGTAAGCTGGGCGCATACCCATAAAGAGAAGTGTCCCTATATCCAGGGACTGTACCGGACCATGCATCTCCCCGCCAGACTCATACGGAAATACTTCATTACCGGATCACCGCTCCTGGTCAATGAGGCGCTGTGGTCGCTGGGGATGGCGTTCCTGACGCAGAGCTATTCCGTGCGCGGCCTGAATGTCGTGGCGGGGCAGAACATCTCGAGCACTATTGCCAATGTCTTCAATGTGGCATTCTTTGCGATGGGGGATGCAGTTGCCATCATCGTCGGACAGCTTCTCGGCGCGGGTCAGTATGAAAAGGCAAAGGACGAGGACCGCAAGATCATCACCTTTTCCGTCCTGGTGGCGACCGGCGTGGGAGCGGTCATTTTCCTGACGGCACCGCTTTTCCCGCGGCTGTACAATACGACGCCGGAGGCAAAGACGATCGCTATGCACTTTTTGATGGTCCAGGCCATCTTTACACCGCAGAACGCACTGCTGCACACTTCGTATTTCACGATCCGCTCCGGCGGACGGACCTTTATCACGTTTCTTTTTGACAGCGCGTTCATGTGGGCGGTCAGTGTTCCGCTGGCCTATGTGCTCAGCAGATACACGGATCTTTACGTGATCTGGATCTTTGCGATCCTGTCGCTGTCGGAACTTATTAAGTGCGTCATCGGTGTGGTGATGGTGAAAAAAGGGATATGGATCAAGAATATCGTAAAAGACGAGGAGGCGTGAAGATGAAAAAAGTACGTGCATTTCTGGCGGTCCTGCTGGCAGGACTCCTGCTGATCTCCGCGGTTGGGTGCGGCGGGGAATCTTCAGACTCCGGAAAAAAGCGCCGCAAGTCGGAGAAGAAGGAGAGTGTCGAGGAAGAGACCGACGAAGAGGATACCGACGAAGACGAGGAGGATTCCGACACTTCGGACGCCGGCAAAAAGAAGGAAGACGAAGAAACGGACGCGGCACCCGTCGAAACATCTCCGGCAGCAGATCCTACACTCGCGGAAAAGCTCTGCGGCAGATACAGCTGCAAGGTCAGCGACGAGGAGTATGAGATCCTGAACATCCTGACCTTCGGCGGCAATCTCTACGGCTTCGGAGGCGCCGCGATGACGGATGAGGGGAGCGATGAACTGGGGGTCTATTCCTTCTGGGCGCTGGAGTTTGTCCCCGATGACCCGGCTGATCTGGCTTCCACGACGGCGAAGGAGTGCGAAGTCCATGAGCTGGCCTTTTCCGTCATGTCCAATCTGGGCAGATACTTTTCGGCGCCGGAAGCCGTAACCTTAAGGCTTGATGATAACGGGATCTGGTACGGCGGCTCCGCTGCGTCTGAGGGCGCACCCGCGGCGGAAAGATTCTATGAGCGGGACGAACGTGTAGAAAACTGCCTGACCTACTGGAATGACGATTCCGTTCCGACCGATACGAGAATGCCGGAGATCCTTGGACTCTGGCGGCAGCAGGGAAGTGATAACCCGGTCTATCTCGAATTCCAGGATTACATGAATTTCATGATCTATCAGAAATCGCCTGCGGAGGAGGTAATGTTCGGCGGTGGGAGTTACGAATACCAGGCGGGAAATGTTCTCTCCGGCACGTATTCCCTGCTGCAGACCGGGGGTATGCCCTATATGCTCGAAGGAGAGGCGGTCGCGGACGATAAAACCCTGACCCTGTGGACAGAAGGTCATTTTAGCGAGAGCGAATGGCCCTTTGAGGGCAGCGATAAACTCACCTTTGAGCGGATCACGCCGGAGGAGATCCCGGTGGTCACCTATGCGCAGGTCAGCGCTGCCGGGTACAACGAGGATTACGTATCTCCCATGATGGAAATGGAAGCCGTGGAAGGAGCGTCCGCATCGTTTTACGGCGTGTGGATCGGTGCATATAAAAAAGAGGACGAAGCGGCCGCGGCGCTGGAGAAACTCGAAGAGGCGGGTTTTGAGGCCATTGTAGCCTATTCGCCGGACTGGGAAAACCTGAATCCGCAGCCGTATTACTGCGTTTCTGCCGGGCGCTGCGATAACCAGGCCGAGGCGGATGATCTGCTCGCTGCCGTGAAAAAGGCCGGCTTTAAGGACGCTTATGTCAAGGAGACCGGCGGACGTCTTTCCCACCGGGTGATCTATACGCTGTACAGCCTGGATAAAGTGGAAGCTGACAAATATGAAGTCACTCTGCGCAGCGTGCAGATCGATGATCCGGTCGGGTATGAGTATTACTGGACGCTGACTGTGGACGAAAGAACAGTCTTCGACGAAGCCTGCGACATGAGTACTTTTGGAGGCTACGAAAAGGGCGACACGCCGCTCTCCTGGTTCCGGAAGAACCTTGATCTGGCGAAATCGGATCCGGACAAGTACATGGAAAACGGTCCGGCGCTTTCCGGTACCTTTACCGTCAGTGTGACCGGAGGTCATATCGACCGTTTCTACAGCTGCGGGTGGTGGGACTGACGATGCCCGAAGATCCGGCAGAGCTGTGATTTCGGATAGCATATATGCATTTTGTGGATGCCAAAGGGATCCTGACCGGAAGCGGCGGGCATTTCGGGATGAATATCTACCGCGGATGTACGCACGGCTGCATCTATTGTGACAGCCGAAGCAGGTGCTATCAGTTTACGCATCCTTTCGAAGACATCGAGGTAAAGCAGAACGCGCCGCAGCTTCTGGAAAAGGCGCTGAAGTCGAAAAGAAAAAAGTGCATGATCGGAACCGGGGCGATGTCGGATCCGTATATGCACTGTGAAGAAGAGCTGAAACTGACCAGGAAATGTCTGGAGATCATCCGTGATAATGAATACGGGCTTGCCATACAGACAAAGTCAGACCGCATCCTCCGGGACATTGACCTGCTGGAAGAGATCAACCGCCGCGCAAAATGCGTGGTACAGATGACGCTCACGACCTTTGATGATGACCTGTGCCGGATACTGGAGCCGAATGTCTGCAATACAAAACGCCGTATCGAAGTGCTGGAGGAGATGCGGAAAAGAGGTATTCCGACGGTCGTATGGATGACACCGGTACTTCCGTTTATCAATGATACGGAAGAAAACATCACTGCCATCCTGAATGCGTGTGTCCGGACGGGTGTAAAGGGTGTGATCGATTTTGGCATGGGCCTGACGCTTCGGGAGGGCGATCGGGAGTATTATTACGCTGCGCTTGACACGTACTTTCCGGGAATGAAGGAACGGTACATCAGGCGGTATGGGAACGCGTATGAGCTGCCGAGTCCGAATGCGAAAGCATTGACGGAGATATTCCGGAGGATCTGCAGGGACAACGGGATCCTTTCAACCCCGGATGACTGTTTCGGATTCATGCATGAGCTGCCGGACAAGTATACACAGATGAGCCTCTTTGATCTGTAAAGCGTTTATGATGGTCCTTATATGAATTGCGAGGAGGAAAATGGTTTCGGGCTTACAGAAGAAAACCGTTTCGATCATCGGATCACAGATGGATATGGGAGCTGTCCGCAAGGGCGTTGATATGGGGCCTCTCGCGATCCGTCATGCCGGCCTGATCCGGATGATCCGTGATATCGGGTATCAGGTCAAGGACTGCGGGGACATTCTTCCCATGGTGGCCACATCCGAGGGAAATCCGCGGATGCGCTATGAAAAAGAGATCAATGAAGCCAATGAACGGCTGTTTCACCGGGTACTGGAAATACATGAAGATCAGGAATTTCCTGTTATCCTGGGAGGTGATCACAGCATTGCCGCCGGCTCGGTCAGCGCTGCCGCGCAGCATTTCGGAAAGATCGGCCTGCTTTGGATCGATGCCCACGGGGATTTTAACGATGACAGGATCACCCCGACGGGAAATATCCACGGCATGCCGCTGTCCGCTGTATGCGGCTGCGGACCGGATTCGCTGGTGAGTTTTACGGAGGCACGGGTCGATCCTCACAATGTGGCTGTCATCGGGGCAAGGGAGATGGACCCCGAGGAAATAAAAAACTGAAAAGCAAAGGGGTCAGTGTATATGCGATCAGTGATATTCACATTTCCGGCATCAGAAAGATCATGGAGGAAGCCATCGCCGTTGTGACGGATGGAACGGAGGGCATCCATCTGAGCTTTGATATGGACGCACTGGATCCGGAAGACGCGCCCGGGGTGGGAACGCCTGTGCTGAACGGATTAACGAGCAGAGAGGGATTCATTATCTGCGAAATGCTCTCCGATATCCACAGGCTTTTGTCGATAGACCTGGTCGAAACCAATCCTTTACTTGACAACAGAAATGTTACGGGGAGACTGGCCGCAGAGCTGATCATCACGTGCCTGGGGAAGACGGATTATCAGTCGTTCGGTATTTAACAATAACAAAGGAGACGATGACAGCTCTGTTCGATTCGGCTTTGTAGTCGTGGATCCCGCGCGCAGAGGAAAAGGATACGGAAAGGAAATGCTCCGGCTCGGAATAGAGTATGTCAAAGAGCATCTTTCTGCTTCGCGGATCGATCTGGGAGTATTCGATAATAATCCGGGCGCAAGGCATTGTTATGAGGCCGTAGACTTCCGGGAGTACGAACGGAGTGAATGCAGCCTGCCGGCAGGCACCTGGATCCGTATCGGCATGGAGATATTCATATAGCATCATTTCTTGAAGTAACATCCCAAAACATAGTGTTTTAGATGTATGTTGACATCCTTGTTGACATATTCCACAAGTGGAACTATACTCTTTTGGTATTCTACTTGTGGAATATCGTCTACAGAGGAGGAAAGATACCTATGCTGAAGCATGGCATTTTAGGGCTGCTGAATTACGGGGACATGACCGGATATGAGATCAGGACGGCTTTCAGAGATTCCCTGAATCATTTCTGGCATGCGCAGACCAGCCAGATCTACAGGGAACTGCAGGTAATTGAAAAGAACGGCTGGGTAACGGTAACAAAAGTGGAGCAGGATGGAAGGCCTGATAAAAACGTCCTTTCCATAACACAGGCAGGCCGTGATGAACTGAAAGCGTGGCTTAATGACGACGCAGCTGCAAGTCCCATCCGAAATGCCATGCTTATGAAAGTGTTTTTCCGGGGAGAATACGGTATTGACGAAAACATTGCGTATTTCAGGAGCCTTCCGAAAAGAGAGACGGTGTTCCCGCATGGCAGCGAAAAGACGGGAGAAGTGAGTGACAGTTACAGACGCAGGATCGACGATCCCCTAAAAGCACTTTACTGGAAGTTCACGATCGATTTTGGCGTGATGTATGAGAAGATGCTCAAAGAATGGTGCGATAACTGCGCAGACGAGCTGGAAAGACTGAAGAAAGGAGCAGCAAAGTGAATAAGACACTCAATGGAAACCAGATCAAGGTCATCGCGATCATCGCCATGACGATAGATCATCTGACCTGGTTGTTTTACCCGGGCTTCCAGCAACTATGGTACGTATATCTGCTTCACATCATAGGGAGGCTGACAGCGCCCATTATGTGGTTTTTCATCGCAGAAGGATTTCACTATACCCGGGATGTAAAAAAGTATATCTTAAGGCTTTTCATTTTTGCCGTCATATCGCATTTTGCTTACGATTTTGCAGGAGGCATACCGTTTATTCCGAGCGGATTTTTCAATATGACCAGTGTGATGTGGTCGCTGGCATGGGCAGTGGTACTGATGGTCATTTTCACGACGGACCGGATTCCTAAGTGGGGCAAGATCCTGCTGATCATTCTGATCTGTTTTATCACATTTCCTGCCGACTGGTCCACGGTTGCGGCGATGTGCCCGGTGTATCTGTATCTGAATCGCGGAGATTTCAAAAAGCAGTCACTTACGATGCTTATCTGGGTTGCCATCTATGCTGCCGTCTATTTCTTTTTCATGGATAAGATCTACGCGGTCATCCAGATGTTTACCCTGCTGTCGCTGCTGATCCTGAAAAACTACAATGGCGAAAGAGGCAGGTGGAAAGGGATGAAATGGTTCTTTTATATCTACTATCCCGCGCATCTGTTCGTGATCGGTCTGCTCAGAGTTATGCTGGGGAATGGCAGCATATTCCCGTAAATTCAGGGGATGGTTTTCAAAGAAGCCTGTCAGATGATAAAATTATGCAAAGAGAAAACAGCGATGGAATTACAGATCGAACTTCAGGATACAGAGTGGCCGTTTGAGTATACGGATCATGACAGGAGGATAGCCCGGGCTATTGTGTATGATGATGCCGGATACTTTTATTTTGTCCGCGTCGAAAGGGATGATGATTTCGGAAGAGCAACATTGATAGAAACCTCAGGCGGCGGAGTCGAAGAGGGGGAGGATCTGCATTCGGCGATCAAGCGAGAGCTGAAAGAGGAACTGGGTGCAGATGCAGAGGTTATCTGTAAGATCGGCGTTGTCAGCGATCATTATAATCTGATCCACCGGCATAACCTGAACAACTATTATCTCTGCAGGGCAATATCCTTCGGAGACAAGCACCTCACGAAGGATGAGATAGACGATTTCCATCTGTCGACATTGAAGCTGACCTATGATGAAGCGGTTGCCGAATATGAAAAAAGACGGGAGACCAGGCTTGGAAGACTGATCGCAAACCGTGAGCTTCCTGTTCTTGAAAGGGCGCGGGAGATCATGCGTGTTAAGAAAGACGGAGAGAATACCTGATGGAGAAGATGGTTAAGTATGGATGGTACGCACTGATCGTTGCTATGGCCGGAGATATTCTGGTCTCGTTTGTGCTGCCCTGCTTTTACAAAGGATACAGCAGCATGAATATGTCGATAAGCGCACTGGGAAATCCGCAGAGCCCAGTTCGCATTCCGTTCAATATCTGGATGCTGATCGAGGGAATCCTGTTTCTTGCCGCAGTACCGGCTTTATACAGGCGATATCATCCCGTTTCCGGCGGACTTACATACACGATGATCATTTTTGTTGCGATATTTGCGATCGGAGCCTGTATCTTTACCTGCTTCTTCAGCGTGAATGAATCAAAAGAGATGGTTACGACCGCATCGAAGATCCACGGTGTCGGGTCGGTCATCGGATTCATGCTCTTTCTCTTTGTGCCTGTTTTGCTGGCAATACTTTCGTTTAAGAATAAGGAGAGCGGCATCGGCATCATAAGCATCCTGTGTTTCGTGCTTGCGCTGACTTTCTTTGTTTTGTTCGTCATGTCGGATAAACCGGAGTTTTCGAATACGATCATAAGCAAGGAAGGCTTGTGGGAAAGGCTGAATCTGATATTTATGTATGTTCCGCTTCTTGTGGTTTCCGTCAGACAGATCATAGGAGAATGATGGGGCTTGGCGGATTGGGATGAACAGGTGCTGCTATGGGGATGGAATTACTGCAGGCATCTACAGCGGATGCCTTAACAATAACCGGGATTTCGAGACGGGCCTTTCACAGTGATGTGGAGGTTGGTGCCGGGGAGAAAACGGGGCCGCCGGGATATATGTCAGTTCCGTATCACACGAAAATGGCCAGATCAAAGCATCTGTTCAAGCTGGTGGACAACGGCCTGATCATCGGCGGAGCGGTACTTTTTCCGGATGATGAAAAACTGAATATCGGCAGGATCTTTATCGGTCCGGAGAATCATCGAAAAGGCTACGGTGTTTTCATGATGCAGAAAATCGAAGCGTTATATCCGTCAGTAAAGGAATTTACACTTGATACGCCGATCTGGAACATCAGAACCAACGCGTTTTATACAAAACTGGGATACACGGAAGTAAAACGTGATAATGATTTTGTGTATTTTTCCAAACAACGATGAATGAAATGCATTGGATCGCATGGCAAATATGATATACGAACTGACAGACACATCTAAAGTGAAACCTGTCTTCGAAGGGTGGAATGAAACCCTGATCTATTCCTGCCTTCAAAAAGTCATGGGGAAAATCTTTGTTACGGATCCGGATTCCCCTGTATCGGCGATGGCTTATGTCGGGTGCTTTGCATTTTATGCCGGAATACCTGATAAGGAACTTGTTATGCATAAGCCTGATGGTTTTGTAATTATGACGCCGCAGAATGAAAAATGGGCAGCCTGTATTGAGGAGTGCTTTCCGGAGGCAAAGAAGGTGTCCCGGTATGCCATCAAAAAGGATACAAAGTTTGACAAAGACCTGTTACTTAAATTGATAGGCAGGCTTCCGGAAGGCTATGAATTAAAAGACATTGATGAAACGATCTATGATCTGTGCCTGACTGATCCGGTGACAAGAGACTTCGTCTCATCATTTGAGAGCAAGGAAAAATATCTGGAGATTGGGAGAGGTGTGGCTGTTATGAAGGCCGGAAGGATTGTCGCCGGAGCATCCTCCTATACAAGATACAACGAAGGCATTGAGATCGAAGTGGATACGGTTGAGGAAGAACGCAGAAAAGGGCTGGCAACGATCGTCTCTGCCGCGCTGATCCTGCGATGCCTTGACGAAGGTCTGTATCCGAGTTGGGATGCCCAGAATATGAACTCGGTTCATCTGGCGGAAAAGCTGGGATATGAATTTGACCATGAGTATACGGCATATGAGGTGTCAGGCGAGGAAAGGACGCATTGATATGAACTATAGGGTTATTGACAAGGGAACGTATTACAGAAGCGGAGTATTCCGCCATTTTACGGAGGACTGCAAGTGCTCTACTTCCATGACTGCGAGAATAGATGTCACGGATCTGGTGAGGCATTCCAAGAAGACAGGAACCAGGTTCTATATCAATTTTCTGTATGTACTTTCAAAGGTGCTGAATTCGAGGGATGACTACAAGAACGCGATAGCAGATGGATTTCTCGTGGCAAATGTCTACAGGCTTCTGGAGAAAGAAATCACTGCGTTCTGTGGAAAGCAGTATGCGAAAAGAATTATCTGAAATGACATTGGAAGAGTTATGGAAAAGCTGAAACTGCCGGGACAGATCTTTGGCTGAACGGGAGAGTGATACGATGAATGTGATCCTGAAGACTGAAAGGCTGTTCCTTCGGGAAATGGATATGGATGACTATGATGCGTTGTACGCTGTTCTTGCTGATCAGGACATCATGCGGCATTATCCTTATGTATTCGACGAGGAACGCGTCATGGGTTGGATCAGGCGGAACATGGATCGTTACCGTAACGATGGGTTCGGACTGTGGGCTGTATGCCTCAAAGAGACAGAAGAGATGATCGGAGACTGCGGACTGACTCTGCAGAACATTGAAGGAGAAATGCTCCCGGAGATCGGGTACCATATCCGCGCAGACAGACAGCACAGAGGATATGCCGGGGAGGCTGCGAAAGCGGTTCGGGACTGGGCATTCCGGAATACGGAATATCCTGCTCTGTATTCATACTGCAAGTACACAAACGAACCGTCATACAGAACAGCCGAATCGATAGGAATGAGGTTCGACCGCGAATACCCCGATGAGGCTAACGGTATTACACACGTTTCCGTCATCCGAAGGGAAGACTGGCAGAAATCCTTGACTACTGATGAGACGAACATAGGACAGTTGATTATCGAAGGGAGATTTTGATGGGTATCGTATTCGATGAAGCGACAAAAGAAGACATTGATGAATTGATACGGATGCGTATCGCGTATATGATCGATGATTTTGGTTCTGTTTCCGATCGCGAAAGGGCAGGCATGGAAACACAACTGCCGGATTACTTCGAAAGAAAACTCGGAACGGAGCTGATTGCGTTTGTTGCAAGAGATGCGGACAGAATAGTTTCCGTTGCTTATCTTCATGTTATTGAAATGCCTGCCAATGCAATATTACTGAATGGTCTGTACGGAGAGGTATTAAGCGTATATACGGAACCGGAATACCGCGGAAAAGGTTTATGCACCAGGTTAATGGAAAACCTTGTTGAATACGGTAAAAAGACAGGTCTGGGACGTATCGATCTTTCCGCTACCGACGATGGATATCCCATCTATGCGAAGGTTGGTTTCAGGGATAAAGAACACAGGTACCGTGAAATGAGGTATAGGTATTATGGATAACGAAAAGATAGCAGGCTTTATCAGAAAGCAAAAGGTTGCGTTTATCTGCTCCGTTGATGAGGAGGGCTTTCCGAATGTAAAAGCCATGCTCAAGCCGAGAAAAATGGAAGGGCTGCACAGTTTCTATTTTTCTACAAACACATCATCAATGAGGGTAAAACAATATATGAATAATCCTAACGCCTGTATCTACTTCTATCATAAAGGCCTGATAAAATACGCGGGCGTTATGCTGAAAGGCAAGATGGAAGTGCTGACCGACCAGGAGACAAAAGATATGATCTGGCGTAAAGGTGACACAATGTTCTATAAGGGCGGGGTTACTGATCCTGATTACTGTGTTCTGAGATTCACCGCGGAAAGCGGAAGATACTATTGTGATCTGAAGACAGAAAGCTTTGTTATCGAATAGCGGCAGATCTTTGGCTAAACAAAAAAGAAAAGAGCGGAGAGGTTGCAGTATCGCCTCTTCGCATTTTTCTGTTGGCGTTTCTGTTGGCGAAAAAGAAAATAACTGCTATAATAAACATGACATACAGATGTCACGTTGTGTTTAGTATGATACAAATGAAGTTGGGAGGCGTTACCCGGGAATGAAGATAGACAGGCTGATCGGAATACTGTCCGTACTGTTGCAGGAAGAAAAAATCACTGCACCTGAGCTGGCAGAGCGGTTTGAGGTATCGAGAAGGACGATCCTCAGGGATATAGAGGATCTGAATAATGCAGGTATCCCAATACAGACGGTACAGGGAACCGGCGGCGGTATCAGCATTATGGAAGGATACCGGATGGACAGGACGATACTGACATCAAAGGATATGCAGATGATCCTTGCAGGGCTGCGGAGTCTGGACAGCGTGAGCGGAAACTGTTATTACGGGCAGCTTATGGAGAAGATTCGGGCAGGCTCCTCTGAGTTTGTCGCCGGCAGGGATTCCGTTCTGATCGATCTGTCTTCCTGGCATCGCGAGTCTCTGGCTCCGAAGATAGAGACCATACAGGATGCGATCGAGCTAAAGAAAACCATCAGGTTTAAGTATTATTCCCCGAACGGGGACACGGAAAGGGAGATCGAGCCATATTATCTGATCTTCAAATGGTCAAGCTGGTATGTTTACGGCTACTGTCTGCTGAGAAACGATTTCAGATTGTTTAAGCTGAATCGTATGGACAGTATCACACATGTTACATCGTATGAAGGGAATCGTGAGGTTCCGATGCCGGATCTGTCAAGTGAGAATGTTTTTCCTGCAAAGAGCCGGGTGAAGGCGCTGTTTGACCCTTCGATGAAATGGCAGCTTGTGGAAGAGTTTGGTGTAGATTCCTTTACGGAAGAGGATGACGGAAGCCTATTGTTTGAACATGAATATGCTGATGATGAAGGGCTGCTTGCCTGGATGCTTTCATGCAGAGATAAGGTGACTGTCCTGGAGCCGGAGCGGATCAGGGAAAAGCTCTATCAGATCACCTCTGAGATAGCAGGAAGGTATGAGGGAGATAGGAGAAGCGGCAAATGAAATGCATGGCATTTGATTTCAGGAAAGAATATAAAGAGTTCTATTTACCTAAGGGAACTCCTTCCATCGTGAGAATCCCGAAGATGAATTATATTGCGGTACGTGGCAGCGGGAATCCAAATGATGAGGACGGAGAATATAAACGGGCCATAGGTCTTCTGTATGGGATTGCTTTTACGATCAAGATGAGCAAGAAGAGCGATCATCGGATCGAGGGATATTTCGACTATGTTGTTCCGCCGCTGGAAGGATTCTGGTTTATGGAGGGTATGGTTGGAATCGACTATGCGCACAAGGAAAATTTCCATTGGATCTCTGTGATCCGCCTTCCTGATTTTGTGACAGAAGATGATTTCGGTTGGGCTGTTGATGAGGCGACGAAAAAGAAAAAGTTGGATTTCTCCAAGGTGGAGTTTCTGACAGTCGAAGAAGGTCTGTGTGTCCAATGTATGCATATCGGTTCCTATGATGATGAGCCCGCTACGGTTGCGATGATGCATGAATTCATGGAACAGCAGGGCTATGAGCTGGATATTACGGATAAACGCCTGCATCATGAGATATATCTGAGCGATGCCAGGAAGGTTGCTCCGGAGAAATTGAAAACGGTGATCAGGCATCCGATTAAAGTAAAGGGGGATTGAATATATGGAATACATCAGGGTAACAAAGGATAATCTGGAAAAGGAACATATCTGCTGCGCCATTTCAAATAATAAGGATGTACAGGTATCTTCAAAGAAAGCATGGCTGGCAGACAGGTTTGACGAAGGGCTTGTTTTTCTGAAGAGCGTAGAACGCGGCAAGTGTTTTATCGAGTATATCCCGGCGGAAAATGCCTGGGTTCCGATTGCGGCAAACGGGTATATGTATATTGACTGTCTTTGGGTGTCCGGGTCTTTCAAAGGGCATGGATATTCCACAGATCTGCTTGCTGCCTGCATTGAGGATAGTAAGGAAAAGGGCAGGAAGGGGCTTTGTATTCTGGGCGCTGCAAAGAAGAAGCCGTTTCTTGCTGACCCGAAGTTTTTAAATTACAAAGGTTTCAGCGTGGGAGATGAAGCGGATAATGGTATCCAGCTCTGGTATTTGCCGTTTGATAAGAAAGCAGATGTGCCGCGATTCAAAGAATGTGCAAAACATCCACATATAGAAGAGAAGGGCTATGTTTTGTATTACACGAGCCAATGTCCTTTTAATGCAAAGTATGTTCCGGCCCTGGAGCAGACTGCTAAAGAGAATGGTATTACTTTCCGGGCAATTCATATAAAGAGCAGAGATGAAGCGCAGAATGCTCCGACGCCGATCACAAATTATGCTTTATTCCATGATGGTGAGTATGTTACAAATGAGCAGATGAATGATAAAAAGTTTTTGAAGCTTGTCAACGGATAGGAGGAATCGGCATGGCATCAACGAAAGAGTATCTGGATTTTGTCTTAGAGCAGCTATCCGGACTTGATGAAATAAGTCACAGGGCGATGATGGGTGAATATATCCTTTATTATCGCGGCAGAGTGTTCGGCGGGGTTTATGATGACAGGCTGCTTGTAAAGCCTGTTCCTGCGGCGGTGAAGCTGATGCCTGACGCATCAAGGGAACTTCCGTATGAAGGGGCGAAAGAGATGATCCTGGTGGATGATGTTGATAACCGGGAGTTCCTGTGTGAACTGGTAGAGGCGATGTATGAGGAATTACCGGCTCCAAAGAAAAAGGTTTGAATATGTCAATCGGATGTTATAATTCCGTGGTAAAGTTTATTGAAGGACTAATCTTAGGAAGGTTGATCTATGAAACGTAAAACGACAAAAAGAGATCCTTGCAAATGTGTCAATCAAAACAGTACAAATGTGTCAACTGTAATACTGCAAATGTGTCAACCAGAACATTGCATATGAATGCGGGAAATAGAAGCTTTATATCCAACGGTAAAGGAATTTACACTTGATACACGGATCTGGAACATCAGAACCAACGCATTTTATACGAAACTGGGATATACGGAAGTAAAACGCGATAATGATTTCGTGTATTTCTCCAAAATAATTCAAAGTTGAAATTAAAAGACAAAAACAACGTCCATATTTCAACAAGTACTTAACAATTTGAAATAAAGTCTGAAACAAGAGAAGGGTTTAAAATGAACTTCGAATTACATTCAGATTACAAACCTACCGGCGACCAGCCGCAGGCCATAAAAGAATTAGTTGAGGGTTTCAAAGCGGGCAACCAGTTTCAGACCCTGCTTGGCGTGACCGGATCGGGAAAAACGTTCACGATGGCCAACGTGATTGCAACGCTTAACAAGCCGACGCTGATCATTTCCCATAACAAAACACTCGCCGGCCAGCTTTACGGGGAAATGAAGGAATTCTTCCCCAATAACGCGGTAGAGTATTTTGTATCCTACTACGACTACTACCAGCCGGAGGCCTATGTACCGCAGACGGACACCTATATTGACAAGGATTCCGCGATCAATGACGAGATCGACAAGCTGCGGCTCTCGGCGACGGCATCGCTCTCGGAACGGCGCGATGTCGTGGTCATCGCGAGTGTCTCCTGTATCTACGGTCTGGGCAGCCCGGATGAATTCAAGGGCATGTCGATCTCGCTGCGCCCCGGGATGAACAAGGACCGCGACGAGCTGATCCGCGATCTGGTAGCGATCCAGTATACGCGCAATGACATGGCCATGGAGCGCACGAACTTCCGCGTGCGGGGGGACACCGTCGAGATCTTCCCGGCGCAGGGGAGCGATTATCTGCTGCGTGTGGAGTTCTTCGGGGATGAGATCGACCGCATCTGCGAGGTGGAGATCCTGTCGGGCCGCGTTCACGCCGAGCTCACTCATGTCATGATCTACCCGGCTTCCCACTATGTCGTATCCCAGGACAAGATCAATCTTGCATGTGAAAACATTGAAAAGGAGCTTGAGGAACGGGTAAAGTACTTCAAGCATGAGGACAAGCTCGTCGAGGCGCAGCGCATCGCGGAGCGCACGAACTTCGATGTTGAGATGCTCCGGGAGACAGGCTTCTGCTCCGGGATCGAGAACTACAGCAGACATCTCAACTTTATGGCACCGGGCGAGCCGCCGCTGACACTGCTGGATTTCTTTACCGATGACTTCCTGATCATCGTGGACGAGAGCCACATGACGATCCCGCAGATCGGCGCCATGTATCATGGCGATCGGTCTCGCAAGCAGACGCTGGTGGACTACGGCTTCCGCCTGCCGTCAGCGCTGGACAACCGGCCGCTCTCCTTTGACGAGTTTGAATCCCATATCGACCAGATGCTGTTCTGCTCGGCGACACCGGCGGATTATGAAGAAGCGCACGAATTAAAGCGTGTGGAACAGGTGATCCGACCGACCGGTCTGCTGGACCCGGAGATCGATGTCCGGCCGATCGAGGGACAGATCGACGACCTGATCGGAGAGATCCGAAAGACGCTCGCCAACAAGGGAAAGGCGCTTGTCACCACCCTGACCAAGCGGATGGCGGAGGATCTGACCGACTACCTGCGGGATGCGGGGATCCGCGTGCGGTATCTGCACAGCGATATCGATACGCTCGAGCGCGCGCAGATCATCCGCGATATGCGTCTGGATGTGTTCGATGTGCTGGTCGGCATCAACCTCCTGCGCGAGGGCCTGGATATCCCGGAGATCCAGCTGGTGGCTATCCTGGATGCTGATAAGGAGGGCTTCCTGCGCGCGGAGAGATCCCTGATCCAGACGATCGGCCGGGCGGCGCGCAACGCCGACGGACATGTGGTCATGTACGCCGACACGCGGACGGAGTCCATGGACAAAGCGATCCGGGAAACCGAGCGCCGCCGCGCGATCCAGATGAAGTACAATGAAGAGCACGGTATCACGCCGACGACGATCCGTAAGGCCGTGCGCGATCTGATCAGCATCTCCAAAGCGGTCTCCAGGGAGGAGGCGAAGTTCGAAAAGGATCCGGAATCCATGGATAAGAAGGAACTCGAGAAGCTGATCGACAAAGTAGAAAAACAGATGCGCCGGGCTGCCGCGGATCTCAATTTTGAGGCTGCCGCGGAGCTCAGGGATCAGATGACGGAGCTGAAGAAACATCTGCTGGAGCTGACCGGAGGCCGCTGATCAGGATATCGAAAATAGTACTTGCATAGAGATTTAAACTCCCGTATAATAAACGAACACACGTTTGGATATTATGCGGGAGATTTTTATGCGGAGAAAGACAGGCGGAGAAGACAATGGGAGCGTACCGGCAGGCGGCGGGGCAAAAAGAATGCTGCCGCGGGATAAGAGCGACTGGATCCGTATCCGAGGCGCCAATGAACACAACTTAAAGAGCCTTGACGTGGATATTCCGCGGGGGGCACTGACAGTACTGACGGGCCTTTCCGGTTCCGGCAAGTCCTCCCTTGCGTTCGACACGATCTTCGCGGAGGGACAGCGCCGCTATATGGAATCCCTGTCCTCCTATGCCAGGATGTTCCTCGGTCAGATGGACAAACCGGATGTAGAAAAGATCGAGGGGCTCTCTCCGACGATCTCCATCGATCAGAAGTCGACCAACCGCAACCCGCGTTCCACCGTGGGTACCGTGACGGAGATCTACGATCATTTCCGCCTGCTGTTCGCGCGCATCGGGATCCCCCACTGCCCGGACTGCGGCAGGGAGATCCGCCGGCAGACCGTGGACGAGATGGCGGACCAGATCCTCTCGCTCCCGGAGGGCACAAAGTTTCAGATCCTCGCGCCGGTGGTCCGCGGACGCAAGGGTATGCACGAAAAAGTCCTCGATCGGGCGGGCCGTTCCGGCTATGTCCGCGTGCGCATCGACGGCAGCCAGTATGACCTCTCCGAAGAGATCTCGCTGGATAAGAACATCAAGCACAATATCGAGATCATTGTGGACCGGCTCGTGGTCCGCACCGAAGAGGAAGGGGAGAAGCAGTCCCAGAGAAAACGTCTGGTCGATTCGCTGGAAAACGCGCTGAACCTCGCGGAAGGTCTTGTGACAGTCGATGTCATCGGCGGTGAACCGCTGAACTTTTCCCAGAGCTTTGCCTGTCCGGACTGCGGCGTTTCCATTCCCGAGATCGAGCCCCGAAGCTTCTCCTTTAACAACCCGTTCGGCGCATGCCCCGAGTGTACGGGCTTGGGCTACAAGATGGAATTTGATGAGCGGCTGATGATCCCTGATATGTCCCTTTCCTTCAATCAAGGCTGTGTGGCGGTCACCGGCTGGCAGTCATCCTCGAGCGAGGGGAGCTTTACGCACGCGATCCTCACGGCCCTTGCCAAAGCGTATCACTTCAGCCTCGATACGCCCTATGAAAAGCTCCCGGCTTCGATCCGTACGATGTTCATCCACGGCTTTGATAAAAAGGTCAATGTTCATTACAAGGGACAGCGCGGAGAGGGTGACTATCCGATCCAGTTCGAGGGTCTGATCCACAACATGGAGCAGCGCTACCGTGAGACATTTTCCGAGAGCCAGAAGGCGGAATACGAGACCTACATGCGCTTTACGCCCTGCAGCGTCTGCGGGGGACAGCGCCTTAAGCGAGAATCTCTGGCGGTTACGATCGCTGATAAGAATATTTTCCAGATCACGAACATGTCGGTGGCGGAGCTGCACAGCTTTCTGGAGGGGATGAAACTTTCCGAGAGGCAGCTGGCGATCGGCGCCCAGGTGCTTAAGGAGATCCGCGCGCGCGTCGGATTCCTGATCGATGTCGGACTGGATTATCTCACGCTCACACGCGCCACGGGGACGCTTTCCGGCGGCGAAGCCCAGCGCATCCGCCTTGCGACACAGATCGGATCGGGACTCTGCGGCGTCTGCTATATCCTGGACGAGCCCTCGATCGGCCTGCATCAGCGCGACAACGACAAGCTGCTCAACACGCTGAAGAACCTGCGCGATCTGGGCAATACGCTGATCGTGGTCGAGCACGACGAAGAGACCATGCGGGCGGCGGACTACATTGTGGACATCGGACCGGGTGCAGGCGAGCACGGCGGTGAAGTCGTGGCCGCGGGGACTGCTGAGGAGATATCAAAGATCAAGGGCTCCGTCACCGGTCAGTATCTCGCGGGCAAACTTTCGATCGAGGTTCCGGAAAAACGCCGTAAGCCTGATGCCTGGATCACGGTAAAGGGTGCCCGGGAGAACAACCTCAAGAACATCGACGTGAAGTTCCCGCTCGGCGTCTTCACGGTCGTGACAGGAGTGTCCGGTTCGGGCAAGTCCTCCCTCGTCAACGAGATCCTGTACAAGCATCTGGCAAAAAGTCTGAACCGCGCGCGCCTGATCGCCGGGGATCACGACGATGTGCAGGGGATCGAGCAGCTCGACAAGATCATCGCGATCGACCAGAGTCCGATCGGCCGTACGCCGCGGTCCAACCCGGCGACCTATACCGGCGCGTTTGACCTGATCCGCGACCTGTTCGCGGCAACGACTGAAGCCAAAGCGCGCGGCTACAGCAAGGGGCGGTTTTCCTTTAACGTCAAGGGCGGCCGATGCGAGGCCTGCGGCGGCGACGGCATCGTCAAGATCGAGATGCACTTCCTGCCGGATGTCTATATCCCGTGCGAGGTCTGCGGCGGCAAGCGCTACAACCGCGAGACTCTCGATGTTACCTATAAAGGAAAGAACATCTATGAAGTACTGAATATGACGGTCGAGGAGGCGCTGGAATTCTTTGCCAATGTGAAGACCATCCGACGCAAGATCCAGACCCTGTATGATGTGGGACTGGGATATATCCGGCTCGGGCAGCCCTCGACGCAGCTGTCCGGCGGTGAGGCGCAGCGCATCAAGCTCGCCACGGAGCTTTCCCGCGTATCGACCGGACGGACGATCTATATCCTCGACGAGCCGACGACCGGCCTGCATTTCGCGGACGTCAAAAAACTCGTGAGCATCCTGCAGCAGCTCGTGGAAGGCGGGAACACTGTCATTGTCATCGAGCACAACCTGGATGTGATCAAGACGGCTGATTATATCATCGATATGGGGCCCGAGGGGGGTGACCGCGGCGGCACGGTCGTGACCCAGGGCACGCCGGAACAGGTCGCGAAGGTGAAAAAGAGCTATACAGGTGCCTATATCGCAAAGATGCTCTGAATTTTCGGACTGCCCCTAAAGTTCTCCGGAGATATGCCGAAATATAATCTGCAAGGATGCACAGGAGCGGACGGAACCGTCAGGTTTCCGGCCGCTTTTCTTTTATCGGAAGGATCCGCAGGCACCTTTACAAATTTTTTATGAAATAGCGTCTTTTCCCACGGGCAGATTAGGGGTATAATAAACTCCCATGTTATGCTAAGGTATCGAATGCAGATTTTACATAAAGGAAGGTTTCAATGCAGTATACAGATATCGGGATCGATCTCGGAACAGCGAGTATTCTGGTCTATATTCGTGGAAAAGGCGTGGTTCTCAAGGAGCCCTCGGTGGTCGCTTATGACAAGGACACCGAGCGCGTAATGGCGATCGGAGAGGACGCGAGACTCATGCTGGGGCGCACCCCGGGCAATATCGTCGCGATCCGCCCGCTCAGACAGGGCGTTATCTCCAATTACAAGGTCACGGAGCAGATGATGAAATACTTCATCACCAAGGCCCTTGGGAAAAAGACATTCCGCAAGCCGCTCATCGCCGTCTGTGTGCCCTCGGGCGTGACGGAGGTGGAGAGAAAGGCCGCGGAGGACGCGACCCTGATGGCGGGAGCGCGTGATGTCAGGATCATCGAGGAGCCCATCGCCGCGGCGATCGGCGCCGGGATCGATATCACGAAGCCCTGCGGCAACATGATCGTCGATATCGGGGGCGGCACCTCGGATATCGCGGTGATCTCGCTCGGCGGAACCGTTGTCTCCACATCGGTCAAGGTGGCCGGGGATGACTTCGACGAAGCGATCGTCCGGTATATGCGCAAAAAGCACAACCTGCTGATCGGCGACCGGACGGCTGAGGATATCAAGATCAAGATCGGTTCGGCATACCCCAGAGCCGAAGCGGATTACATGGATGTACGCGGGCGCAACCTCGTGACCGGTCTTCCGAAGACCGTCCGGGTTTCCTCAGAGGAGACAGAGGAGGCTCTTCGCGAGCCGACATCACAGATCGTGGATGCGATCCACGGAGTATTGGAAAAGACACCGCCGGAACTCGCGGCGGATATCGCGGACAGAGGCATCGTGCTGACAGGCGGCGGCGCTCTGCTGCGGGGACTGGAGGATCTGATCGCCGCAAAGACCGGGATCAACGCCATGACGGCGGATGATCCGATGACAGCGGTGGCGATCGGGACCGGCAGATACGTGGAATTCCTGGCGGGACACAGATCCGACTGAGTTCCCTACAAGGAGGATAAAATGGTAAAAGGGCTCTATACGGCATATACCGGCATGTTGAACGAGCAGACGAAGATGGATGTGCTCACCAACAACCTGGCAAACTTCAACACCACAGGCTTTAAAAAGGAAGGAACCGTATCGACAGCCTTTTCCGACAAGCTCGCGCTGCGCATCAAGGATGAAACGGACGCCAAGACGCGGGATAAACTCGGCATCGTCAATCTGGGTGTCAAGGTAGACGGCACCTATGTGGATTTTTCTCAGGGCGGACTGAAAAACACCGATCTTCAGACAGATCTGGCCATTCAGGGCAAGGGCTTTTTCAACATCGAACACACGGATCACAGCGGCAACACAACGGTCATGTACACGCGCGACGGCAACTTCGCCGTGACGACCAACGGTGAACTGACCACGCAGGATGGCGATTATGTGCTGGACCGCAACGGCGGCCACGTCATCATCGATCCCACGCAGGAATTTTCCGTGACACTGGACGGATCGATCTTTCAGAACGGACAGATGGTAGATACCATCGGATTCACGGATTTTCAGCAGGACGCCGAGGATCTGGAGGGACAGTCGGTCACGGATCATTATTATAATTCCTTAAGACATTACGGAGAGAATCTGTTTGTCCGTACGGACGCCGCAGTGGAGATCCCGCCGCAGCTCTCGGTTGTGCAGGGGTATCTGGAACAGTCCAACGTTTCCACCGTGGACGAGATGGTGCAGATGATTGCGACGCAGCGGCAGTATGATTCCAATCAAAAGGTCATCACGACGATCGATGAAACACTGGATATCGCAGTTCAGCAGCTGGGTAGGATTGGCTGAGCATTTGCATCCGGTATTTAACGGATGTTAATGCGAAGCCAGTTCTGGCGAGCGAAGCGAGGCAGAACTTCCTTGAAAAAGAAAGGAGCACACCATGGTTAGAAGCTTATGGTCGGCAGCGACCGGCATGAACGCACAGCAGACCAACGTTGACACGATCGCCAATAACCTGGCTAACGTCAACTCCATGGGCTATAAAGCGCAGGTGGCGGAGTTCAAGTCCCTGCTCTATCAGACACTGCAGACCAAGTCCACCGTAGAGAACGGCGGCAATCCCCCGGTCGACTCCGAGGTCGGTCTGGGTGTCCGGGTAGCGTCGATCAACTCCTCGTTCTCCCAGGGCGCGTTTCTGGATGCGGCAAGCGATACCGCATTCGCGATCGGCGGCGATGGATTCTTCTCTTACCGCAACGAGAACAATGAGCAGATCTTTACGCGCAACGGTGACTTTGTCTGGGCTATTGCGGCGAACAATACCAACGACATCACCCTGACGACCTCTGAGGGATATCATGTACTGGATACCCAGGGACGAGAGATCACTCTCCGCGGATACGCAGCAAACCGTGTGACCGTCGCGGCGGACGGCAACGTGCAGTATCCCGATGCCAACAACGTTCCGCAGAACATCGGCTTCCAGATCGGCCTGTGGCAGTTCAACAATCCGACCGGTCTTGAGCGTGTCGGCGATACCTCGTTCCGCCCGACGGCCGCCAGCGGCCAGGCGCTCAACGAGGCGACCACGGCGAATCTCTCACGCAGCAAGATCGTACAGGGATATCTGGAAGGCTCCAACGTTAACGTCGCCACCGAGATGGTCAACCTCATCGTCGCGCAGCGCGCCTATGAAATGAACTCCAAGGCGATCACAACGACGGATGAGATGATGCAGACCGCCAACAACTTGAAGCGATAAACAATGAGGAGAAGTCATGCAGCCGCATGCCTGCATGCGCGGCTGCGTGACCTCGACGAATGTACGGACATGAGCAACGAAGCCATGAGAGCGAAGCGAACAGGGCGAAAGTTGCGAATGGCCGCGACGGTGCAAAGCCGCAAAGCGGCGAGCCGTCGGTTTATCGCGATACCCCTCCCTCATGAAAGGAGTCCCTTATGTCTTTCGACCTTAACGGCGTAAACGCGAGCGCCTATACCGATTATATGACCCAGCAGACCCAGAACGCCGTCGGCGAAAAGCTCAAGACGACGCTCCAGAATGCTGCGGAGAATGCTAAAGCCAAAGGTACAGACGGCGACGAGGAGATCAATCAGGAGCTGATGGGCGCCTGCAAGCAGTTCGAGGCCTACTTCCTCGAGCAGGTGTTCAAGGAGATGCAGAAGAGCGTTGACGCGCTTAAGATGGATGAATCCGGGAGCAACAAACAGCTTGTCGATTACTTCAAGGATCAGACCCTGCAGGATTTCACCAAGACCAGTACCGAAACACAGGGCCTCGGCCTTGCTCAGATGCTCTACGAAAACATGAAGCACACAGCCGGCATGAGCGCTGCCGATATGAAGGCGCAGGCGCAGTCGATCGTCGAACAGGTTGCCGCTGCTCAGCAGGCCGGCGCACAGACCGATGACGGCAGGGAGAAACAGTCCGGAACCGATACCGCTTCTGATGAGGGCGCTCAGGCGGCAGTGTGAGTGAACGCCTGACCCTTACCGCATATATCAGACATTTCATTTATCGCAACGCCGACAACGGATACGGCGTTGCGACTCTTGTACCTGCAGACGCCGTATCTGACGGCGCGTTTCCCGATGATGAAGAGATTGAGATCACAGCCGTTGGCACTCTGCGCGGGTGTGACGTCGGTGACCTGATCGAAGTGACGGGAACGACAACCGTTCACCCGGCGTACGGAGAGCAGATCAGGATCGAAAGTTTCCGCGTGATACCGCCGACGGATGCCGTTTCTGCCGAACGATACCTTGCGTCCGGTGCGATCAAGGGAATCGGTGAAAAGCTTGCACACCGCATCGTCAGAAAATTCGGGGATGACACCTTTCGCGTAATGGAAGAGGAACCCGAGCGGCTTGCGGAGCTCAAGGGGATCAGCGAACGCATGGCCATGGAGATCGGGGGCCAGATCCGGGAAAAGAAGCGCGAACGGGAGACAGAGATCTTTCTTCAGGAGATCGGTATCACAGGGCAGACCGCAGTCCGTGTGATCCGGACCTATGGGGCCGACACCTGCAGGATCATCCGCGAGAACCCATACCGCCTGGCTGCGGAGATCGAAGGCATCGGCTTCCATACAGCCGACGAGATCGCGGTCAGGATGGGCATCGAAGCCAGCGCGGAGTTCCGCGTGGAGAGCGGTATCTGCTATGCGCTGGTGGAGGCCGCGGTCAGCGGACACAGCTTTCTGCCGCATGGGGAACTGCTGGAGAAGACGCGGGAACTGCTGGGACTGACGGATACACCGGAGATCAGGGAACTCCTGGAGAGCCGTCTGGCGGCTCTGGCCATTGAGCATTCCGTCGTTATCCGCAGCGACGAGGTCTATCTGGAAAAATACCACTACGAGGAGCAGGCGATCGCCGGCATGCTCGCGGATCTGCACCGTCCGGAGAGTGTGGAGCAGGTGTCACCCGAAGAACTTGAAGCCGTGCAGCAGAGCCTCGATATTGAACTGGACGATATGCAGAAGGAGGCAGTGTCACGGTCTCTCAGCAGCGGTGTTCTCATTCTGACCGGCGGTCCGGGTACCGGCAAAACGACTACGATGGGAGCGATCCTGCAGATCTTTGAAAACAGAGGCATGACCTTTGTCCTGGCAGCCCCCACCGGGCGCGCCGCCAAGCGGATGACGGAGACTACAGGCTATGAAGCGCGGACCATCCATCGCCTGCTGGAAGTCAGCGCAGCTCCGCAGCAGGATGGACAGGAGACACTGACCGGCAGCCGTGCGCGGTTTTCGAGAAACCGGGACAATCCGCTGGAAGCGGATGCCGTGATCATCGATGAGATGAGCATGGTGGACATGCATCTCTTTTATTCGCTTCTGCGCGCCTGTGTGCCCGGCATGCATCTCATTCTGATCGGAGATGATGCCCAGCTTCCTTCCGTCGGTACCGGACAGGTCCTGCACGACCTCATCGTCAGCGGCAGCTATCCGGTGGTGCAGCTGACACGGATCTTCCGTCAGGCAACGCAGAGCGACATCGTCATGAACGCCCATCGGGTTCTTGCGGGTGAGCCGCTTGCGCTGGACAATAAAAGCCGCGATTTCTTCTTTCTGGCGCGGGAGGATCCCGCCGATATCAGGGGCCTGCTCGTGCTTCTGATCCGGGATAAGCTGCCGCCGTATGTTCACGCGGAGCCGCAGGATATCCAGGTTCTGGTGCCGATGCGCAGGGGCCCGCTCGGGGCGATCTCACTCAATAAAGCTCTGCAGAGTGCGCTGAACCCGCCGTCGCCGAAGAAGAAGGAGTGGCAGCAGGGAGAGCGGATCTGGCGGGTCGGCGACAAGGTCATGCAGACGAAAAACGACTATAATGCGGTCTGGGAGGTCCACGGCAGGAACGGGATCGTGATCGATCACGGGGAAGGGATCTTCAACGGCGATCTTGGAAAGATCGTGGATATCGACCGCGTTTCACAGGAGGTTACGATCCTGTTTGATGAAAACCGCAGAGTCTGCGTTCCCTTCTCCTCGATGGAGGATGTGGATCACGCCTTTGCGATGACCATACACAAGGCGCAGGGCAGTGAGTATCCGGCAGTCATTCTGCCGCTGCTGGGAGGCCCCAGGATGCTCCTGAACCGGAATCTGCTGTATACGGCGATAACCCGTGCGAAATCGGCCGTGGTGCTGACGGGCAGCCGCGAGGTGATCCGGGAGATGGCGGAGAATACGGAAGAGATGAAACGGCATACAGGACTTGCCGACAGGATCCGGGAAATACGATGAACAGAAAAAAATGGGACAACCTGCTGCGGCTTCTTTTTCCGATGAGATGTCCGGTCTGTGACCGGGTCCTCCCCTATGGGGAAAAGATCTGTGCGGACTGTCACCGGGAGATCCGATACGAGGCGGAACCCCGCTGTCTGAAGTGCGGCAGATCCATGTCCCGGGAAAAGGATCCTGATGCGGCGTTCTGTGCGGACTGCGCTGCGCATCCCCATGAATATGATCATGGATACTGCCTGGCAGAGTATCACAGCATCGCCCGTCCGATCTACCGGATCAAATATGCCGGACGGCGGGAGAGTGCCGCCTGGTTCGGGGAAGAGATCGTGCGATGCCTGGGGGAGGAACTTTACAGGATGGCGCCGCAGGTCATTGTGCCGGTCCCGCTCCATAAAAAGCGATACCTGACCAGAGGCTACAATCAGGCCGAGGATATCGCACGCTCGATCGCGCGCCGGACCGGGATCCCCGTCAGGACGGATCTCGTGGAGAGAAGGGTGAACACACCGCCCATGAAACGGACGGACAGGCAAGAAAACCGCAGGAAGAATATGAAAAACGCTTTTCAATTGCGGTCAGATGATGTAAAATATGAGCGGATTTTGATCGTTGACGATATTTACACATCAGGATCAACCATAGATGCGATCGCACGGGAATTTCGCCGGGCAGGTGTGCCGGGTATCTTTTTCGTGACGGTCGCTGCGGCGCACTTATAAAGGAATCGGAGGTACGGTCATGCAGCTCAAGAATTGTTCGAAATGCGGAAAGATGTTCCAGTGGGTAGCCGGAGATGTCGTCTGTGAAGCCTGCAAAAAGAAGGAAGAAGACGAGTTTCAGAAGGTAAAGAAATATATCGAGGATAACCCGGCGGTGACTATGAATCAGATCGCCAAGGACTGCGAGGTCAAGCTCACCAAGATCCAGCAGTGGGTCCGTGAGGAGCGTCTTGTTTTTGCCAAAGGCGCCGCGATCGATCTGACCTGTGAGAGCTGCGGTGAGCCGATCACCACCGGCCGTTACTGCGCGAAATGCAAAGCCAAACTGGCTACCGGCCTCGGCAATGCGATCGCAAAGCCGGTCGCTCCCCCGGAGGAGAGAAAGAGACTCAACACCGGGCATGCGGCTATGCAGTTCCTGAAGAAATAAGAGGGTTTCCGTGCTCGCAGAAAAAAAAGTCATCCTCATGACGCGAATGGCGATGTTCAAGCGGCGGGAGGGAAGACGCGACGATGCAGCGGGGCGCTATTTCCAGACGGATTATATCGCCCACCATATCATCGGATCTGTCGTCTGTGCGACCGCCGTTTTTCTCGTACTCTGCGCGCTTTATATCCTCAGCCACTTTGACCTGCTGATGCAGGACATTTACAGTGCGGATCTGACAGAGTTTCTCACGAAGACCATCCGGATCTATGTGATATTTACCGTGCTGTACTGCCTGTTTTCCGCAGTTATTTACACCGTTCGTTACTACCGTATGCAGCGCAGAGTCCGGGCATACGCAGCCGGTCTCAGACGTCTCGCGGAGATGACAGACAAGGAAACAGCCGCTTCCGCTGCTGCAGCGGAGGATGAAGGAACCGGGATATGACATCGCTTGTTGAGATCAAACAGATGATACGGAGCTTCTACATCCGTTTTGAGATGTGGATCACCCCGCTGTGGAAATTCCTCCTCAGCCTTATCATGCTGCTCGCGATCAACAGCCATGTCGGATATCTGGCCGCGCTCAAACCCCTTCCGATCGTGCTGATGATGGCACTTCTGTGCTCGTTTATGCCGGTCGGTTTCATGGCGCTTGTAGGCAGTTTCTACATTTTTGGACACCTCTATGCGGTTTCTATCGAGACGCTGGGGGTTACGCTTGTGCTGTTTCTGCTGATGTTCCTGCTGTATTTCCGCTTCAGCCCGGGCGACACTGTGGTACTGATCCTGATGCCGCTCCTGTTTTTGCTGAAGATTCCTTATCTTCTGCCGCTTGCTTTGGGGCTTGTGGCCAGCCCTCTTTCGATCGCGGCCGTATCCTGCGGTGTTGTGATCTATTATCTTCTGGCCTATGTGCAGACCAACGCGACGATCATGGGAGCAAGCTCGGTGGCGTCGAGCGAGGAGGATACGGAGATCATCGTACAGCTCAGAACATTCCTCACCGGCTTTCTGACGAATAAAGAAATGTGGGTGATGGTCGCCGCTTTTGCCATGGTGATCGTGGTGGTCTATCTGCTCCGCCGGCTTTCGATCGATCATTCCTGGAAGATTGCGATCCTGAGCGGTGCGGTACTGAATCTGATCGCACTTCTCATCGGCGACTTCATGTATGATATTCAGATTTCCTTCCTCGGCGTGGTCATCGGGATCTTCTTCTCGGCGATCCTGTGTTTCGGACTGGAATTCTTTTTCTTCCAGCTGGATTACACCCGGACAGAGCGGGTGCAGTTTGAGGACGACGATTACTATTACTATGTTAAGGCGGTTCCCAAGGTCACGCTTGCTGAGGCGGAGCGACATGTGAAAAAGATCAACCGTGCGCATCATGCCCCCAAACCCGCGCCGGATCGTTCCTCCGGTACGCAGAAGAACAAACCCGAAGAGAATGATTACGATTTTGATGAGGGAGAGACGCTGAAAGAACGCGTACCTGCCAGAACGGCGGCATCGAGAGCATCTGCATCTTCACGGGCAGCTGCTCCTGCAAGGAGCGGAATCCGCACAGCTGCGTCGCAGGGAGCACCGGTAAGAGCAGGTGTGTCTTCCCGTCCTGCCTCTCCGCCCAGAAGCCCGGCGTCTCCGCGCCCCGCGGCGGCGACCAGAAACCTGAATTCCTCCAGATCGCAGCTGCCGGCTGACGACATGAGAGACCGCGTGCTGCGGGTCGGGGAAGACCGCACCGGACGCACAACGTGATAAGCCATGCTGGATTTTCAGAACCCGTTAGATTTTAACTGGTCAAGTTTTCATATGCCGACCCCGCGGTGGACAGATCTCGTTGAGATCCTGATCATTGCGTTTCTGATCTATCAGCTCCTGAAGTGGGCCAGGGGAACAAGGCTCTGGTCGATGCTCAAGGGCATCGTTGTCATCGTCATTTTTGTCGCTGTAGCTGTTATCTTTGATATGACCACGATCCTGTGGATGGTCCGCAACGTTCTGTACGTCGCGGTGATCGGTGTCGTTGTCGTCATGCAGCCCGAACTCAGAAAAGCACTGGAGGGACTGGGAAAGAGAAAGATCTTTTCCTGGGTACTTCCGTTCGGCTCACAGGGCGGCGATGAGCGCTTCTCCGATAAGACGATCGATGAGATCGCCCGCGCGTGCGTGGAAATGGCGGCAGTACGTACCGGTGCGCTGATCGTCATCGAGCAGGAGATCTCGCTCTCCGATATTGAACGTACCGGGATTGAGATCGACGGCATCGTGACGAGTGAGCTTCTGATCAATATCTTTGAGCACAATACGCCGCTCCATGACGGAGCCGTTGTGATCCACGGCGACCGCGTGACGGCCGCGACCTGCTATCTGCCTCTGTCCGAGAGGACAGACATCGCCAAGGATCTCGGCACCAGACACCGTGCCGGCTGCGGTATCTCCGAGGCAACGGATTCCCTGACGCTGATCGTTTCCGAGGAGACCGGTGCGATCAGTGCGGCATACGGCGGGAATATCGAGCGCGGTCTGAATGCGGAGCGGATCAAGGAGCGTCTGCGCGCGATCCAGAACAAGCAGGAACCGGCGCAGAAGCAGAAGACCATAAAGTTCTTTTCACGCGAGAAGAGCAGCAAAAACAAGCGGGGAGAAGAATGAAGTACATCAAGGGGATCATAACCAGATATCCGGGGTTGAAGCTCCTGTCGCTGCTGCTGGCGGCAGTGCTGTGGTTCCTTGTCACCAATATGGATAACCCGACCATCAAGGTGCGCTTTACCAATATCCCGGTAAGCATCAGGAACACCGGACTGATCGCGAATCAGGGCAAGGTCTACGAGGTGCTTGACGGGACAGATACGATCTCTTCGGTTGAGATCATTGCCCCCAGATCGGTGGCGGACACCTTTACCCGTGACAATATCATCGCGACGGCGGATATGAATAACCTGAGCAGTCTGAACACGCTCTCGATCAATCTGACGACGAATAAATATGCCAACCAGATCGAATCGATCCGCGGTTCGATCGACACCGTGCGCCTGTCCATCGAGGACAGCAAGACCAGAACCCTTGCACTCGCGGCCAAGACCACCGGCTCACTGCAGGAAGGCTATATTGTCGGGACGATTTCGACAGAGCAGAATGTCATCCGTATCACCGGTCCGGCATCTCTGGTCGACCGCGCGGTCACTGCGGTGGTCAGTGTTGATGTGACGGGCTTTACGAGCAGCATCGACACGGATGCGGAGATCATCCTGCTTGATGAAGAAGGCAACGAGATCACGGATGAGTCTGTGCGCAAGAACATCGACGACGTGCGAGTGAACATCTCGATCCTGCAGACCAAGCGCATCCCGATCAAGGTCAGTCTGTCGGGAGCTCCCGCTGATGGATATCTTCTTACCGGCAGTGTGGATATCTCACCGGATTCGGTGCTGGTCGCCGGCAGGGGAACCCAGCTGCAGAATCTGGAGGAGCTCACGCTCAGCGGAGAAGAGTTTGATGTGACCGGCTTTAAGAGAAATCTCGAGACCAGCGTTAATCTTCGGACAGCTCTGCCGACAGGCGTGATCCTCGGAGACAGCGACTTCAGCGGACAGGTGGCTGTGACGGCGGAGATCGTTCAGGCGGAGGTAAAGCAGCTCGAGATGTCCGCTAATCAGATCCGTATCATCGATGTCCCTGAAGGCAAGCGTGCTGTCATCCAGACGGAGGATCTTGACGGAGACGGTGCCGGTGACGGAGTGGTCAAAGTGTCTGTCTACGGGCTTCCGGCGGCGCTTTCCTCGCTTCAGTCCACGGATATCTCCGGTACGGTGGACATTTCCGAACTGAGTGAGCGTATTGGGGTTGAAAAACCTGTGAACGGGACGTATACTATACCGGTGACTCTGACGTTGCCCGGTGGGATCTACCAGAGTGAAGAACTCAGGGTATTTGTCTACATCGGCGACGAAGAGACATAGCATTATCGGAGCGAGGGATCGAAGTGGTAGAACAGAAAGTGACCATAAAAAACGTAACAGGCCTGGATCTGCTGCCTGCCGGAAATCTGTGCAATACCGCTATGCGGTTTCGTTCAAGCGTGACCTTTTCCTATGCGGGCGGGAGTGCCAATGCCAAGAGCATACTCAGTGTGCTTGGTTCGACGATCTCCTGCGGCGATGAGATCACGCTGCACTGCGAGGGTCCTGATGAAGAGGAGGCACTCGCCGCAATGGTAGAAGCGGTAGATGAAGGCTTGGGAGAATGATGGTGAGGATAATGAAGAAAAAGTATCTGCAGTTACTGACAGTAGGCGTACTCACAGCGGCCATGCTGGCCGGATGCGGAGACAGCAGTGAGGATGCCGACAAGGAAAAGGGAGGAGTTGTTTTTGAACAGGTTGCCGAACCTGTAGGAGCACCGGAGGAGGAAGAACCTGCCGAGGAAATGACGGAAGAGGAACCGGTTCTGGAAGATGTACCCCCCGCAGAAGGTATGGTGCGTGACTTCTTTACCAACGAATGGGTTAATGAGGATCAGAATGTAAAGCGACCCCTCGCGGTCATGTTCCCGATCGACAAGGAAGCGCAGCCCCAGTATGGCCTGGATCATGTCAGCGTCTTTTATGAGATCGAGGAAGAGGGCAAGATGAGCCGTCAGATGGGCATCGTTGAGAACTGGGAAGGTCTCGAGCGCATCGGCAACATCCGTTCGATCCGTGATTACTTCATCTATGCGGCACTGGAATACGATCCGGTCATCATCCACTTCGGCGGACCGGAGCTCTACCTTTATCAGACTCCCGGCGCTGTGCTCAATCGCAACAACCGGGCGGATGTAGAAAACCTGAACGGCGTCGGCGGGAAGATGGGACCTGAGGCCGGAGCGTTTTTCCGTGTTCCTGCGGGATCAACCAGTGCTCATACGGCCTATACGGACGGCGAGCATGTGGCCAAGGCCATGGAAAAAGAGGGTTATCAGGCAAACCACAGGACGCAGTATATCGGCGAGCCGCATTTCCAGTTCGCGGCATTCAATGAGCCCAATACACTTGAGCAGTACGCGGATGCCAAAGAGGTCAAGGAGATCAATATGGCGGGCACCTATCCGGTGACCAAGTCCGCGCTTTCCTATAATGAAAGCGATGGCCTGTATTATAAGACCCTCTACGGCAATAAGCAGGTGGACGGGGCGAGCGGCGAACAGCTTGCCTTTGCCAATGTCATCATCCAGAGCACCTACAGTGAAGTTCGCGATGCCAAGGGATATCTTGCTTTCCAGATGCATGATACGACCAGAGACGGCTATTTCTTCACTAAAGGCCGCATGATCCATGTGAACTGGAAGAAGACAGCGGACTATGAGCCTACGAGGTACTATGATGACAACGGTGAGGAAGTAAAATTCAACACCGGTAAGACAATGATCTTTGTTGCCCGTGAGGGTGTTTATTTCGAGGCAGACGGAGAAAAGATCGAACTGTGATGAAGAAGATGATGGTGACCGGCTCCTGCGGGCAGCTCGGCCGTGCGGTGAAAAAAAGGATGGGGGCGGACTGGGAACTGCTCCAGACGGATATCTTTGAGGCGGACGGGATCCGTTCGCTTGACATTACAAACGTGGATGCCGTCCTTGATTTTGTCCGCACCGAACATCCGGAGGTCATCATCAACTGCGCGGCTTATACTGCCGTGGACAAGCAGGAACAGGATGTAGAAAACAGCTTCCGTATCAATTCGATCGGACCGCGAAACCTTGCGATCGCGGCGGAAGAGACGGGTGCCCGTCTGGTGCATATCTCGACGGATTATGTGTTTTCCGGGGACAAAGAGACGCCCTACACCGAATTTGATACGCCGGGACCGATCTCAGTCTATGGCAGGAGCAAGCTGGCAGCGGAAAACTACATCAGGGAGTTCTCCCGCAGACACTATATCCTGCGGACGGCCTGGCTTTACGGCGAAGGCAGGAACTTCGCGAGAACCATGCTCGAGCTTGCAAAGACCCGCGACAATGTCAGTGTTGTGAACGATCAGATCGGTAATCCCACGAGCGCGGACGAACTGGCCCGTGCCATCGAGTATCTGATCGCGACGGACGGTTACGGCCTCTATCATGCCACCTGTGAAGGTGTCTGTTCCTGGGCGGACTTCGCTAAGGAAGTCTTTTCCCTAGCCGGTAAGGATGTGCACGTGGAAGCGATCAGCAGCGAGGAATACCAGAGAAGAAATCCGGCGGCGGCACCGCGGCCGAAATTCTCCCATCTGGATAAGATGATGTTCCGGCTCACCGGCGATTTCCGCATGGCTGACTGGCACGACGCACTGGAAAGGTATCTGAAATAGACCGCTGAAATGCTGCAGGTACTGGTACTGTTTTTTTACATGGGCATCACCACCTGGATCATCGGGTATGGTGCCTTATCTTTTCTTTCCGGCTGCCGCCGGCTGACTCTAGATATTCCATACGGCATTCGTTACCGGATCTCCTATCCGATCGCAGGCACGGTCTGCGTTACCGTATACGCGCAGATCTTCAGTCTCTTCGCGCCGGTAGGAGCGGCTGCCTTTCTTCTGCTGAACGCGCTCTGCGTTCTGATCGCCTTTCTGTACCGCCGGAAGCTTGCTGAGGAGCTGCGCGGGATCAGGCAGGCATCCCGTGCTGACAGGATCCTGTGGATCCTCCTGTTCCTGCTGTTCGCTTATGGTACCTCCCACGGGATCATGCACTATGACACAGGGCTCTACCATGCGCAGAGCATCCGCTTCATCGAAGAATACGGTGTGGTGCCGGGGATCGCTAATCTGCATTCGCGCCTGGGATACAACAGTGCTTCGTTTGCATTTTCCGCACTCTACAGCTTTGCTTTTACAGGCAGTCAGTCACTTCATGCGGGAGCAGGGTTCTTCGCTCTGCTGCTGGCGTATTCCTGCCTGGATCTCAGGTGTATCCTCCGGAGAAGGAAGCCTGACCTTTCCTCATTCGCCCGTTTCGCGGGACTCTACTATCTTTTCAATATCTATAAAGAGATGGTCAGCCCGGCACCGGACTACTTCCTGAACTGCTTTCTTTTCTGCCTGCTGATCCTCTGGCTCGACCTCGACGGAGAGCAGGAAAAACACTTTTTCCCGTATGCTCTGCTGACGATCGGCTTTGGCTACAGTGTAACACTCAAGCTCTCCGCGGCGCCGCTCCTGCTCCTTGTGCTCCTGCCCGTACGGCGGATCATCAGGGCCGGAAAAAACAGAGGCAGTGCGGGCATCATTCGTGCGATCATCGGGTTCATCGGGATCGGGTTCCTGATCGCCGGTCCTTATATGGCGAGAAATGTGATGATCTCAGGCTGGCCGCTGTATCCATCTACAACGCCCGGATTCTTCGCGGTTCCCTGGCAGCTGCCGCGTGATCTGGCCGACGGCGACGCGGCAGGTGTCAGAGCATACGCACAGGAGGTACCGGCACCGGCTCCCGGCGCGAGGGCGGCTTCTCTGGCCGAGTGGTTCCCGCACTGGTTTCTCACACAGAGCATGATCTCGCGGATCCTGATCATCGCGGACCTTCTCATTGCGGCAGGACTGGCGGTAACTCTGATCCGGATCCTCATAACCGGCCTGGGAGGCAGGAAACGAGCGGACGCCGGAGGAACAGGGGTGTTCCTGCTTACGGTTCTGAGCGCCTCTTTCCTTTTCTGGCTCCTGGCCTCTCCGTTGATCAGATATGGGTTTTTCTTTGTGTGGACACCGCCGGTTCTTCTCTGCGGTCTGGCTGTACGGCGGTTTGTATCCCGATGCTCGGAGAAACAGATCCGCGTGCTGACAGGGCTTCTCGCGCTTCTGCTGTTCGTGTTTCTTGTGTACAAGGGATTCCGCCTCATTATGACAGACCGTACGCTGATGCAGGTGCCGCGGCTGGTGACCCAGCAGCCGTATGAGACCTACTCTGTGGAACCCTATGAGGTGGACGGCGTGACGTTCTACGCGCCGGTCGACGGTGACCGCACCGGGTACGACGGCTTTCCGGGCGGTGATCACAAAGGCGGGTTCCGCCTTCTGGGGGACAGCCTCAGGGAGGGGATCGCAGCGGACAGGTGACAGGAAGCCGGATCCGCAGGTCACGATACTGGAAATAAAAACCCGCTCACCGGATCTGCCGGTGAGCGGATTTCTTTATATTGCTATTTCCTGGGAAATATCAGGTGTAAGTGCTCAGGGCTTGGCTTTTCCGCAGTTCGTGCAGAACTTGCCGGTGTTGGTCGCGCCGCACTCGCAGGTCCAGGAGCCGTCATCCGGCTTGGGCTGGCCGCAGTTGGAGCAGAACTTGCCGGTGTTGACACTGCCGCATGCGCAGGTCCAGGAACCTGCCGCGGGAGCCGCCGGAGCGGGTGCGGGAGCAGGCTGTGCGTTCTGCTGCTGACCCATCGCGAAGAGCTGGGAAGCATTGACGCCGCCCGCCTGCTGAGCCATGTTCATGCCGGCAAAGGCCATCATCGGACCGGCGTTCTGGTTGTTGGCTGCGGCGACCATCGCCTCGGACTGAGCAGCGACCATCTGTGCGCCCGCCATGTTGGCGTTGCGGTAGACAGCGGTCTTCTGCAGATCCTTGATCATCTTTTCGTCCTCTTCGGACGCCGTGACGCTGCTGACACCGACCGTGGTGATCGTGATGCCGTAGTGGCCGCCCCACTTGTCGGAGAGCACATGGTTCATGGCCTCGGCGAGATCGTCGGCGTGGCCCGGAAGCGCGCTGTAACGGATGCCTTTCTCGGAGATCTCCGCGAAGGCGGGCTGCAGAGCGGTCAGGAACTCGCTCTTGAGCTGGGAATCCAGCTTGTCGCGTGTGTAAGCGGAATCAACGTTGCCGCAGACATTCTTGAAGAACAGGATCGGGTCGGAGAGCTTGTAGGTGTACTCACCATGGCAGCGGATGGAGATGTCCACATCCAGACCGATGTTGTTGTCGACTACGCGGAAGGGTACCGGGCTGGCTGTGCCGTATTTGTTGCCGATGATCTCCTTGAGATTGAAGTAGTAAACGCGCTGATCCACACCGGTGTCTCCGCCCATGGTAAAGCGCTTTTTGAACGTGTCGAAGCTGTCCTTGACACCCTGCCAGAGGCCGCCGGTAAAGATGGTCGGAGAGGTCTTGGAGTCAAACACATACTCGCCTGGCTGTGCGCAGAACTCAACGATCGCGCCCTGCTCCACGATGATCATGCACTGTCCCTCGTTGACCGCGACGACAGAGCCGTTGGAGATGACGTTGTCATCGCCCTTGTTGTTGCCCTTAGTCTTTTTCGAGGCCTTGATGACAAGTGTATCTGCGGGAAGTGACGGACAGTAGAAATACTCTTTCCACTGATCTGCAAGAACACTGCCTCCCGCCTGTAATGCTGCTGCAATAAGTCCCATCTGCCGGTTCCTCCTTCTTTGATATGTTTAAGGTTTTTCAGCGGCCTGCGCCGTGATACAATAAAGCAGTACATATTTTACCACAAACCACCCGCAGATACAAACAGGAAACAGATCTCATGGGAAAAAGAGAAAACGCGGAGAACAGCTTCGGGATCGCTGTCGACATCGGTACCACGACGGTCGTCGCGGCGAAGATCGCACCGGACGGTACGCAGACGGCATCGACAGCCTGCCTGAACAGCGGCGCCCGTTTCGGCAGCGATGTCATGAGCAGGATCCGGGCAGCGTCTGAGGGTCGGGCTGATGAGCTGCAAAAGCTTCTGCAGAGTGATATCACCGGTCTTATCGTTCAGCTTGTTTCGGAAGAGGAAGGTGCTCCGCGAAGCATCGTTCTGGCCGGCAACACTACGATGCTGCATCTGCTGCGCGGCTATGACTGTTCCTGTCTCGGGCGTTCGCCCTACACGCCGGTTTCGATTGCCGCGGAGGAACATACCGCGGAGGAAATGTTCCCCGGAATTTCCGCTCCCCTTGCGCGGACGCGCACCATCCTGCTCCCGGGCATCTCAGCCTTTGTCGGCGCTGACATCGTCTCCGGGCTCTTTGCGACGGACTGTATGCGAAAAAGTGCCGGCCGGACGATCCTTTTTATCGACCTGGGAACGAACGGAGAGATGGCGCTGATCAGCGGAGACAGGATCACGGTATGTTCCACTGCGGCGGGACCTGTATTTGAAGGGGCCGGTATACGCGACGGCATGCGGGGAGGACCGGGTGCGATCGAAAGAGTGGTGCTGGTACCTGTTGCCGGCGGGATGTCCGGCTCGGAAAAAGCGGCGCCTGCACAGGCTCGCTGTCGTGTGATCGGCGGAGAAATGCCGGCAGGGATCTGCGGGAGCGGCGTATTGGAGGCGGTCTCCGAACTGGCGCGCCTGCGCCTGATCGATCGTGATGGGCTTCTGGAGGAGCCATGGTTTTCGGAGGGCTTTCCGCTGGCGAAACGTGAGGATGATACGGATATTCGCCTGTATCAGGAGGATATCCGCGCGGTGCAGCTGGCCAAGGCCGCGATACGTGCGGGCATGCAGACACTCCTGACATCGCAGGGTCTGGCACGCGACGCGGCGGACGAGGTTCTGGTCGCGGGTGCGTTCGGCGGTGCTCTCACTTTTTCCCGCCTGGGACCTCTGGGGATGTTCCCGGAGGAACTGCTGTCCATGGCGGTGGCAGTCGGGAACACCTCATTGCGCGGCGCGGCAAAGGTTGCGGCGGCATGCCTTTCGGATCAGGACGGACAGGTTCTTGCGGAACTGGATCGCATCTGCTCGGCAGCCGCGGAGCTCCGGCTGGCCGGCCGGCAGGACTTTGAGGCGCTCTACCTGAACGCGCTGACTTTCTGAAATCTCTGTGAACTTTCCGTCACCGCGGTTGCAAAAACAGGCCTGTTTCGATATAGTAAACAGGATTGTTCTATAGTTATCGGATTGTTCTGATATTGAATTGCTCTATCGATATCAATGTAAGCAAGTGGGGAAGAAACATGGAAGGTAATCCACTGAACAGCGGCAGCAATAACGGCGGTAACAACGGCGGCAATGGTTCGGGAGGTCTCGGCGGCGGCAATCCGCGCAGGCAGAGTTTTCTGCTCCTGATCGTTGCGGCTCTGGTGACGATCCTGTGCATGAGTTATTTCCTCCGCGCCATGACGGGGAGCGAGACGCAGGAGATCGATTACTCCGAGTTCATCAGCATGCTCGACACCAAGGTGGTCCAGTCCGTCAAGATCGAGAGCGACCGCATCGTGATCTATCCTACAGCCGCCGCACAGAAACCGGCGCAGCAGAGCGGCTTCTTTTATATGCCGGGCAGCACCGGGACCATCACCTATTACACCGGAAAAGTCGAGGAGGACGATAGCCTGACGGCACGCCTGATCAAGGCCGGCGTCACTTTTTCGGGAGAAGTGCCGGATTCCTCCGGTATGATCATTTCGTTCCTGCTGACTTATATTGTGCCGATCCTGCTGATGTGGGTCCTGCTCTCCTTCCTGTTCCGGCGGATGTCCAAGGGCGGCGGCCCGTTCGGAGTGGGGCGCTCCAATGCCAAGGTCTATGTGCAGAAGGAGACCGGCGTAACATTCGCGGATGTCGCGGGCGAGGACGAGGCCAAGGAATCCCTGGTCGAGGTTGTGGATTTCCTGCACAATCCGAGCCGCTACACCGGTATCGGCGCGCGTCTTCCCAAGGGGGCACTTCTGGTGGGACCTCCCGGAACCGGTAAGACGCTGCTTGCCAAGGCGGTTGCGGGCGAAGCCCATGTGCCGTTCTATTCTCTGGCCGGTTCGGACTTCATTGAACTCTATGTCGGTGTCGGCGCGAGCCGCGTGCGTGATCTGTTCGCGGACGCGTCCAAGAACGCGCCCTGCATTGTCTTCATCGATGAGATCGATGCCATCGGACGGAGCCGTGACTCCAAGTACGGCGGCGGCAATGAGGAGCGCGAGCAGACCCTCAACCAGCTGCTCTCCGAGATGGACGGCTTTGATTCCAGCAAGGGCGTGCTGATCCTGGGGGCGACCAACCGTCCCGAGATCCTGGATAAAGCGCTTCTGCGCCCCGGTCGTTTCGACCGTCGGATCATCGTGGACAAGCCTGATCTCAAGGGCCGTGTGGAGATCCTCAAGGTCCATGCCAAGGATGTCAAGATGGACGAGACCGTGGATCTGGAAGCGATCGCGCTGGCGACCAGCGGTGCTGTGGGCTCGGATCTCGCCAACATGATCAACGAGGCGGCCATCAACGCTGTCAAATCCCACCGCGATCTGGTCTCCCAGAAGGACCTCATGGATGCCGTCGAAGTCGTGCTTGTCGGCAAGGAGAAAAAGGACCGCATCCTCTCCAAGGAGGAGCGCAAGATCGTCTCCTATCACGAAGTCGGACACGCACTGGTCGGTGCTGTGCAGCGCAATACGGAGCCTGTGCAGAAGATCACGATCGTACCGCGCACCATGGGCGCGCTCGGCTATGTCATGCAGGTGCCCGAGGATGAAAAGTTCTTAAAGACCCGGGATGAGCTGCACGATGAAGTTGTCGTGGCGCTCGGCGGCCGCGCCGCTGAGGAGGTCATCTTTAACACCGTGACCACCGGCGCCGAAAACGATATCGAAAAAGCGACCTCGATCGTCCGCGACATGATCACCCTGTACGGCATGAGCGAGCGCTTCGGCCTCATGCAGCTCGAGACCATCCAGAGCCGCTATCTGGACGGCCGTCGGGAGATGATCTGCAGTGAGGAGACAGCTGCACAGGTGGACGATGAGGTGAAAAAGTATCTCAATGCCTGCTATGAGGAGGCAAAGGGGATCATCCGGGCACATCTCGATACCATGGACAAGATCGCACAGTACCTGATCGAAAAAGAAACGATCACCGGCAAGGAGTTCATGCGCATTTACCGTGAGACCGAAAACGTACCGGAACCCACCGAGGAGGAAAAGAAGAACCCGAAACGTATCTGGGCGACACGTCCGGAGTCTGCGGCTGTGGGTGAGAACGTACCGGTCCGCGAAAAGAACCCGACGAAGCCCACGTTTGAAGCCAGCGTAGGCGGCCCCGAGGACAAGGGTCATGAGAACGGCGTCCATTATGAAGATCCGGGACGCGAATTCCGCTCGATCTTTGACGCCTCGAAGACCTCAGAACCTGCTGCGGATGCATCGGCAGATTCATCCGCGGGGGCGGTCACGGAACCGACACCCGCTGCGCCTGCGGAGGCGGTTACGGAACCTGCACCGGCGGCATCCGCACCCGCAGAGCCCGCATCCGCACCGGCGGCGCAGGAAACACCGGCAGCAAACGCCGCCCCCAGGGAGAGCGGCCGATTCTCCGGTGCGACGGATCTGTTCGATGACTGAACAGGAGCCGGAAACCGCTTTTGATATCACCGAAGAACTGAAAAAACTCCCGCATCAGCCGGGGGTATATCTCATGCGCGATGTACACGGCGAGATCCTCTATGTCGGTAAGGCAGTCGATCTCAACAACCGTGTACATTCCTATTTTCGAAAGATCGTCGGACGCGGACCGCAGATCGACCGCATGGTCGAACAGATCGAGCGCTTCGAGGTGATCGTCACCGATTCGGAGCTGGAGGCTCTGGTCCTTGAGAACAATCTGATCAAGGAGCATCGGCCGCGTTACAATACCCTTCTCAAGGACGACAAGACCTATCCGTATATCAAGGTGAGTATCCAGGAGTCTTTTCCGAGGATCCGCCTCACGCGTGAACTGAAAAAGGACGGAGCGCGGTATTTCGGCCCCTTTGCCAGCGCACAGGCGGTGCGGGGGACCATCGATCTCATCAACAAGCTGTTCGGCCTCAGGACCTGCGCGAGATCCATCCAGGCCGGGGAGAACGGTTCTTCCGGAAGCGCAGGTTACCGAACAGGTTCCTCCGGACGTGAGCAGCGCGCCTGTCTCAACTATCATATGAAGCAGTGCACGGCGCCGTGTATCGGCAGGATCACGCAGGCTGAATACGCGGAGCGTGTGAAGCAGGCGCTGGCCTTTCTGGGAGGAGATACCGGCTCCTTGGTGAGCGATATCGAGCGACAGATGCAGGAAGCGTCTGAGGAAATGCAGTACGAGGAGGCCGCGAGACTCCGTGATCTCAAAGAGAGCATTCTGTCCGTGACCAGCCGGCAGAACGTCAATGACAGTGAGGGCGCCGACCGGGATATCATCGCGCTCTATGCCGAGGGGACGGATGCCATCGTGCAGGTTTTCTTTGTACGCGACGGGCGGCTGATCGACCGCGAGCACTTTGTTCTGACGCAGGTGGAGAGCGCGGATCTGTCTGAGATCCTCGGCACTTTTGTGAAGCAGTTCTATGCCGGGACGCCGTTCATTCCCAAGGAGCTTCTTCTGCAGACGCAGATCGCGGAGCAGTCTCTGATCGAAGACTGGCTCTCCGAGCGCAAGGGAGAGCGTGTACATCTGCTGGTACCCCGCCGCGGACAGAAGAACCGGCTGCTGCAGCTTGCCGAAGAAAACGCGCGCCTGACGCTCACCAAGGACAAGGAGCGCATCCGGCGCGAGGAAGGCAGGACTATCGGAGCGGTCAGGGAGATCGCGGATCTGCTCGGACTGGAGCGGGTCGTACGTATGGAGGCCTATGATATCTCCAATACCTCCGGCTTTGCCAATGTCGGCTCCATGGTCGTCTTTGAACACGGAAAGCCCAAGAGGAGCGACTACCGGAAGTTCAGGATCAAAACCGTGGCCGGTCCCGACGATTACGCCTGTATGCGCGAGGTCCTTACAAGACGCCTGAAGCACGGCCTCGAGGAAGTCCGGGAATATGAGGTCCGGGAGATCGATGAGCGGTTCGGCAGTTTCACGAAGTTTCCCGATCTTATCCTCATGGACGGCGGCCGCGGACAGGTGAACATCGCTCTCGAGGTGCTCGGCGAACTGGGGATCGACATCCCCGTCGCGGGCATGGTAAAAGATGATCACCACAACACGCGCGGGTTGTATTATAATAATGTGGAATTGCCCATCGATACGGATTCCGAGGGCTTTAAGCTGATCACGAGGATGCAGGACGAGGCGCACCGGTTCGCCATTGAGTACCACCGGTCGCTCCGGAGCCGCTCACAGGTGACCTCAGTCCTCGATGAGATCCCCGGGATCGGAGAAAAACGCAGAAAAGCGCTGATGCGTTATTTTGATTCCATCGAGGACATCAAAGCCGCCGATATCGAGACGCTGCTGCAGGTACCCGGTATCCGGGAGCGCGAGGCGCGGGCGATCGCCGAGTTTTTTGACAGGGAGCGGAGATGAAGGAAGAACCGTTCAGAGTCTTTAAGAATAATCGATTGAATGAGGTATTCTGGCAGTTCTTCCGGTTCGGGATCGTCGGATTTTCGAATACTATACTGGGGTATCTGATTTATGTAGGCTCTCTTTCGCTTTTCAAGGCATTAGGATGGTTTCCGGGGTTTGATTACAACATCGCGCAGGCGATGGATTTCCTGCTCACGGTTCCATGGTCCTTTTACTGGAACAACCGGATGGTCTTCGGCAAAACCATTACGAAAAAGAGCGAGATCCTTCTGGGACTTCTGAAATCCTATGCCATGTACTGCTCTACCGGACTGGTCCTCAGCGAGATCCTGCTGGTGGTCTGGGTCCGTTACTGCGGGATTTCCGAGTATATTGCCGCACTGGTCAATCTGCTCATCACGATCCCGCTCAATTTTGTCCTTTCAAAGATCTGGGTGTTCCGTTCCAAAAAGAAAGAGCAGCGCCCGGAGGAACCTCTACAAAGGGAGGAATGACATATGGCCAGCATCAGTCTGAAAGCGATCATGGAAAAACTGGATCTGAAGCTCCTTACGGGCGCCGTGGACATCGATCAGATCCGTGTCACACAGTCGGATATCAACCGTCCGGCCCTGCAGATGGCGGGATATTTTGAACACTTCGACGCGACACGGCTGCAGATCATCGGCTCCGTTGAGTACTCCTTTATGGAATCCCTCAAGGAAAAGGACAAGGAGCTGGCCTATCGCCGTCTCCTCTCCTTTGACATCCCCGGTATCGTCATCTGCAGGAGTCTGATCCCCGATCCGCTCTTTTTAAGGATCGCCGAGGAGGAGCAGGTCCCCGTGCTCTCCACGTCGATGACCACCTCGGCCTTCGCGTCGGAGGTCATCCGCTGGCTCAACGTGCAGTTAGCCCCGCGCATCCGGATCCACGGCGTTCTCGTCGATGTCTACGGTGTAGGACTTCTGATCACAGGAGAGAGCGGCATCGGTAAGTCGGAGGCGGCGCTGGAACTGGTCAGACGCGGACACCGTCTTGTTTCGGACGACGTCGTGGAGATCCGCAAGGTGAGTGAGGCAACCCTGGTCGGCTCCGCGCCGGATATCACCAAGCATTTCATAGAGCTGCGCGGCATCGGCATCATCGACGTCAAGATGCTCTTCGGCGCATCCTGCGTGCGTGAGACGCAGAACATCGACATCGTTATCAAGCTTGAAGAGTGGGACAAGGACAAGGATTATGACCGCATGGGCCTCGACGAGGAGTATACGGAATATCTGGGCAACAAGATCGTCATCCACAGGATCCCGATCCGCCCCGGCCGGAACCTTGCGATCATTCTGGAGTCCGCTGCGGTCAATTACCGTCAGAAACAGATGGGTTACAACGCCGCGCAGGAGCTCTACCGGCGTGTTCAGGAATCCATTGCGCACCGCGGTGAGGAAAGCGACGGAGAAGATCTGGATCATAAGGTATAAAAGGAGGTAAAACATCATGTCCAAGGTACTATTCGGTGTTGATCTCGGCGGCACGACAGTCAAAATGGGACTGTTCGATCCGGAGGGAAACCGCCTGCAGGAGTGGGAGATCCCCACAAGAAAGGAAGAGGACGGCGTGCATATCCTGCCGGATATCGCTGCCTCCATACGGCAGACCTGCACCGCGCGCGGTATCGCGGATGAAGAAGTCCTGGGCATCGGCATCGGCGTTCCCGGGGCTGTCATCAACGAGCGCCTTGTCCCCCAGGCTGTGAACCTGGGCTGGAAGGATAAAGACGCGGCTGAGGAGCTCGGAAAACTGACAGGACTCCCTGTTGCCATCGGGAACGACGCCAACGTGGCCGCGCTCGGTGAAGCCTGGCAGGGCGGCGGCAAAGGCTTTCGCGATCTGCTCCTCGTGACGCTGGGAACCGGCGTCGGCGGCGGCGTGATCACAGGCGGAAGGCTCCTGACCGGAGCAAAAGGTGCCGGCGGGGAGATCGGCCACATCCATCTCGAGGATGATGAACCTGAGGCCTGCGGCTGCGGCAATCACGGCTGCTTTGAGGAATATGCCAGCGCCACCGGCGCGGTACGCGTGGCAAAGCGCGTTCTGGCGGAGACGGAGGAGGAGAGCACGCTCCGCGGCAAAGACTTTACCTGCAAGGATCTCTTTGACGCGGCGGCAGCAGGTGATGCCGTGGCAGAAAAAGCGACTCGGAAATACGGAGAATACCTGGGCAAGGGTCTCGCGGTCTGCGCCTCCGTCCTCAATCCCGAAGCCATCGTTCTGGGCGGAGGTGTGACGAAGGCGGGCGATGTCCTGATCGACCTGCTTCGGCCTTCCTTTGAACGATGCGTCTTTCCGGGCTGCGCCGATGTGGAGTTCAAGCTGGCGACTCTGGGCAATCAGGCCGGGATCGTGGGCGCGGCCAAGCTTGTGCTGGATCACGTAAAAAGAGTGTAAGGTAAGATATCCATGGATCTCAGGGAAATTCTCAGCGCCGTTCTTCCGGCGGAGCGCATCCTGACGGATGAGCCCATGTCCGCGCACACGACCTTTCGCGCGGGCGGATGCGCCGATGCTTTTGTGACGGTGCAGAGTGAAAAGGAACTGACGCGCCTTCTGGCGGCGGCGAGGGCAAAATATCTGCCCTGTGTCATCGTCGGCAGGGGGAGCAATCTCCTCGTGCGCGACGGAGGGATCCGCGGACTGGTCATCTGCCTCGAGGGGATGAACGAACTCACCCTGACCGAGGACGGCACCGGTATCCGCGCCGGGAGCGGCACTTCCCTCGCTGCGCTGGCCGCGTTCGCGAGAGATCATGCGCTTAAGGGGCTCGCCTTTGCGGGCGGTATTCCGGGAACTGTCGGCGGCGGACTCGTCATGAACGCCGGCGCTTTCGGCGGCGAGCTTAAGGGCGTGACCGAATCCGTGCGGGTCATGGACGGCGACGGCAGCGTCCGGGTTCTGAGCGGTGAGGAGATGGCCTTTGGCTACCGCGACAGCATCGTCAAGAGGCGCGGCGGGATCATCACCGGAGCGGAATTCCGGCTGGAAAAGGGAGATCGCGATGAGATCGCCGCGGTCATGGAGGAACTGGCCGAAAAGCGCCGCGAAAAGCAGCCGCTGAACTATCCGAGCGCCGGCTCCACCTGGAAGCGCCCGGAGGGCTACTTCGCCGCGAAGCTCATCGATGAGGCCGGATGCCGCGGTATGCGTGTCGGCGATGCCCAGATCTCGGAAAAGCACGCCGGCTTTCTCGTCAATCTCGGCCACGCGACCGCGTCGGACATTCAGGCCCTTATGCGGCAGGTGGAAAAAAGAGTTCTGGAGCACAGCGGTGTACAGCTTACGCCGGAAGTCGTCATTCTGGGGGAGGATTTGTGACATGAGACTTGTGATCATTACGGGCATGAGCGGCGGCGGAAAGACTGCCGCGATCCGGATGCTTGAGGATGACGGCTTTTACTGTGTGGATAACCTGCCCGTCAGCCTTATCGGAAAATTCGTCGAGCTTATCAGCATGCCGGACTCCGAGATCACGCGGGCCGCGATCGGCGTCGATGTACGGTCGGGCATGAGCGGTACCAAAGGAGCATCCGCGGCGCTTGAGCACGCGAAAAAGGAGATTGATATCCTGCGGGAGGCCGGTATCCCCTGTGAAGTTCTGTTTATGGACGCGGACGATCAGATCCTGATCAAGCGGTACAAGGAGACCCGCCGCGTGCATCCCCTGTCCGGGAACGGACGGATCGAGGACGGCATCGCCAGGGAGCGCGAGATCCTCGAGCCCATGCGCAATATGGCCAATTATGTGGTGGACACCTCGGATCTGCAGACCCGCGATCTCAGACAGGAGATCTCGAGGATCTTTAGGGAAGGCAATTCCTACAGCAACCTCATGGTAACCATCCTGTCCTTCGGATTCAAGAACGGCATACCGTCGGATGCCGATCTCGTCTTTGACGTGCGGTTTCTGCCGAATCCCTATTATGTAGAGAGCCTCAAGCATCTGACCGGTGAGGATGAGCCGATCCGGGAATTCGTGATGAAGCATCCGGACTGCGAGGAGTTCCTGAAGGAACTCACGGATATGCTCGATTTTCTGCTTCCCCGGTACCGCAAGGAAGGCAAATACCGTCTGGTTGTCGGCATCGGCTGTACGGGGGGCCAGCACCGGAGCGTCGTGATCGCCACGGAACTCTGTCGGCGTCTGGAGGAACGGGAAAAGGACACCGGCTTCCATCTGATGCATCGTGATATCGGCCGCAGGGCGAAATAGCCATGTCGTTTTCCTCCGATGTCAAAGATGAACTGCGCACCGTGATCGCTCCCGCGAGGCACTGCAGACTCGCCGAGATGCAGGCGATCTGCCGCCTGCAGGGCGGGAAGCCGGTCGAGAGAAAATTCTTTACAATCCGGGAAAAAGCATTTAATATAGACGCTGATCAGCGGGACATCAGAAACGCTGTCGAGACATTTACCGTCGGGACTTCCTGCTGCAGGCGCTCATATCTCAGGGGCGCTTTTTTGGCGGTCGGCAGTATGAGCGATCCGGCCAGATCCTATCATCTGGAATTTGTCTGCCGCAGTGAGGAGCAGGCGGAAACGATCAGGAAGCTGATGCAGGACGAACAGCTTCATCCGGGGATCACCAGACGAGGCAGCAGGACAGTCGTCTATCTCAAGGAGAGCGGAGAGATCGTCGAACTCCTGGGTATGATGGAGGCGCAGCGGTCGCTGCTGGCGATGGAAAATGAGCGTGTCCTCAGGGACGTGCGGGGCAATGTCAACCGCCGGGTGAACCTGGAGACGGCCAATATCAGCAAGGCGGTACGGACAGCCTCCCGGCAGATCGACGCGATCCGCTTTCTGACGGAGCAGGGCATTGAGGTCGACCTGCCGGAGTCCCTCAGAAAAATGGCAGCCCTGCGCCTGAAGCATCCCGAGGCGACCCTTGAGGAGCTCGGAAGCCTGTGCAGCCCGCCGATCGGCAAGAGCGGCGTGAACCACCGCCTGAGAAGGATCGTGGAGCTGGCGCAGCAGAAGGGTTTTAAGTGAGCACTTATGCTTTGTACAGGAGGAAGAAAAAGCCATGATAACGAAATCGATCGAGATCAAACTCCCGCGGGGTCTGGAGGCCCGCCCCATTGCGGAACTTGTGCAGCACGCGAGCCGCTACGACGCGTCGCTCCGCATAAAGTCCGGCGATGCGACAGTAAATGCGAAGAGCATCATGGGGATGATGGCACTCACACTGCATACAGGCGATGAGATCACAGTAATGGCCGACGGTGAAGACGAAGAGGAAGCCGTCATTGACCTCGAAGGGTATCTGTCCGGTGTCGCAAAAGCAGCAGGATAAGAGAGAAAGCGCAGGGAGCAGGGGGGAACAACCTGCTCCTTTTGGCATCTGCTTCTGTGTGGAGGATCCGGACAGGAAAGGCTGCACGGAACTGATCGAACGGGCTGCGGAGAACCTTGCTGCGGACGGTGTTCCGGTGCAGCACAGAACGCCTTCCGCGGCAAGACCCCAGGATCATCCTGAATGCCTGTATCTGGCAGAGGATCCGAAGGTTGCACAGAGGCTCGTCTCTCTGGGAGGAAAGACGGCGGGATTTCTGCATGACAGCAACCGTGGGGAGACCTTTACCGGCCTCAAATATGTCTTTGACGAGCCGGACGAGGTAGACGCCGACTCCTATCGCAAGGCCTGGGAGAGGCTGTCCGGCATCCCCTGGACAATCCTTGTCACAGAGCGTCTTATCGTGCGCGAGACCACGGTGGATGATGTGGACGCGTTCTATGAGATCTACCGGGATCCCTCGATGACGGAGTTCCAGGAGGGGCTGTTCGCGGATCCCGAGGATGAAAAGCGTTATACGAAAGACTATATCGAAAAGATCTACGGCCTCCTCGGCTTCGGCGTCTGGACGCTCAAGAGGCGCGCGGACGGGCGCGTGATCGGCAGAGCCGGCTTCAGCATCCGCAAGGGCTTCGAGGACGTGGAACTGGGTTTCATGATCGGCAAAGCCTGGCAGGGTCAGGGATATGCCCGTGAAGCGTGCGAGGCGATCCTGAACTTCGGCAGGGACATCCTGCAGTTTCCCCGCGTACAGGCACTGGTCAAAGCAGAAAACGAAGTCTCGATCCGTCTCTGTGAGAAGCTCGGGTTTACCCGGGCGGAGCAGGTGACCATTGAGGAGGACATTTACGGCGGAAAGTATCCGACGGACGGACAGGTGACGTTCTCGCCGGAGAGATACGGCGAGTATATCAGATATGTGATCGAATACGGGGAAGGAGGGTAAACCATGTCCAGACTGATCATGGCACTTGACCAGGGAACGACAAGCTCGCGCTGCATTCTGTTTGACCGCGACGCAAAGATCGTGAGCCTTGCGCAAAAGGAGTTCCAGCAGTACTATCCCCAGCCCGGCTGGGTGGAGCATAACCCCCGCGAGATCTGGTCCTCTCAGCTCTCCGTGGCGACAGAGGCCATGGCCCAGATCGGCGCACAGGCGTCGGATATCGCGGCGATCGGCATCACAAACCAGCGTGAGACCACGATCGTCTGGGACCGCGCGACCGGGGAGCCGGTATGCAACGCCATTGTCTGGCAGTGCCGCCGCACCGCGGAGGATGTGGAAAAGCTTCACGAAAAGGGCCTTGATGAGACCATCAAAGCAAAGACCGGTCTGGTTCCCGATGCCTATTTTTCCGCCACCAAGATCGCCTGGATCCTCGATCATGTGGAGGGTGTGCGAGCCAGAGCGGAGGCGGGGGATCTCGCCTTCGGCACTGTGGATTCCTGGCTTATCTGGAATCTGACCAAGGGTAAGGTGCATGCGACCGATCTGACCAACGCGTCCCGCACGATGCTCTTCAACATCCACGAGCGCTGCTGGGATAAAGAACTGCTGGACATCTTCAGGATCCCGTCCTCGATGCTGCCGGAGGTCTATCCTTCAGGGCATCTGTTCGGGACCACGGATCCGTTCCTGTTAAACGGAGAGATTCCCATCGCGGGCTGCGCGGGCGACCAGCAGGCGGCATTGTTCGGCCAGTGCTGCTTCCGCGAAGGGGAAGTCAAAAACACCTTCGGCACCGGATGCTTTCTGCTCATGCACACCGGGGAGAAAGCGATCCGCTCGGAGCACGGCCTGATCACGACCATTGCGGCAGGGACGGATGAGAAGCCCCGCTATGCGCTGGAGGGCAGTGTCTTTGTGGCCGGCGCGAGCATTCAGTGGCTCAGGGATGAGATGCGGATGATCAAGACCGCCGCACAGTCCGAGGAATACGCCACAGCCGTACCGGACACCGCCGGTGTCTATGTCGTTCCGGCATTTACCGGGATCGGCGCACCGTACTGGAATCCCTATGCCCGCGGCATGGCCGTCGGGATCACAAGGGGCTGCAAGAAGGAGCATTACATCCGCGCTGTCCTGGAATCCATTGCCTATCAGTCCCACGACGTGATCCGTGCCATGGAGCAGGACGCGGGAACAAGCCTTAAGGAACTGCGCGTGGATGGCGGCGCGTCGGCCAACAATTTTCTCATGCAGTTCCAGGCAGATATCGTGGACGCGACGGTCTGGCGTCCCAAATGCATCGAGACCACGGCGATGGGTGCGGCATATCTTGCGGGCCTGACTACGGGCTTCTGGAGGGATGAAGCGGAGCTTCTGCAAAAGGAGCAGATCGGGCGCAAGTTTACCCCCACCATGGAAAAAGCCCGCCGCGCGGAGCTCCTGCAGGGCTGGCAGCGTGCGGTAAAAGCGGCCCTTGCCTGGGCGGAATAGCGGAAGATGAAAGAACGGTTCGCGGAAAAAAAGCAGGATATCCTTCTGCTGGTGATCGATCTTGCGGTTGTGGTGCTTTCCTGGGGCGGATTTTACAGGGAGAGCTTCGGGACGGACACGCTGTTTCGGCGGATGATGCCGATGAGCGATATCGGCGGAGCACTGGATCAGCAGCGGTACGCGTCCTATTTTCTGGCGAAGCTTCTGTATGACCGCGGCATCCTGATCACCGACCACTATCGTTTATTCTTTGTCTTCTTTCTTGTGACGATCGCCGTCAATATGTGGCTGCTGCAGAAGCTCTTTTGGAGAACAGCGGGAAACAACCGGCGAGGTGACGATCTGATGATCTTCGGCTATGTATCCTGTACGGCGCTGATCTTTTCGAATGTCTTATTCGCTGAAAATTTCATGTTTCCCGAATACCATGTGAATTATGCGTTTGCTTATCTGTTCGGGACGCTCGCCGTCTGTGCGTTTGCCGGC
>JAILFA010000039.1 GCA_024687125.1 Lachnospiraceae bacterium
TGAACGTTGACCGCCTTGCAGATGGCTTTTTGTTCTCTATTATGATTTCGATCTTGTCAAGGTGCACACGGCGGATTAAACTGCCGAAAAACTTATTCTACAACAACCTTGTTTGTTGGGCGGGTTGTTGAGCAAACACTATTTACCAGATTATCCTTTTCCGCTAATTTTCCAAGAAACCAGCATTTTCCCGGGACATTCCCTATAAAACATTGAATTACAGCGGTTTTATCGGGGCGCAGAACATTGCCCTATTTGGGGTGTTCCCTATAAAACATGAGTTTCAGTAGTTTTATCGGGGTCATAGGACAATGCTTTTTTGAGTTGTTCCCTATAAAACAGATAGTTTCAACAGTTTCATAGGGATCCGAGGACAATGCTTTTTTGCGTTGTTCCCGATAATACCAAGAATTTCATCAATTTCATAGGGATCCGAGGACAATGCTCTTCTGGATCATTCCCTATAAAACAGAGAATATCAACAATTCATCGGGAAAATACGTCTGCGAACCGGCGATTCGTTCCCTATAAAACAGCAATCAATCAAAAAATAGCGGGAATTTCCCGAAAAAAGCAGACGCTCCTCGATTTACACGATTCCCATACACTGAAGAAAACCCGTCTGAGCGATCAGACAGGTTTTCATTTACGACCATAAAGAGAATAAAAAAGCCCCCTGCTGCTTCAGCGGATCTGCATATCAGACCTCGCAGCCCGGCGAACCTTCCGGATCCCCAGGACTTCGAATGCAGCAAGCATGATGAAGAAGCCCACATATGCTACGACCCCTTCACAGGAAGCAACAAAATCATACAGTCCGTGCATGAGGATCGGGACCAGGAGTGCCAGGATCAGGTCTTTGCGCTCCAGCAGCCGCTTGCCCAGACTTCTGCCCTCACCCTCCTTCTGTTTGGCGAGGCCGTAGTAATACCCCATGAACACGCCGGTGATGCAGTGCAGAGCCACTGCCGTCACCGCCCGGAACAACCCGATGGCGACGCCGTTTTCCCACACATAACCGAGATTCTCGATCGCGGCAAAGCCGAGAGAGACCACGACCGCATAGACCAGACCGTCATAGCGGAAATTGAACGCCACATGCCGCCAGGTGGTCAGCCGCAGGACAAGATACTTAAGCGTTTCCTCCACCACCGGCACCAGGACGCCGTAGATCGCAAAAACAATAAGCAGCTCCGGCGAATCCTCAAGGGCCGGCGCCAGAAAACCGATCCCCCAGTCCTCCAGATAGTAGGCCGGAAGGAACATCAGCGCACCGAAGAAAAAGAGCCTGAGCATCAGGGAAAGCGGTTCCTTTTCGATCTTGTCCTGCCGCCAGACATCAATGATCAGCACCAGCGCAGGAATGATCGCGAGTGCAAAGATCCAAGGCGTGGACAGCTCGATCCCTTCCGCCTCGACGCGCTGCGCAAAAAGCATCCAGAGGAAAAGAAGCACGGCCGTGATGATAATGGCGATCAGAATGGGCAGGCGGGTCTTCGGAGTTTCCATGCGCTCCCGCTCAAGCCCGTACAGGTCAGGCTTTTTGTCGCTCATCTTTCCAGTCCGATGACGTAGTATTCTTCCGCGTCCTCCAGGACCATCGCGCCGACCGCATACTGTACGCCGCTGTTTTCGCAGAACCAGCCGATCTCGAGTTCACCTTCGTCGTTTTCGGCCTCCACATACCAGGAGCCTTCCTCCTCTTCGTATTCCGCTTCACCGGAGAAGACAAGCTCCCCGTATCCCAGATCGGAGCCCGTCGATACGGTGACTTCCGCCTCTTCCCCGTCCACGGTGATGGTAAACGACATCATATGCATGCTGCCTTCTCCCGCGTCCATGTCCTCTACAAGAAACGCCTTGCAGTTCCACTCGCCGGAAAACTCGGACGCCCCCGCCAGGAAAGTACCGTCCTTAAAGAGCTGCTCGATATCCGATGTGTCCTCACCCTTCATTGCCGCCTCGCAGAGCGCGTCAAACCAGGCAAAGCTGTCCGATGCAGGCTTCTTTTTCCCTGAGGACTGTCCCGCGCCTCCCGATTTTGCGCTTGATCCGCCGGTCCGCATGAAGCCCAGGATGTCCACAGTATTCTCGTCAATGACATACATGCCGATCGCGTACTGTCTGCCGTTATCATCCAGGAAATCGGTGATCATCATGTAGTGGTCATCGCTCGCCAGATCCAGATAGCAGCCGTTGTCTCTGTTGACCGACGCGCTGCCGGAAAACAGTTCCGAGCCCGACTCCAGATCCAGACTCACCTTGGCCTTTTTGCCGCTGACACTGATATCCGCCGTCAGATAACTGCAGGAATCGTCTCTGCCGTACGGGATCGTCTTTACATCCCAGCCGCCGCCGATCTCGTCGAGACTGCTGACCAGACGGACATTCCCGGAAAAATAGTTCGCCAGTTCAGAGTTATCACCCGTATTGATCGCGATGATCGCCGCGTCAAGCCACCCCCAGCCGTCATTGGAAGTCTTGGTTGAGGTCTCTTTTGCTTTCTTGTTCTTGCCGTTCATCCGGTCGGCTCCGCCGGCCGCCCCCAGAGCACCGCCGATCAGTCCCTTGGAGACTTCCTTTTTCTCTGCGCCCTGCTCCTGCTCGAGTACACTCTTTGCCAGGGTTTCGCTCTTCTGGGAAAAGTTGTCAGCCGTCAGTTCTTCCTGCTTTTTCCCGCCGCAGCCGGAGAATACCAGCACTCCCGTCAGTAATAACGCAGTCAGTCTCATTTTCTTCATCGCTCTTCCTCCTTACAGATCAAAATGCTTTTTCCGGGTTTATTCCTTTGCTTTATTCCCCGTGTAAAGCTGATAGTACTTCTTCCCAAGTGCCAGCAGCTCCTCGTGCGTGCCGCTCTCGATGATCCTGCCCTGCTCCATGACCAGGATGCAGTCGCTGTTGCGGATCGTCGACAGACGATGGGCGATCACAAACGTTGTCCGTCCCTTCATCAGCTTGTCCATACCGTCCTGCACGATCTTTTCGGTTCGTGTGTCGATGGAGCTTGTCGCTTCATCCAGGATCAGCGCCGGCGGATCCGCAATGGCCGCCCGCGCGATCGCAAGGAGCTGGCGCTGGCCCTGCGAAAGATTGGCACCGTCTCCGTGGAGCATCGTATCATACCCCTGCGGGAGCCTCCGGATAAAGCCGTCCGCATTGGCGAGCCTGGCCGCCGCGACCACTTCTTCGTCCGTGGCGTCGAGCTTGCCGTAGCGGATATTCTCCATGACCGTCCCGGTGAACAGATGCGTATCCTGCAGCACCATGCCGAAGGACTGTCTGAGATCCGCCTTCCTGATCTTGTTGATATTGATGTTATCGTACCTGATCTTGCCGTCCTGGATATCGTAGAACCGGTTGATGAGGTTTGTGATCGTCGTCTTGCCGGCGCCCGTGGAGCCGACCAGCGCGATCTTCTGTCCGGGCGTCGCGTGGAGGCGGATATCATGCAGCACCATCTTGTCGTCCGTGTAGCCGAAGTCCACGCCCAGGAACGTGATATCACCCTCCTGCGGGACATAGGTCGTCGTGCCGTCCGCCTTGTGATAATGCTTCCAGGCCCAGCGTCCGGTCCGATGATCGGCTTCCGTGAGCTCCCCGTCCCGGATCTCGGCGTTGACCAGCGTCACATACCCCTCATCCTCCTCAGGTTTTTCATCCATCAGAGCAAAAACACGGTCTGCGCCGGCGAGCGCCATGATGATCGAGTTGAACTGCATGCTGATCTGGTTGATCGGCATGGAAAAGTTCTTGTTAAATGTCAGGAAGCTCGCGAGGGAACCGACTGAGAGAACGCCGAAGAGCTGTACCAGCGCAAGGAAAAAGGCCGCGACCCCGCCGGCCGTCAGGTCAGAAGCCAGCGCCAGTGCTCCGCCGGTGAGCGCGCACAGAACATAACTCACATTGCCGAGCTGCGCATTGATCGGTCCCAGGAAGCCGGAAAAAGTCTGTGCCTTGAAAGCACTCTCGTAGAGTGCCTCGTTGAGTTCATCAAAACCGCGGATGCTCTCCTGTTCGTGGCAGAATACCTTGACCACCTTCTGTCCCGTGATCATCTCCTCAATGTAGCCGTTCACCGCGCCGATGTTTTTCTGCTGGGCGACGAAGTTCTTGCCGGAAGCCTTGGTGGCCGCGGTCGAAGCGGTCAGCATGACAGCGACCATGAGGATCGTGACGATCGTCAGCGGAATGTTCAGGACGATCATCGAGACCAGCACGCTCACGATCGTGATCGCACTGTTTAAAAGCTGCGGGATCGACTGGCTGATCATCTGCCTGAGCGTATCGATATCATTAGTGTAGATGGACATGATATCGCCGTGCGCATGCGTGTCGAAATACTTTACCGGAAGCTTTTCCATATGCTCGAAAAGCATCTTGCGCAGACGCGACAGCGTGCCCTGGGAGACATACATCATGGTCATCGACTGCACATACGCCGCGACAACACCCAGTCCGTAGAAACATGCCACGCGGAGCATCGCCGCAAGGAGCGGGCCGTAATCCGGCGTCACCCCCGCCGCGGACTCCTCCATCAGCGGCGTGATGTAGCTGTCGATCAGAGTCTTCGTGAACAGCGTCCCCTGGATGCTGGCAAAAACGGAAGCAATGATGCAGCAGACCACCAGGATCAGCTGCGGGCCGTACGACTGGAACAGGACGGAAAAAAGCCGCGCAAGGATCCTGCCGGGATGCTCGATCCTGGGTCTGGGCATCCCGCGCATCCCGCCTCGTCCTCCGGGACCGCGCGGTACTTTGGGTTTTTCTTCCTGCGGCATGTGCCGATTATCCTCGCTGCTCATTTCTTTTCGTCAAAATCTCTTTCCCCGCCGGTCTGGGATTCGTAGACCTCGCGGTAGATCGCGTCGTTTTCGATCAGCTCGCTGTGTGTTCCGATGCCGTGGATCCGGCCGTTATCCATGACGATGATGCGGTCACAGTTTTCTACACTCGAAACGCGCTGGGCGATGATCAGTTTGGTCGTATCCGGGATCTCCTCAGCAAAGGCTCTGCGGATCTTTGCGTCCGTCGCCGTATCCACGGCACTCGTGGAATCATCCAGGATCAGGATCCTGGGCTTTTTCAGGAGCGCCCGCGCGATGCACAGCCGCTGCTTCTGACCGCCGGAGACATTGCTGCCGCCCTGCTCGATCCGCGTATCATAGCCCTCCGGCATCTTTTCGATGAACTCATCGGCGCAGGCGAGCCTGCAGGCACGCTGACACTCCTCATCCGTCGCGTCCGGATCGCCCCAGCGCAGATTCTCATAGATCGTACCGGAAAACAGCACGTTCTTCTGCAGGACCACGGCGACCTGATCGCGCAGGACTTCCATATCGTAGTCCCTTACATCGACGCCGCCGACCAGGACACGGCCGTCCTTGACATCATAGAGACGGCTGATGAGGTTCACGAGTGATGACTTGGCGGAACCCGTGCCGCCGATGATCCCGATGCTCTCGCCGGAACGGATCGACAGATCGATATCACGGAGCACCGGCTCCTCGGAGGTGTCATTATAGGCAAACCGGACATTTTCGAAAACGATACTGCCGTCCCGCACCTCCATGACCGGGTTCTCCGGGTTCGTCAGGCTGCTCTCCTCACTCAGCACTTCAGCGATACGTCTGGCGGATGCTTCCGACATCGTGACCATGACAAAGATGAACGAGACCATCATCAGGCTCATGAGAATGTTCAGACAGTAGGTCAAAAGGCTCATGAGCTCACCGGTGGTCAGTGTGCTCACGCCGCCCGTGCCGATGATCATGTGCGCTCCCAGCCAGGAGATCAGCAGGATGCAGGTGTAGACCGTTGCTGTCATGATCGGTGCGATGGCGATGACCCGCTTCTCCGCCGAAATGAACATATGATAGATATTGTCGGCGGCCTTTTCGAACCGGGAGATCTCATGATCCTCGCGGACATAAGCCTTGACAACACGGATCGCGGACACATTTTCCTGAACGGATTCGTTTAATGCGTCGTACTTTTCAAAGACCGCCTTGAAGTATTTCGTCGCCGACTTCATCAGCAGGAAGATCACGAGCGCCAGGAAAATGACCGCCACCAGATAGATGCTGGCGAGCTCCGCACTCAAGTAGAAAGACATGCACATGGCGACGATCATGGAGCCCGGTGCACGCACCGCCATCGCCAGGAGCATCTGGAAGGAATTCTGGATGTTCGTCACATCCGTGGTCATCCGTGTCACGAGACCAGATGTAGAAAATTTGTCGATATTGGAAAAAGAGAAGCTCTGCACATTGTCAAACATCGCCTTGCGCAGATTTCTGGCAAGTCCGGAGCTGGCCTTGGCTCTGGTATACGCGCCCAGCATGCCGCAAAGCAGTCCCGCCAGTGCCACGATCACCATCCTGAGGCCCGTCGTGCCGATATAGCCCAGGTCTTTGCCGTAGATACCTTTATCTACGATCTGCCCCATGAGCACCGGGATGATCATCTCGCAGATGACCTCGCCGATCATGAAGAGGGGCGAGCTGATCGCGATCCACTTGAACTCCCCGATCTGTTTTGCCAGTGTCTTCAGCATGTTCCCGCTTTATCCTCCGGAAATCCGGCCTTACTTCTTAAAGATCGTCCGCACGTTGACGCCGTTGACCTCGACGTGGTCGTCGACCGCGATGATCAGGCACTCCCTGCCGTCGATGATCCGCGGCATCACAAGATCCGCGCGGTCCGGCTTCACCCGGATCACCACGTTGGGTGTCTCGATGGAGAGCTTCTTCACATCGGAGACATTCGTGACAAGGAGCGGCTCATCCTCGCTCTCCACAACCTCCTCATAGACCTCGTCGAACTTCTCCATGTTTTCCGCGGAAACGCCCGCGTCCTCGAGGATCTGACGCATCTCGTTCTTGCCGATCGTCACCGGCTCCGGAGAATCCGCTCCGGCGAGCACCATCTCCGAAAGCATCTCGTGGATGTTCTTCATCACCGAGAGGTCACCGTCCTCGCCGAGCGTCCCCTCGACGATGGTCTGGAAGGTCTCCTTCTGCTCCGGCGCGGACAGCGGTGCCACAGCGCCGAAGACCGCATCTACAAAGCCCGGCTGGACATCGTCCGGCTTTTTCGTAAAGTACAGCGTATGGTGGATATCATCCGTCCGGTCGATGAAGGCCGGGAACAGGAAGCCCTTGACCGGCGCGTCCACGACCCAGTCGCGGATCCGCTCCATGATCATCTTTTCCTCAGGGATATAAGCAAGACCCGCCTTGGAAAGCTCCACCGGACAGATTGAGCAGAGCAGGAAATCGTAGACCGTATCAGATGCGTCGTCGTTGACGATGCGGTCCGTCGTCATCCCCGGCACATCGTAAACGCCGTGGATCAGAATAATATAGTAGTTCTCGGGATTGACGTAGCTCTCGATCACCTTGTCGAAGAACTGCTCCGTGAGAGCCTCATCCTTAAGACCGGAATTCCGCAGCGTCAGCAGAAACTCCTGGCAGCCGCCCGCCATCTCCTCCTCGGTCGGAAACTCCAGCGGGATCAGATTCCTGCCGATGGTCCCCGCCAGCGTGTGCTTGAAGATATCGAAATACTTGAAGGTCTCCTCCTCCGGCAGCTGCCCGAAGGCCTTCGTGAACTCCACCTTTTTCTTCTTTTCATAATCGACGTAGCAGCCGCAGATGCGGTCGATCGCCATCCGGTCACCCGTCAGATTCTTCTTGATCTCATTGACTTCCGCTCTGTTCATGAAACTTCCCCTTATCTGTTTTGATAACGCCCGCCAGCACAGACGTCGCAACATAACATTTTACTCGTTTTCAGGGGAAATTTCAAGGGAGCGGGTTGTACGCGGCAGCGTATGATTACTGCAGGATCAGTTCCATCTGCCGCTCCTTGGTCTTCATGCCCATCTTTTCATAGAACCTTTCCGCGGCGTCATTGCCCTGCCAGACATTCAGGGTCACCTCATAGCACCCAAGTCTTGCGGCTTCCTGCTTTGCGTATTCGAAGAGCTGTTCTCCGATGTGCTGCCCGCGCATGGGGGCATCGACACACAGATCATCGATAAAAAAGGACTTGAACGGCACCATCGTGTTCGTAAAGGGCTGTTCCCGGATCTGGCAAAAAACATATCCCACGGCAGTGTCCTCTTCATCTGCCGCCACATAGATCGGTTTCCTGTCATCCTGCAGCATGGTTTCGAGATCCCCGGCGGTGTACTTGGTCGTGCCGGGAACAAAAATGTCCGGCCGCAGCGCCGCATGCAGCTCCAGGATCTGGCTGAGCATCGCCAGGATCCTGTCGATATCGCCCTTAACAGCTCTTCTGATCTTCATGATGATTCCTGAACCCTTTCTTCAATTCGCAGCAGTTCTGTCAACGCTCTCAGAAGTTTTTCACGCCTCTTCCTTTATTCCGAGCATTGCCTCCAGTTCGCGGGCTCTTTCCTCCGCTTTATCGGCACGCGCAGTCTCTCGTCGAGCATTCTCCCGTTCTTCTTCTCTTCCTTCTTCTTTCCAATCCATGTATAAGGCTCGTTCCTTCATATACGTTGCCATCCAGAGTTCATTTTTCCTTGCCTGAACAACAGCGTCGTTGATCCTGATATTTGTGCTATTAGCTAAGCATATATCTTACAGCTTTTTCCATATTTTATCTGCCTTAATCAACCTGCTTCCGACAAGATTTAGACCACCACTCCGATAGAATAAGCGAAACCCGCCAAATTATATGCCTTTTCAACTCTGAAGCCGCGCATTCTCGGCTTACCCCTATCCCATCAAGAGACAAAAGGCATATAAAAATCACGAAAACGCCGGAAATATTGGAGGCGCATCCATAGCCGCCCCGTGGTCAGCAATCAACAAGCATATAAAGCGTCTGATTCTGACTTTATTATATGCTTTTTGTCAATAATATCTGATTTCCTGCTTGCAGCATGATACCAAACCATTTCCCCGTCACGAAAAGACACACCCGTCCGGCGAGATGCCGGTACGGTCAAGCTCGGTGATTCCGCTCGATGCGATCGCCTGCAGCAGATCCTGAATGTGAACCGCAGTCGTGCCGTCCCTGGCGATCCCGTTCCGCCAAGTTGAAGACAGGACGATCATCGGATCAGGGAGGTTATCCAGCAGTCCGCAGAACGCCTTCACACAGGCGGGGTTGAGGGAGTACACCTTGCGCGCCCAGTCCGCCTCCGTATTCAATATGCCGTCGATATCAAGAAAAATGTACATAGCCCTCCGCAAAAATCTACCTCTGCGGCCCTCAGCCACGCAGCGCCGTCCGGGCCACCCAACAAAACCTACCTCTGCAACCCCTCGAGTTCTTCCTCGCGTTCTTCTTCGATGCCGATGCCGCTGAAAAGCGCCTGCTGGTGCATGGCGCGCCTTGCGATCTCGCGGCGCAGTTGCTTTTCCAGGACACGGATATGTCCGCCGTAGCCCAGTAGCCTCGCGATGATCTCCTCTTCATCGGAAGACAAATAACGGATCCGAAGGCTCAGCGTCTCTGCGGCGCTGTCTCCGTCCGCTTTCTTCTGCCGGATGCAGGTCTTCTTCCAGGGGGAAAACTCTGTGAGGATCCGGTCGGCGATCCCGGGGTCCGCCGGAAAGATCACCGTCGCCGTACATCCGCCGCCGTCCCGTGCCTCCAGAAGTTCATCCACGAGCTCTTTTTGACCAGCTCGGTCAAAATGTGTATCAATCCCCTTAACCAGCGCCGTCTCCATGATCCTGGAAAGTGAGAACGAATCCTCCCGCTCCTCGCCGGCCCGGATCGCAATCATGTGAAAGGTGTTATCGCGCTTGGAAAACTCGATATCGATCGGCTGACAGTCGACCTCCATGATCCTGCCGCGGGACGTGCGATACACCACGTGGATCAGCCTTTCCTCATGCATCGCTCTCAGGAACCGTCGAAAAGTGATCTGCGCCTTTTCTTTGTGTGAGTCGTCGCGGATGATATGGAAGCGGTCGAAATGTCTGATCACGGAAAGATCATAAGGCCGGCAGCCTGCCCCCTCCGCCAGCCACTTCTGCATGGCCGCGCGCTCCTCCCCTGTCAGGAACAGCTGCACGCGGCTCTCCTGAAGCATGGAAAGAAGCCAGCGCCTCTCCTGAAACGTCAGCGGCAGGACATCCCGCCCAAACCGCAGATTCCTGTCATGGACTGTATAGCGCGGCCGCCAGCAGACCTCGTAGCGTCCGCGTTCCCTTTCGCTCATGCCGGTCGGAAGCTCGTTCTCGGGGATAAACCCGCCATATCCGGCTGCGCCCGCGGCAGCAATATCATTTCGCCTGCGGAAGCCTTTCTCAAAAAACCTGCCGCTGTCGATCAGCTCTTCCATAAACGCGACAGCCGTCTCGGCGGTGTATATGCCGCGCAGCTCATCATTCGCGTTCAGGATGCGGCGGCCGCGGGTCAGCAGCTCCCTGCGGGTGAGCAGGGTCTTTCTCTGGTCTTCCTCTGTGCACTTCGCGGCATCGGTGAGCCAGGCGGCGAACACATGGTAATAGATCCCGAAGACCTCATTGAAAAGCATCTCATGCGCCTTACAGGGAGTCCCGTGGACCCGGAAGCCGGTGCCGGCATATCCGACCGCCAGTGTCCCGTCCTCCAGGAGTCTCCCATACGCGGGTACAGGATCTTTCCCGTAGCGCTCCGGCGGCAGCTCCGAATTCCCGGCAGCCCTGTTCATCCCCTCGATCTCGCGCTCGGGATCCAGACAGCCTTCCAGACCTGTGACCTTCGCGACCGTCCCGTAAAAAGAGCGGATCCAGGGGCGCATCTCACCGGGGTCCATGACATCACCTTCCCAGATCACCCGGTCCTTCTCAGGCTCGTGCCGTACAGTTCCGTTTCTGCACTCACGCTTTACCCTGTAGAGCAGCCTTTTGGGATTTGCTCTTTTCAGGTCCCATTCGATCCGTACTCTCTGAGGGACAGGGCTGTCCGCCACGCTTCCCATTTTACCGCCACCGGACCAACTGCTCACACCCCACAGCAGACGAAGCCTCTCCCTGCAGTGTTCAAGATCAGAAGCTATATAGTCAGCTTCAGTGACAGGAACCGTATGTCCGTCCGGATCCGTCAGCTTTTTGAAGATCTGCAGACCGTCGATCATTTCCAGCCTGAGCGCGCCGAGCGTGCGGTTCTGCGGATCATAGAACATGAGGTAATTCCTGCCGTTCGCATCGCTCTGGCGGATCTCCAGCGGCAGGCAGACGATCTCACCGATCAGTTTCTTCAAAGCATGGCTGTATCTGACAACGAGCCATTTTTCCTGTTCAATGGCATCCAGAATATCGCTCAGATGATAATCGTTTAGTGCATTGACCATGTATTCGTGCCGGAAACGGATATCATCCCCGCCGGCATGCGGATTGTCTTTAAGTCTGTGCATGAGGAACAGCCCGATCTCTCCGAGCGGCAGATACTGGGAAAAGAAATCCAGAGCATCCAGGAACCTGGTCTCCAGCGAAAGCTCCTGCGACGGGTCCGCGGGAACAGCGGCAAGAAGCCCGCCCATCGTCCCGGTATTCAGCGTCCACCTGTTTTTGTTGGCAGACCCGGTATCCCAAAGGATACCGAGATCCGCCAGCGGCTTCAGAAAACGGTTCAGTGTGTGATAGCTGCCGGAAAAAGCCTGCTCGGGCGACAGGCCCGTCAGAACGGAAAGCTCCGCGCTGGTCAGAGCCGTGTGATCCGCTGCGCGAAAGCGCTTTTCAAAGCCGTCGTAATCCGGGTGTTCATCGAAACCTTCCAGCTCCGTCTCGATATCCGCGTATCCGAAATGAGGCGACAGGGCAAAGATCGTCTGGAAGTACCGGAGCGGATAATCGGCCTTAAAGCCGCAGTAGAGGTAAACCAGCTGAAAAAGGTTCATCGGGGCGACTCTGGAATCCGCGGTCACAAACAGCCTGCCGCGCGGGCTGTCCGCCCAGGTCCAGAAATCCCCGTCGTTGAGGATGCTGTTCAGACGGTTCCAGTTATTGCAGATCGTGCCCTCGGAATCCGGATAATCCCGGGCCTCACGAAAGCCATAGGCATAATAGTCGCGCAGCGTATTCTTGAATGCATCCGTGAAAAATCCTGTGCTGATGCGCTCCCTGTCGATCGCCATAGTTTTCTCCCGCGAACAGATCTCTGTAATACAAAAATCTATTATACACGATACGGGATGATATTGGAACCAAGGGGATGCAGGGCTGCGCGGCACGCGGCTGCTTCCGGCTGATCCGCTCACCGGAAGATCCAGCCGCTGTCCTCATCAACTTCTCTGGTAAACGCATCCAGATCGATATTACGGCCGTTGATCGGCGCCTGCCCTCTCCGGAAGATCCAGTTTGTTCCAACCGGCATGTTCAGGATCTTCTTTAACGGCATATCACACCGCTCCGCCACGGCTTTGGCGGTCCCAACGTCATTGCCGCCCATGTAGAGATACGTGTCGCAGTTGCCGATGATGGTGCTTGCGTCATATCCGTAGGCCTCCTGAAGCTGAGATTCCGCCTGGATCATGAGCATGGCGGAAATCCCGCGGGACCGGATCGATGCGATCATGCGCGGAAACTCGCAGATTTTGACATTGGTCGCGAAATCATCGAGGATAAACCGCACCGGAACCGGCAGCCGGTTCCCTTCACATTCCTTATCCGCGTGCAGGCACAGCTCATTCATGGCCTGACTGAAAAAGATGTTCGCCAGCACATCCAGCGACCTGTCCGTGTCGCTCACGACCACAAAAAGTGCCGTCTTCCGGTCGCCGATACTGGGAATATTGACCGTATCCGTCCGGAGCAATTCGTTGATCTCCGGCGAATCAAAGAGCCCAAGCCTCGATGTGACACAGATCATGATGTTTTTCAGTGTTTTGTTCGCGCCGGTCCTGAATTTCCTGTATGTCTTTGCCGCATAACTGCCCGGGTGTTTCTCCTCATGAAACCGCATGATCTTATCCAGCTCACTGCTCGGATCGGAGGAACGGGAATACTCGTCGACATCACACATATCGATCAGCTTCATGATATATTCCAGGGTTCTCTCGGATTTGTAATCGCTTTCCATCAGAAACGCAATGCAGGCCTGCATCAGAAGCTGCGAGGATTCATCCCAGAAGGGATCATAATGTCCCCCTTTGTTATTCAGGTAGATCAGCATATGCGCGACCTTGACGATATCCTGCGTACTGTGGATGTAATCAAAGAAATTGTAGTGCTCGGAGTTCGCCGGATCGGTAAAGTCCAGCTTCACGACCCTGTAGCCCCTCTCCTTCAGATAATCCTTATACTTCGCGTAGAGATTTCCTTTGGGATCTGACACGACATAGCTGCCGGAAGCCTGCATCAGATTCGGCTCCACCACACCCCGGGTCTTTCCGGCGCCGCTCGTCCCGACGACCAGGACATTGTTGTTCAGCCTTGTTTCATAGCAGTCCAGACTGTAATACTGATCCTGTGCAAGTATGAGTGTATCCTCTTTCATGCTCCCCTCCTCTCTCAGACCCTTATCGATTTCGTGATCCTGTCGCAAAGCCCGAATTTGATCGCTTCCTCCGCATTCATCATGTTGTCAAAGCTGGTGGCCGTGTCGATCTCTTTCACGGTCTTGCCGGTGTGCTTTGACAGAATGCCGTTTACCACTTCTCTCGTCTCCAGTATGGAGTCCGAGATGTTCTTGATGCTCGTGGCCGAACCGCCCACACCGCCCATGATGAGCGGCTCATGGATCATCACCTTGCTGTGCGGCAGGATGAAGCGCCTCCCTTTCTGTCCGCCGGCAAAAATGAGCGCCGCCATGCTTGCCGCCAGACCGGTGCACACCATTTTGATCGTGAGCCCGCTCCCCTGGATCGCATCGTAGATCATGAGCCCCGCATTGATCTCTCCCCCCGGACTGTTGATGTAGAGCGTGACCGGCTCATCCGTCCCCTCAAGGTACAGAAGTTCGGACAGAAAATCATCCGCCCTATCCGCGTCAATGCTCCCCCGCAGGAACAGCGTCCTGTTCATGAGATGCCTTGTAGAAAGACTGACCTCCCTCGTTCCATGGGCGCTTTCTACTTCGATCGCCGGAATCCAGTTCATATGTGTCTCCTCCTTTCCTGCAGCAGCGACAGATCAGAGTGATCAGCGAAATAAGCACCGCTGATCTCTCAACTGCCGCCATTTTACCAAAGGAAAAGAAGACACTCCGGCTGTGATCGGATAAAAAAGTTGTGAATCTGATGAGATATGGATTCAGATTATCAGTTGAAGCAATGATACAGTGCCCTGAAGTACTGCTCGTAATCCTGTCCGTCCGAGAGGCCGGATACCTCTCCGTCTCCCGCTTCGATCTCCCGGATCCGTCATCGAGCTCTGCATAGTCCACCGTGTAATACGGGCTGGCGAGCCCCCTGTACTTCAGAATCAGCGGCACAGGCGGTTCCGGTGTATAGTTTCCCTGCCCGGAGTTTCTGCAGACCGCCGCGGTATTTGTAAAAGACCTCCATCCACCGGTCAAACGTTTCCTGTGTAACGTCATGCCCAAAGTAGCTCAGGAATTCCGTTCCCTTCACGGATTTCACATAATCTTTAACCATGAACCGGCCAAACCGCTCCTTCTTTGTATCGAAGAAGTCGGATGGGAACAGGATCAGATCAGTCATCGCCTTCAATCCACTCCCGTAGACTCTCATATTCTTCTTCAAAATCATCAATGATGCCGATGATCCTGTCGCGGCTATAGTAATTATGCGTTTTCCAGAACATCAGGATCCTGTAAAACTCCAATTCCTTCTTATCCGTATACCCTTCACAGAGTTTTCCGTCAAAATACGGGCTGTCATCCGGCGAGCAGCCAAAACAGGCCATATCGGTATGCAGACAGTCACAATCCCCACAGGTTAGTTCAGCTGTCTCCGGCAAAAAATGACATGGATCATCCAAATGGATCATCTTATGCATCGTGGAATAGGAACAGATCGCGCTCCCCGTCTCCTCTGTACTGTCAATATTCCATTTATGCTTGCAATCTCTGCATTTCATCCCTGTTCTCCTTTATATCGGCACAGAGCACTCCCCTCATGATGCCGGATTCTAATCCTCGCGATCACCAGTATTGTTTCAGCATTCTTGTCGCAGCCGCCTCTACAGCTCCCGTTTCATATAATAGGTCTGGTTGTTTCGGATCAGTTCCTTGAGCGATGCAGGCGTATAGTTATTGATACACGCACCGGCATTCAGCGCGTGATCGATCCCGCGCATGATCTGCCAGGTCTCATCCTTATTCCCATGAATATGTCCATAGATCAGCCATGAGCCATGCCGGCTCTTATACCATTCCACCATGGGATAATGGCAGAGGACGATCTGTTCCTCTCCATCCTTGATACCCATCATTTTATCAACCGACTCGAAGTAAGCCATGGCTTTTTCATTCTGAAGCAGTTTTCCGTCATGGTTTCCTATGACAAGGTGCTTATGCCCGCATAGCTTCTTCAGATACCAGACCTCATCCCTTTCGGCCCGGTGTGCAAAATCACCGATGATATAAACATGATCATCCGGAGCAACTCTGACATTCCACAGCTTAATCATGGCCATATCCATCTCGTCACAGTCCGCGAACGGCCGATGGTCAAACGTAATTGCATTGCGGTGCCCAAAGTGAAGATCGGCAATGTATAGATTCATCTGTTCCCCCTGTTATTCCGCCGGCATCGGCTCCGCAAATACTTTCCGGTCATCCAGCCGGTAAAACAGCGCACCGTTATGAAGCACTTTGTGATATCCCGCAGCACACCCGCCGTCGATATCGATAAAGTTGCCCTTTTCAAAGATTCTGAGGTCATTGTAGGTTTTGTCCCCCTCAAAGACACGCTGTACCTTATGGATCGGGATATGTCCCGTGATAAAGGTATATGGATAATCCTTGTAAATATTAATCCCGCGCGTATTCCAATCCTCCCTGTACATCGACCGCCAGACGATGTTCCAGACCGCAGCGCAATCCAGTTCGAAATACATCCTGTTTTCACATTTCGGATCATAATAGGAATGCGTCAGGCAATAGGTCTGTCCCCCAACTTCAAGTGTCCTGATGACATATCGGCGGCGCAGCCACAGCAAAAGAGACTGTCTTTTTTTCTTTGTCAGCGCGAGGTACTGCACGTACGTCTTTGTCCCGCCGTTCCCATACAGCCAAAGATCAGAGTCTTTTCCGTTACACTTATCCCTGCCATCCGGATCAACGGAATTGAGCATCATGAACTCATGGTTTCCGATGATCAGATCCATGTTCTTATGTTCTTTGATACACTCCAGGATCCTGATCCCGTCAGGTCCGCGATCTACGGCGTCACCAAGGACGTAAAGCACATCCGTGTCCGTAAACCCGATCCGCTCCAAACCTTTTTCAAATACATCCATATGTCCGTGAAGATCAGAAACCACATAAGTCGCCATCGTATCCTCCTAACAGATGAGAGGCATCATACCCCTCCTCTTATATCATCTTCGTATATTACAGTGCCTATCGTAAGCCCTTGCAGATCAGCGTATGTCTTGATAAAATCCCGAATCTCTGCATCCTTATTGTAACTGTTGAGAAAGCCGTAGCATTGCCGGATCATTTTATCACGCTCTTCAATTGTTATAAGAGGTGTGTTCGGGTTATCACATGATCTCAGGAACAGGATTGTGCATCTCCCCGCCGCCATAGATCCGATATACCCGGCGCGGCCTACACAGTGCTGAAGTTCACGGCCCTCACGGATGATGTCGAACGCATCCTTCGGCATAAGGATACTGTAACGTCCATCGGCATACTCTCTTTGTTTTGCTTCTTTTTCATATCTCTCTTCGATCGCGCGTGAATACTTCAGGATCTGGTCTGAGCAATGGAAAACTTCGATGATCCGCCCCAATTTGTTGTGACAATCGCGTATCTTTGAAGGTTTTATATTGATCGGTACGTCTCCATAGGAAAGGAATTCCTCTCGCAGCGGATCGTCATCACGCATATGATCCTTATAGTTCTGATATGCTCTGCGCATGATGATATAATCCCTGTACTCCGTAAGGAGCCTGTCCCTGTCCTCTATACGTGTTTTTTCAAGGGAACTTAACGTTTTTGCAGCCGCGAAAATCTCCTCTTTCTTAAGTTCACGGGAGTGATCCCACGAATTGGACCTTCCGTTGCAATAAAATACTGCGGCAAAGATCCTTTTCTTTACATCCGGAAAATGCACCTTAAAATCCTCTGCTTCCATGCATTCCGAGAATGCAGCAAGGTCATCCGGTATCTCTATTTCCTCGAGAAACTTGATCTGTGCGCCTGATATCCCCAGAAGCTCCGCGAGCGACTTGTCCCCATCGCAAAGTTTTCCTTCAAATATATTTTGCAGGATTTTTTCAAAAATGGGACTCTGAATCTTAGCCGCCTGCTCCGCCGAAAGAAAGCCTACTTGTGCGAGGAGCACTCCAAGATTGACCTTTTGTCCCCTGGGGATGCGGTTTTCAATCGAATACCTGGCAAACTGTTCCGCGCAGGTATTTTCAAGGAAATCACTGTCTATGATCCTTTCTTCTATCTCGCGATTATTCGAGACGTGCTTGGCAAGATCATCACTCTGCCATTTGCCCGTCACGGCGTTTTTTCTGAAATAATACGCACTGTTCATGTCAAAATACGCACGGGTTTCCTCTTTGTAATCGAGATATCTGCATTTGCGCTCTCCCGTGATCACCACGAGATCTTTGGCGATCCGTACAGCGGAGTTGGCCGTATGCTTTCGCAGGTTCAGTTCCTGAACAATACGCGCAGGAACGCTTTCAGATAATCCGATGTTTTCCGCAGCTCGCGAATAAATGTCGATAAAGGGGTTTATTCCTAAACGGGGGGAATCCTTTTTCACATGCGGAAGAGCCTTCATAATATCTTCCTTGTGCAAGATCTCCACATCTCTGGCGAACGCCTGATAAAGGGACATCTTGTCCGCTTCAATCGCGTCAATCAGCGTATCATAGACCCCGTCAGTCGGAATCCCTGCCGCCGTTGTGATCGTTCTCGTCTTATCACGGTTTTCCATGATCACACCGAACCTGTTAAACACATATCTGCATGTTTCTATCGCCGGGGTGATCTGAAAATCATAGTCAGTATCTCCCTTTTTTCGGCAGGAGACTGTTATCTCAAACCGGCGATATACGAGGCTGTCTTCTATGATCTCCGTGTGACAGAATGGGCGGATCCTGCAATTGTCTTTTCCGGATATCTTATAGGCATTACATACTCTCAATCCGAACAGCTTTGAATAATCCGCTTCATCGTACATCGCCCGGCCTGTGATCCGTATTTCTCCGGTCCTCGGCAGAAAGTACGCATGTTCATGGCATACTTTGTCGAAGTATTCGATTGCAACGTCTTTATCTAAAGGATTTCGTCCGTAATAACTCCTGCTGACGCAGGGTATCTCAGACAATCCTTCATCAAAAGGAATGATCTCCCAGGTAGGTTTTATTGCAAAGAACGGGCAAAAGCCCACCGGTTCTCTCATTTTATCTGTACCTATGATCATATATGCCTCGCCCAAGTCTGCTCAACCGTATCCACCCAGACAAACCCTTCATCTCCTACGGGACATCCATTATACAGTTCTGTGTTCAGCTGCATTCCCCAGTCATCCACAAGATCCCCCAGCATGACAACAGCATCATAGCTGCCGGCAGACACAAGTTCATCCGCTCGGGCAAAGATCCATAGTTTCAAATGCACATCCGGTATCACAAATATTCTGCTCATATCAATCCTCGGTTTCTGAGAACCGCCACTTATGATCCTTTTCAGTGTCAGGATTGTCCGGATCAATAAGTCCCATCTTTATTTTCTGTTCCCTCACCTGTCTGCTCGCCTCTTTGAGTTCAACCATGGCTGCTGCCCATTCCATAAAGCTTTTCTCTGTATTCTCAAGGCCATTGTCGCTCCTGAGCTTCCTTTGAAGAACGATGGATATTGCCTTATCGTCCGCCTTATCCAGCTCCTCCAGAAGATCCCGGAGCTTCTCCTGTTCCTTCTGTTCATTTGACATAAACTCGACGATCTTTGCCATCTTTACCTCCTCATTCGGATTTGTTTTCAACGTTTCTCGACCTGCCCGGATCACTAATATGGCGTACTGATACCTTTCAAATCCTGCCTTATATATTTTTCGACGGCAGAGACCAACTCTTCCATTGGCATGTCAAGCATCTGCCCGATTGGCAGTCCTCTTTTCCGGGCACCGAGGTGGATGTAATGCCTGACCAGCTCATCCTCCGGTTCAAAACCGGTATACTTCCTGTACTCCTCCTTAAGCTTTGGATCGATCCTCTTGTTTACATCTGCATAAATACGATTCATAGTGGTCTCCCTTGGTTTTCTTTTCTTCCGTCTTCAATATATCACGTTATAAGCATTTGTACCTGAATCGACAGGACAAAAAAGTTGTATACCTCCATGGAAAACGGTCAGCATTTTTCAGATCGCGTTGCAAAAAGGGTAACCAAGGAATAAAATGCTGTCATGGATCTGTGATCGCGAACAGAAACCAAGAAACGGAGGCTATCATGAAGAACCAACATCTGACAAAAAGATTTATGCGCGCCGCGGTGATGATCTTTTCCATCGCATTGGCGCTCAGCCTATGCTGCCCGGCGGTAAACGCCAAAAGCAGTACCATGAAGCTGTCCGACGGCACCGTTTTTGATCCTGTATTTTATGCTGAACGGTATCCGGATGTGGTAGAGGCACTCGGTAATGACGCGAAGGCTCTTGCCAACCATTATCTGCAGTATGGCAAAGCTGAGGGCAGACTTCCCGCTGCTCCTGCTTCAGCAAAAACAATGACGCTTGCAGACGGATCTGTTTTTGATCCCGAATACTATGCTGCACAGTATCCTGAAATCGCAGCTGCATTGGGGACAGATCCTGCCATACTTGCAGATGATTATCTGAAGATTGGCAAAGCTGCAGGTCGTCTGCCATACGCCGGGGCATCCGATGTCTGTCCGGAAAGGATCCTGGCGTTAATAAACCAAAAAAGGCAGGAAGCCAAAGTGGAGAACGTAACAGCTGATGCCACTCTTAACCAGATTGCCCAGCTGAGAGCAGATGAGATGGCCAAAACCGGTGTATTTTCACATACGCGTCCGAATGGAACGTCTTTTAAGACTGCATATCAGGATAAGGACGGTAAATGGAAACTGTCACTTACGAAAGCCAGTGAAAACCTCGGAAGAATGAAGCCTAATAAGAACGCCTCACAGCTGATCCAGAGCTGGAAAGATTCACCTAAACACAACAAAACAATGATATCTGCTGCCTATAAGCGGATCGGTATCGGAATAGCCACCGCCAGCGACGGACGTATCTATATCGCAACTGAGTATGCCGACTGATCAGTGTAATCAGCAGCATAAACCGGGGCCTGCAGCAGCAGGCCCCCTTTACTATAAGATCCCCGCCGGATAAAGATCCCCTCCGGGAAGCATCGGTGTTTCCTTCTCCGCATTTTCCTTTTTTACCTCTTTGCGGTCTCCCGGCTCGAGCTTCAGCGTGCCGCAGGAGGTGGATGCGTATAGCGTCACATCACCGATATTTTCAATAAAAAGCGGCATGTCATCAGTAAACTCCGAGTAGAATTCGACGTTCCGGTAATGCGGAAAATACCGAAGATCAATGGGGGCATTTTCTACACCGATCAGATAACTGTCCTGGAACATTCCTATATGAGGCCAGCCACTGTATTCCAGCGGTTTCTTGTCTTCTGCCCCCTCCGGCACATAGTACACGGAGTGAAAATAATAATCGCTGAAATTCGCCAGGACCAGAAGCACCTTCCCCGGTTCAATGGACGGATACTTGATCTTTCCTTTGTATTTCCGTCTGAGCTTCTTATAGTCCGGTATGATGTCCGGATGCTCATCCTGCTTTTTAAACCTGCAATAGGCCAGCGGGCAGTGATATACACTGTTTTTCGTCGTGAGCACCAGTTCTTTTTCAGCCTCATCGATCGAAATCGCCTTTACAAAGGACGTATGCATATCAATGGAGTCCTCCAGTTTCTGGTGTCCGGTAACGATCCCGTGTCCGATCAGGTATTTTTCTCCTTCGTACTCATATTCGTCAATATACCAGTAATGCAGCTGCAGTTTCCTGCCCTCTGCATGTACGGCAAGGTTGGCAGCATAGGATTCGATCATGTTTCTTCCCAGATCTTCATAGCTCTCACCGGAAAGGATATTTCTGTGAACAGCCATTTCTACGTTTTTGCCTTCATAAGTGAAAAACAGCATGGTAACCACACCATAGTCTTTGATCACACCATGGATGTCGTATTTCTCTGAATAGACCTTCACTTCAGCCTGCAGCATTGAATCAGCCATATCTCCCACCTTTCCTTTTCTGCGCCTTATTTCTTCGGCTCGTTCGATAATAAGAATTCCAGATGATGCGTCCACAGAACGTGATCAACCGGAGTCCCGGTGTTTCCCATCGCTTCGGAGTCGATCATACCGAATCCATGCAGAAACAGGGCATCATATTTGTGCGGAACCTCATCCATGCACGTATAGTTCTCATATGCCAGCGTTTCAGCCATACAGATCGATATCCGATCAATACGAGATGCATATTCTCTGACGTCTCCGAATGTAAGTTCCTGTTTTCGATTTTTCTTCATTGTGAATTCCCCCGTTTGCTCTTCCGGAATGCTGATTCCGGAAGGATCGCTCTGTGGACATATTAGAACAAAAAAAGAACTAAAGTGGGGGGGTGATCGGACAAAAAAGTTGATTATCGCGAAAACTACGAGCCACGCAGGTCGGACATCGGAGCGAACGACGGGCGCCTGCGCACAGGCGTTCGCATCCGATGGACGAACTATGCGGCGACAGCCGCGAACGAGGGAACTCGCTCCCGAGTGCCTGCATGGTGAGTCATGGCCTGTCTTGGACTCTCTCCATTTCTTCGTCAGAAAGGAGAGTATATGGCCAGGACGCGAAGAGGTTTCAATGTCCTATCTCGGACTCTCTCCATTTCTTCGCTACATATGGAACCATTGAGATGACTAACCAGGAAATGTTTCAATGTCCTATCTCGGACTCTCTCCATTTCTTCGATGATATAGAGAAAAACGAACTCAAAAATAGCGTTGTTTCAATGTCCTATCTCGGACTCTCTCCATTTCTTCGCTCAAACAAAGAGGCATTTAAGAAGAAAGATACAGTAGTTTCAATGTCCTATCTCGGACTCTCTCCATTTCTTCGAAGTCAAAAAGGAGGATAAAATATGATCTCAAAAGGTTTCAATGTCCTATCTCGGACTCTCTCCATTTCTTCGAAGTCAAAGAAAAATACTACAATTAAAAAGGAGAAATGTTTCAATGTCCTATCTCGGACTCTCTCCATTTCTTCCTTAATGACTAAGATAGGAGGTAGGATAATGAAAATCAGTTTCAATGTCCTATCTCGGACTCTCTCCATTTCTTCTGAAGAAAAGGAGGCAAAGAAATGGGAGACTTTCCATGTTTCAATGTCCTATCTCGGACTCTCTCCATTTCTTCCAGGAGGTAACATTATGGCAAAGGCAAATGGTATTTGTTTCAATGTCCTATCTCGGACTCTCTCCATTTCTTCATGGCAACACCGTATGAAGTCTGTCTCCAGAGGAACGGTTTCAATGTCCTATCTCGGACTCTCTCCATTTCTTCACAAGTCATTCAACTCGTTAAACTTCGGGCACTCAGTGTTTCAATGTCCTATCTCGGACTCTCTCCATTTCTTCGGGGGGAGAAAGTGAATTTCTTTATATCTGACCTTCATGTTTCAATGTCCTATCTCGGACTCTCTCCATTTCTTCGAAAGGAGAATCGCCATGAATACATATTCAGTAACTTTTGTTTCAATGTCCTATCTCGGACTCTCTCCATTTCTTCTAAGGAAATATTACGAGGAAATAGAGGGTTGCACAAATGTTTCAATGTCCTGTCTCGGACTTTCTCCATTTCTTCATATAGTCTAACCATCGTGGGTGGAGAAAGGATGCATGTATCAATGTCCTGTCTCGGACTTTCTCCATTTCTTCGCAGTTCTTTGATCCTCGCCAGAATCTCAAAATTGTATCAATGTCCTGTCTCGGACTTTCTCCATTTCTTCGGTAGGAAAAGCATATGATCTTGATGCTAATCCGGCGGAGTATCAATGTCCTGTCTCGGACTTTCTCCATTTCTTCGGATCAGTCTGTGACCGGTTTCGCGTCGTTCGCAGTGTATCAATGTCCTGTCTCGGACTTTCTCCATTTCTTCGGGGAAAGGAAAAATCATGAAAATGAATTCCACGATCGGGTATCAATGTCCTGTCTCGGACTTTCTCCATTTCTTCATGATATGAGCCAGATCGGAAACAGGAATGAGATCTTGTATCAATGTCCTGTCTCGGACTTTCTCCATTTCTTCGTTATATGAAGATAATAACAATAATTCAATCTGTATGTATCAATGTCCTGTCTCGGACTTTCTCCATTTCTTCAAGGACAGCAAGAACAACGACCGTGTACTGCTGAACAATGTATCAATGTCCTGTCTCGGACTTTCTCCATTTCTTCGAAGTTCTGATGATGCAAAAATGGCGTTTTTCACTTGTATCAATGTCCTGTCTCGGACTTTCTCCATTTCTTCTGCACCAGCAGTTCAAGGCCGAGAAGGCCATCTGAGTGTATCAATGTCCTGTCTCGGACTTTCTCCATTTCTTCGAGGTGGAAGAATGACATACGTTGTCGCTAACACTGAAGGTATCAATGTCCTGTCTCGGACTTTCTCCATTTCTTCAGGCATCGATGTTTCAGCACTTGTTGCACATCATTGCAATGTATCAATGTCCTGTCTCGGACTTTCTCCATTTCTTCAGGATCAGAACAAGAAGAACGAAGTAACTGCAAAGTGTATCAATGTCCTGTCTCGGACTTTCTCCATTTCTTCAAGATTAAAACGAAGGGGGGCCGGGAGCCCATGAAGATTGTATCAATGTCCTGTCTCGGACTTTCTCCATTTCTTCAATATCGTGAATATCATGTGGGACGAAGAAGCCAGTGGTATCAATGTCCTGTCTCGGACTTTCTCCATTTCTTCCACATTTAGGGAAAAGTTGGTAGGAGTACATCCGGATGTATCAATGTCCTGTCTCGGACTTTCTCCATTTCTTCCGCAGATGACTTAAGACATATCAAAGGTATGTTGGAAGAGTATCAATGTCCTGTCTCGGACTTTCTCCATTTCTTCCCTTACAGAAGTTACAATTCCCGATATATATAAATCAATGTATCAATGTCCTGTCTCGGACTTTCTCCATTTCTTCTGTGCCCTTCTGAAAGCCCCTTTCCATGCCGCCTCCAGGGACCATTTCTGCATGAAATTGTCTGAATATTCTGACAATTTGATTTTTTCCGGGCGTTTTTTTTTCGAAATAGAGATGCTTATATTATACGCCGTTTCACTGCATCTGTCCATGCATTTTTGCCCATCCACGCAGGCAAAATGCCGCATGGATGGGCAATACCTGACGATCATATCTCGATCAGCCACTCATAGCCGTCCTCCTTTTTCCTGCGCACCAGCATACCCAGATCTGTTTCCAGCGCATCGATACCAGCGTTGTCAAACAGTGCGGACAACTCCCGCTCGACACCCTTGATGCTCTTCGTCAGCGAGCGCTGCTGCTTTCTCAGCTCTAGGATCCTTTTGGCAAGCGATTGGGCCTTCTTGTGGATATTTATCTCATCCATCACCTCGCTCTTTTTCTCTTCCGTGAGAGTCCGGCTGGTCGGGAGTGTGATCATGGTATCCGCGTCCTCAGATCCTGTAATGGCATGTAATACCGGCGACGGATAACAGTTCTTTGTCCGTTTGAATGCGCAGTCGCAGCCAATCTCTGCCGTCACCATCCGGTACTGATCCCTCAGTTTCACGCAGCTGATCGGTTTCTCCGGGCAGCGCCGGACAAAGCTCTCCGTGACGTTATAGGAATAATTCAGGGTATGGGACATCACCTGATGCACAAACTGCTGCCCTGCCTCTCCGAGATGTCCGAAAACATGCAGAATGCTCAGCCGCTCAAAATGATTCAGATACCCTGTCTTGACAGCACGCTGACAAAGATACCGCATCAGATCACATTTCTTCAGCACCTCACAGACATTGCTCTCAAGATCACCGAATGCGCTCAGATCCTGGTCGACCTCTTTCTTCTCTGCGCTCTCCTTGTTCCCCGTCTGCATGGCCAATACCTTTTTGACCGCGCCGATGGTGAACCTTGCCAGATTGTCCACAAACGGATTGATCTCCAGAATCGGCTGTCCATCCTCATCCAAGAAATATGAACGCTTCCCGGTGCGCAGATGGATCCCGTAAGGCAGCTTCATCACCTGTCCGAATTTCCCTGCCTTGATCCTCGTCTTGTTCGGGAAAAACTCTACCGTGATATCCTCATCCTTTTCCAGTTTCGTTTCTATACACTCGCACAGCATATTCGCATAGCGCGTCGGCATCCATTCCGTCATGAGCAGCCATACATGATATCCCCGATTGCCGGATAACTCGATATATCCGCGGAGTCCCATGGAATCAAGGATATCGCATACCTGCACCGCGCGGACAAATGCTTTTTTCATATACTCCGCAAAAGCCGGATCCGCACGGTCGATCCCGAGCATGACCCGTTTCGATATATCTACATCAAAAACCACTGTCCTGACAGTCGCATTCGGGCGCTGTATATAAGTCCCCAGTGTGATCTCGCCCCGGAGATGCTCCGTCACCAGTCGGTCTGTAAGAGGTGCCGTTACAAGATCTGTCTTTCTCCTGTGATCCGGTCCGATGGACTCCCTTGAATGGATGTCTTCGCGACCGCCAAAGATCCTGAGAAGCTTTGCCGCCGTCTTATCATCAAAGATCGGCGTATCCCCCGCATTTGCGTCCACCGGCGCGAGCATTTTACCGGCGTATCGCCTGGAGCATTTCGCCATCTGTTCGATCCGCTGCTGCCAGGCTGACGCTGAGCCGAAGCATCCAAGATCCGTGTAATCCTGCATGATCTCCGTCGCTGTTTCCTCCGTTTCCATAATGACCATGCGGCGATAGGCATCCAGAAGCTCTGACGCGATCTCGGAATCCATGTCCTCCACCTGCTCGGAATCTACCGACACCTGAAAGAACTGCTCATATTCCAGCAGCTCCAGTCTGCGTTCTCCGAGTCTTTTCCAGATCTCGGACAGATAGAGCATCACATCCCGAAATACATTTTCCATCTGCGGCCGTGCCTGCATCAGCTGCATGATCTTTTCCTCATCATCTCCCGCCATTCGTAGAAGACCTGCCAGTTCGAGGATCGAACTCACCTCCCGATTTTCACGATAATACTGTTCCCAGCCGCCGATGATCTCGGAAGCTTTGGCGAGCTTATCCTCGATCCCGATATCACCGATCGTCAGCCACATAGATTCCAATCGATCCGTCAGATTTTCTCTTGCCTTCGCCGGTATCGTCTTCCCCTCAGCATTGAAATGATATCCCAGAAAATCCGCTCCTTCCTCTATGGACACGCACACCGACTTGCTGTCATTGAGCCGCAGGTCAAGCGCTTCCAGCCGTCGTGCCGCCTCTGACATGATCCCCAGCAGCTGGTCTCTGTCATTTCCCAACACGATCAGATCATCCGAATACCGGATAAAAAAATCCGTACTGTCCTGCAGCCAGTGATCAAAGTCTCTCAGATAGAGATTGGACAGGATCGGTGAGACCGCCGACCCCTGATAGATCCCTTTGCGTTTTTCGATCAGCTCGCCGGTCTTTTCATCAAGCATATGGGAGCAGGTGTTTTCACGGATCAGCTCCAGTACATCCTCTTCATTGATGTCTCTGGCGAGCAGAGCCCGCAGAGTATCCCAGTTGATCTCGTCGAAAAAATGCGTGATGTCAAGTTTCAGCAGCAGGGAATAGGAACCCTCACGGATCTTTTCGTTCGTCTCCTCCACCGCAGCAAGCGCAGAATGTCCGCTCCGATAGGCACAGGTTCTCTCGGAAAACGTGCTGTCATATATCTTATCGAGCTCTGCCGCCAGCGACTGCTGTACCACCTTGTCCCTCATTGCATAGAGTGCGATCGCCCGCGCTTTTTCTCCTTTGTAGAGCATCACCTGTTTTACAGGCAGTGCCCGATAGGTGTGATTCAGAAGCTCCGTTTGCAGCTGCTTGAGCTGTGCCTGCAGGTCCTCCTCAAACTGTTCGCAGGTGACCTCATCCACTCCCGCCACCGGTTTGTTTTTACGCACACGATCCCATGCCATGCGCAGCTTTTGCAGATCAATGATCTTGTTATACAGACTCATGGTTTTCTCCTTTCATATTATGATCAGATCCTCGTCCTCCGGATAGTTTTCACGCGGGAGGCCGATCGTCATCAGTTTTTCGATGCAGTTGACGCAGATGGTATAGATGCGGATATTTCCCTCCGCTTCCCCTTCCATCAGCAGGACAAGCTTCTTGTAAAGCTGCGAGAACCGGGCTTTGTCAAGTTCACACTCAAATACGCTGTACTGTACCCTGCGGCCGTAGTTTTCCAACTCCTTGGCGATCTTTCTCCGCCGCTTATCGCTCGTGATATCATAGCTCACCAGATACATCCTTGCTCTCCTTCCAGATATAGGGATGATACGGCACATCATCACAGATGGACTTCTTAAGCGCCGCCACCTGTGCCCGGATCCTCGCGCGAAAGGAGTCCCCCGCCGCACTGTTCGTCCCGTTCATCCATCGTTCATATTCTCTGCAGAACTTCTTAAACCCGTCCTCGGAAAGGACAACGCCGCCCTCCTCCGGAAACTCAAAATCGTACCGCCCCAGCATCCTTTTTGCAAAAAGAAGCAGCACCAGACGATCTACCACCGGCTGGCGGAACTGCTCGATCATGTCGAGCGCCAGTGATTTTCTCCCGTAACGGATCCCGTGCAGAAATCCCAGATAGGTCTCATAGGACTCGGCATCCAATGCGCTCACCATCTCCTTGGTCAGAAACGTGTAGGCCAGACTGATGATGACATTGACCGGATCCTTCGGGGGCCTGCGGTTCCTGCCGCTAAAGGCGAAATCCCCGTGCAGCATGTGGCCGAAGGCATGGAAATAGATATTGCTGCATATCCCCTCCACCCCAAGGATCTCATTGGGGGTATCGCGCTCCGGAAGTGTTGCCTTAAGCTCTTCCATCCGCTTCACATCCGCCTGCCAATCGTAACCGTCAGAAAAGCGGTGCTGCCGTATCAACGCGACCTGGTTGTCGATCTTCCCGCGCACAATAAGGCGCGCCATCTCCATGCGTCTGTTCATATCCTGATAAAAGGCATACTGTTCAAAACGCAGGAAGATATTCCGGGAGGATTCCGCCGCCGTATGTCCCAGATATCTGCCGC